>CALMLW010000216.1 GCA_937868015.1 uncultured Synergistaceae bacterium | reverse complement strand
CAGCTCATCATCTTTGGCTTTGCCATCAACACCGAGGTAAAACATCTGGCCACCCTGGTGTTCGACCAGTCCCGGTCCGCCGAGAGCCGGGAGATGCGGGACGCCTTTGTGGCCACGGGATATTTCGACGTGTTGCGCGAAGTGGAGAGCTTTTCGGAGATTGAAAAAGGGCTTCAGAGCGGTGCCGCCAGCGTGGGTATCGTTTTTCCTCCGGATTTCGCTCCGCGCCTCCAGCGACGTCAGGGAGCCCCCCTCCAGGTGGTGGTGGACGCGTCGGACTCCATGTCCGCAGGCAGCGCCATTTCGGCGGCCCAGATGCTGGGGATGGTCAAGGGGCAGGAGCTCATGGCCCGTTGGGGCATGACCCCCATGACGGTCTACGACCTGCGGCTGCGGGCCTGGTACAATCCGGACTTCGTTTCCCCCTTCTACATGGTGCCGGGCACCCTGGGCATGATTCTCACCATGACCATGGTCATGATCACTGCGGCGGCGCTGGTGCGGGAGCGGGAGCAGGGCACCATGGAGCAGCTCGTGGTGACGCCGGTGCGCCCCCTGGAGATCATGCTGGGAAAAGTTCTTCCCTACGTGATCGTGGGGTACATCCAGCTTTCCCTGGGCCTCGCGGTGGGGGTGGTTTTTTTTGACGTCCCCGTGCGGGGAAGCCTGACCCTTCTCTACCTCCTGACCCTGCCCTTCATCGCCGCCAATCTGTTTTTGGGCATTTTGATCTCCACCGTGGCCCGCACCCAGATGCAGGCCACCCAGATGTCATTTTTCACCTTCTTGCCCAGCATCCTGCTGTCGGGCTTTGTCTTTCCCCGGGAGGCCATGCCCGAGATTTTCTTTCAGTTCAGCCGTATTTTACCCCTCACGTACTTTCTGCGCATCGCCCGGGGCATCATGCTAAAAGGGGCGGGGTGGGACGCCTTGGGGGGAGACGCACGGGCTCTGGGAGTGCTCATCGCGATCTTTGCCACGGTGAGCCTCATGGTCTTCAGGCGGCGGGCGGAATGACGCCCCCCTTTTACTGACGCCAATCTTTGCTATCATGGCCCGGGGAGAGCCCCCCGTTATTTTTGCGCGAGAGGAGGCGTCAGATGGCCCCCCTGGAGACCGGCAAGAAAAAGACGCGCAAAATGATCCTCAGCGTGGTGGTGGGAGCGGACGTGAACGAAGACCGGGTGGTCTCCGCCGAGGTCTTTTCCTCCTCTCAGGAGGCCCGTCGCTACCTTCGCTTTGTCCGGTCGTCGCACCCCCGGGTGAAGTACATGGTCCTGAGGAGCGAACTCATGGTGTCGGAAGGCGAGCCCCTGGAAGTGGGGCGCCGCCTTTGGGTCGTCATGCTCTGCGATGGCCCCACCCCCCGCCAGCTCTCGATCTTTTTTCACGAGCTCCATGCGGCCCATCACGAGATCCCCCTTAGGCAGAAGCACGTGGCCAAGTTTACCGGAAAAATCATCGTATCGGCCTGGCCCTGCGAGCTCGACGGCGCCGTCCTCCCTCCGGGCCCGGAGGAAGGATGAGGGGCATTGATCGCAATCTTTTTAGTAAATGCAAGAGTAAAAAAAATCTCCCCTTGCGCCATAGGAAGCGATGCCCTAGGATAGACCCGGTCTCGCCCGGGGGAAATGGGAGGAGGCGGGGCGTTTTTTCCGCAATTTTAAAAAAGTATGCAGCGCATTGGCGAAGCGTCAGTGCGAAGAAAGGGGAGGCGATGTGGTATGTCGGGTTGCAAGTGGCACGTGGCGGCGGAGGAGGTCTTTCCGGCTATTGAACGGTGGATGCTCCGGGATGGCTTTGACATCGTGATAGACATGGAGAAGTCCCAGGGTAGCACCATAGTGGATGCCTGCACGGGCGACGAGTGGCTCGATTTTTACACCTTTTTTGCCTCGTCTCCCTTTGGCATGAACCATCCCAAGCTCGCCAGCGATGAGTTCAAAGAAAAGATCTTCCGGTCCGCCATCAACAAGGTGGCCAACTCCGACATCTACACCCGGGAGATGGGGGAGTTCGTCAAGACCTTCGGAGAGGTGGCGGTGCCTCCGCCCTTCAAGCACCTCTTTTTCGTGGACTATGGCTCCCTGGCGGTGGAAAACGCCCTCAAGGTAGCCATGGACTGGAAGGTCCGGCGCCTCCTGGCCTCGGGCAAGATCTCCCAAGGAGAGGCCTATAACGGCTCCCGAGGGACCAAGATCCTCCACTTCAACGAAGCCTTTCACGGCCGGAGCGGTTACACCCTCTCCCTCACCAACACCAACGACCCCAACAAACACCAGATGTTCGCCAAGTTCACGGACTGGCCCCGGGTGCTGAATCCCAAGATCACCTGGCCTCTGGAGCGACATCTGGGGGAGGTGGAGTGGCTCGAGCGCACGGCCATCAACCAGATCGAACGGGCCCTGGCCAATAACCCCAACGACGTCTGTGCCATCATCATCGAAACCATCCAGGGCGAGGGGGGAGACAACCACTTCCGCTCCGAGTTTCTCCAGGCCCTGCGGCATATCTGCGACGCCCACGACCTGCTCCTCATCTTCGACGAAGTGCAGTGCGGCATGGGCATCACGGGGAAAATGTGGGCCTTCGAGCACCACGGCGTGACCCCCGACATCTTTGCCTTTGGCAAGAAGGCCCAGGTTTGCGGCATCGCCGTGGGTCCCCGGATCGACCAGGTCCCCGACAACTGCTTCGCCGTTTCCAGCCGCATCAACTCCACCTGGGGGGGCACCGTCGCCGATATGGTGCGGGCCACGCGCTATCTGGAGATCTACCGGGACGAGAAGGTGTTGGATCACGTCGCCACAGTGACGGGCCCCCGGCTGATGAAGGGGCTCCAGGAGCTCGAGGCCGAGTTTCCTCACCTCATCTCCAACGTCCGGGGTAAGGGGCTCATGTGCGCCTACGATTTCCCCTGTGAGAAGCGGCGCAACGAATTCAAGGTGGGATGCTGGGAGAAAAAGATGCTCATCCTCCCCTGCGGCAACGTCTCCATGCGCTATCGTCCCGCCCTCAACGTGCCGGTGGAGGCCATCGACCGCAGCATGGAGATCTCCCGAGAGGTGTTGAAGAAAATGGGCTAACCCCCCTGGAGGGGCGTCCATCGAAGGGGAGGGGCCCCGAAGGCCCCTCCCCTTCGGCTTTTCCCCGGGAGGGGGCTGGCGGAGGATCCGGGGCGCGTGGGAGACGCCCCCCCCCTTTTTCTCCGATTGCCGAAAACGGGACAAAATGCGATACTCTACATTGAAGAGGGGGGAGGATCTTGGGAATCCTGGGGGAGATGAACTGGAGCCTGATATTTTCTCTCATCGCCTTGAGCGCCGTGGTGGCCTACGTGGGCGACCGGTTGGGAATGCGCATCGGCAAACGGCGCATCTCCGTTCTGGGGCTGCGCCCCAAGCACACCTCCTCGGTGGTGACCGCCTTCACGGGGGTGCTCATCACGGTGGTCACCCTGGGAGTGCTCTCGGCGACCAGCGACACGGTGCGCACGGCCCTCTTCAGCATGAAAATGGTGCAGCGTCAGATTGCCGAACTCACCAGCCAGCTGCAAGATAGCCGGGAGGAGTACGCCGACCTGGAAAAGCGCCTCTTTGACAGCCAAGGGGAGCTCATCGAAAAGCAGCGCCGCACCGGCGAGGCGGAGCGGGCCTTGGCCCAGAGCAGCCTGGCCCTGAAGGCCATGGAAGAACAGGTCCAGTCGGCCCAGGAGCGCGCCTCCCGGGCGGAAGAGATCCGGCGGGAGCTGGAACAGGACCGGGACAAACTCCAGACGGAGAGGGCCGCCCTGCAGCGGGACCTCGAGGGACTCCAGAACCAAAGGGCCTCCCTGGAGCGCGAGATCGAAGATACCCGGCAGCGCCTGATGAAGGTCCGGGAGGGCTGGATCGTGGCCCGGGCCGGGGAGGTGGTGGCCCAGGGCCCCCTGGAGGCCGGAGCCGATGGGGCTGCCCTGCGGCGGGCCCTGGAACACATGAAGGCCCGGGCGCGCCTTTTCCTTCACCGTAACATGCCCGCCGGGGAGCCGACCCCCGAGGTGGTGGTGCCCGAGAGGGCCGAATCCCAGGTGGAATCCTACCTAGAAGCCCACGAAGGGCAGCGGGTGGCGTTGCGCCTCGTGGTGTCGGCCAACGCCCTGCGCGGCGAAGCGGTCCAGGTGCGCCTGGAACCCCTGGAGAGCAAAAAGATCTACGAAGCGGGGGCGGTGTTGGCCACGAAGACCTTTCCGGCCTCCATGGACAAAAACGATGCGGAGCTCGCCTTGTCGATCTTCCTTCGCGACGTGGGGCAGGAGGCGGCGGCCCGGGGAGTCCTGCGCAACCCCCTCACGGGGGACGTGGGAGAAATCGATGCGGGAGACCTGGCGGAGGGGGTGCGACGGCTGACCGCCTCGGCGGAGTCCGTGGAGATGGCGGTGGTTACCTTGGGAGAGATTTTCACCGAAGGGCCCCTGAGGGTCAAACTCCGGGTCCCGGAGTCCTAGGGCCGAGATCCAAAAAAACAGGAAGGTGGCGCGTGACGGTGTTGATTGTGTCGTGTCAGAATTGTGGTGAGATGAAAATCCTGGCCGGGGCCCCCGATGCGGACGGCCTGGCCCGGGCCATGTGGTTGTGCCCCTGTTGCGGCGCGGGGCAGGTGGTACAGCTTCCGGTGGCCGTGGATGCCCGGGGGGGCGACCTGCGACGCATCTGCGGCGGCCTCTCCGTGGGGGCCCGGGGGGAGTACGTCTCGGCGGAAGCCTGTCATTAGCCTCGCCCCGCCATGCCCCTGGGAGAGTATCGCTTCTACGACAGCAAAAGGGCGGTGGATGCCGAGGGCCTGCATGCCCTGTATCGCTTTACCCAGTGGGGAAGGAGCCGGGCGCTGGAGGACATCAGCCTCATGCTGGAAAATAGCAGCCTGTGCTTTTGCGCCCACTTCGAGGGGCGCGTGGTGGCCTTCTGCCGGGTGCTCACGGACTTCGTCTACCGGGCCTCCCTCTGGGACATCCTCGTCCACCCCGACCACCAGGGGAAGGGGCTGGGGACGGCTCTTTTGGATTACGCCCTGCACCATCCGGCCCTGCGTTCCGTCCCCGTGGTGATGACCTATACCCGAGACCTGGCCCCCTTCCTGGTCCGGCTGGGTTTTCACCCCGAAGAGGGGGCCCTCATGCTCCTGAGGCGCCCCATCGAGTACTCCTGACCTCCCCTGGGGGGCGTCGCGGCGGAAAGGGGCGGAAGAAAGAGGAAAAAGGATACAAAGCCCGGGACGGTTTGACACCCTTGCCCTTAAGGGATATAAAGGGTGTCGCTTGGACTTAGCGTACGAGCCGTGGCTAATCTTCTTCCGGACTAAGCCGAAAGGGGAGCATTTTTTTTGGAGGTGCTGTGTATGGCAGGTTGCCCGACGAACCACCGTTATCTGATCAGCTCGGAATCCGTCACCGAGGGACACCCCGACAAGCTGGCGGATCAGATCTCCGATGGCGTGCTGGACGCCATCTTCGCCGAGGACCCCATGGGGCGGGTGGCGTGTGAGACCTTCGTCACCACGGGGCTCGTGATGGTAGGAGGGGAGATCACCACCTCCTGCTATGTGGACATTCCCCGGCTGGCGCGTTCCATCGTGAAGGAAATAGGCTACACCCGGGCCAAGTACGGCTTCGATGGAGACACCTGTGCGGTCCTCACCGCCATCGACGAGCAATCCCCCGACATCGCCCAGGGAGTGGATAAGGCCCTGGAGGTTCGGGAAAACGACATGGACGACGACGCCATCGACAAGATCGGCGCCGGAGACCAGGGCATGATGATCGGCTTCGCCTGCGACGAAACCCCCGAATTCCTCCCCATGCCCATCGCCCTGGCCCATCGTTTGGCCCGGCGTCTCTCCGTGGTGCGCAAGGAGTGCATCTTGCCCTATCTGCGCCCGGACGGTAAGACCCAGGTTACCCTGGAGTACGTCGACGGCAAGGCGGTGCACGCCGATACCATCGTGGTCTCCTCCCAGCACCACCCCTCCGTGGACCACGCCCAGATCGCCGCCGACCTCACGGAGCACGTCATCCGCCCCGTGGTTCCCGCCGAGATCTACGACCATCGCACCCGGGTGCTGATCAACCCCACGGGGCGCTTCGTCCTAGGAGGGCCCATGGCGGACACGGGCCTCACGGGGCGTAAGATCATCGTGGACACCTACGGCGGCGTGGTTCCCCACGGCGGGGGAGCCTTTTCCGGAAAAGACCCCACCAAGGTGGATCGCTCGGCGGCCTACATGGCCCGCTACGCCGCCAAGAACGTGGTGGCCTCGGGGCTGGCCCAGCGCTGCCAGATCCAGGTGGCCTACGCCATCGGCGTGGCCCACCCCGTATCCATCATGGTGGAGACCGCAGGCACCGGCGTGGTCCCCGACGAAAGGCTCACGGAGATGGTGCGGGAGCACTTCGACTTCCGCCCCGCCGCCATCATCCGCGACCTCGACCTCCGGCGCCCCCAGTACCGCCGCATCGCGGCCTACGGCCATATGGGACGCATCGATCTGGACCCCATGCCCGCTTGGGAGCGCACGGACAAGGCCGAAGCCCTGAGGGCCGCCGCCCAGTGACCCCAGGGATAAAAATCGCCTCGAAGAACGGCTGACGTGCCCCTGCCCTCTCTCGGTCCCCTGTGCCGGAAAACCCTCGCCGTTTTCCGGCACTTTCTTTGGCCCGCCGTCTGCCCCTGCTGCGGTGCCCTGGGAGAGCTCGCCTGCCCTTCATGCCTGGATGCCCTGGCGACGCACCTCGGGCCCCGGTGCTCGGCCTGTGGCGGCGCGTACCCCTGCTTCCCCCATTCCGCCCCACCCCTCTGGGGCCCCGTGCCCTACGGGGGCCCGGCGCGGGAGCTGGTCCACCGCCTCAAGTTCCGGAGAGAGCGCGCCCTGGGAGCCTTGATGGGATCAAGCCTGGGACGGTGCCTTCCCCCTCCGGAGGGCGCCGCCCTCCTGGTGCCCGTACCCCTGCACCGGGGAAGCTCCCGGGGGTACAACCAGTCGGAAGAAATCGCCCGGGGCCTAGGCCGGGAGTGGAGCCTTCCCGTGGTCGATGCGTTACAATGGACCCAGGACTGGGATCCCCAGTCCCGCCGCGTGAAGGCCTCCCGGCGGGACATCCCCTTGGAAGCCCTTCGATGGGAGGGCCCCCCCCGGGGGGGAGTGGTGCTGGTGGACGACGTGTGCACCACGGGGACCACCCTGGATCGATGCTCCCGGGCGGCGCGGCGAGGGAGGAGCTCCGTGGTGGCCTGGGTAGCTTGGAGTTTGTCGGAAGGAGGCATAGCCCATGCAACGCGGGGATTACCCGGTGAGGAAATTTGATCTGTGCGCCTGTGTGGTCTGCGGCAAGGCCTTTGCCTGTCGCCCCGAGAACCGGACCCTTTGCCCCGATTGCCGCCAGGAGGTGGACGCCCTGTACGAAGACGTGAAGGACTTTCTGCGGGCGAACCCCCGGATGGCCCCCACGGCGGAACAGTTGGCGGATCTTTTGGGAGTGGAAGAGAAAAAAATCCAGGCCCTGATGGCCGATGGACGCATCGCCGAGGTCGAAGACCCTCGTCGCCGGGATCGCCGGTGCCAATCCTGCGGAGAGCGCATCACCGGGGGGAACCTCTGCCCCCAGTGCATGGCAAAAGTCCATCAAAATACCCTGCGGGCCTCCCGGAAAGACCTCTACTCTCGTCGATGACCCACCGTAAAACCGGGGCAGGGGCGCTAAAGCCCCCCGGGGTCGTCGCCGATATTATCCGTGAGGGCCATCGAGGAAGGCCATCGCAGAAGGCCATCATGCCGAGGTGAGGGATATGATCGAGAGAATCCATGGCATCGCCGGAACTCTACCCGCCCAAAAGGTGAAAAACGCCTACCGCCCCTTCTCCTCGGGAGAGGGACCGGGGGATGGCGTCCAGGTCAGCGAATTTTCCAAGCTCCTTTCCCGGGCCACAGCGGAGGCGGAAAGGCTTCCCGACGTGCGGTCGGAAAAAGTGGAGCAGCTTCGCCAGCAGGTGGAAAGCGGAAGTTACGCGCTGAAGCTGGGGGTCGTGGCGGCGAACCTGGTGGCGGCGGGCATCCTGAAAGACGAGGTGTAGCGCCTTGGAGGCGGCCCTGGTCGATGCCATGGGGCGTCAGACCGCAGTCCTGCTTCAGATGTGGGAGATCGTGGTGCAGCAGCGGGAGGCGCTCAAGTCCGGGCGCCTTCCTGTTTTACAGGACCTCATGCGCTCCTTGCAGGGTATTTCCGCCCAGGCCCGGACGGAAGAAGCCTCTCGGGACCGGGAGGCCCGGCGCCTGGCGGCGGCCCTGGGGTGCGACCCCTGTGTGTCGGCCCTGGCCGAGGCCCTGGGGGACGGAGGGGGGGGGCGCCTTCGGGGAGCGGCCGAGGCCCTTACCCAGGCGGTGAAGCAACTCCGGGCGGAGACCCAACTCCTTTCCCGCCTGGTGGAAGAAAGTCTGGCCCTTCAGCAGCTCCTCCTGGCGGAATACCGGCGCTTGGAGGGGTCGATGACGGGGACCCTCCCGAACATGGACTTCCGAGGATAGGAAAGAATTTCACGAGAGACCGCCGCCCGCACCGCCCCCGGCGGAGGGCCCCTTTAAGGAGGTTGGAGGGATGCTGAACAGCTTTTTCCCCCTGGAGATGGGACGCCGGGCCCTGACCTATTTCCGCCAGGGCATGGAGACCGCCGGACACAACATATCCAATGCCGCCGTGGAGGGGTACTCTCGGCAGCGGGTGGACGTGTCCGCCACCGATCCCTTCACCGACCCGGGGTTGAACCGCCCCGGCCTCCCGGGCCAGATCGGCACCGGGGTAGGGGTGGACGCGGTCCGGCGCCTCCGCGACCTGTTTTTGGACACCCAGTACAACCAGGAGGGCACCACCAAGGGGTACTGGGACAAGATCGCCGACGTGCTCCACACCATCGAGCTCTTCGTCCACGAACCCAACGCCGACCTGGAGTCCCCCACCGAAGTGGCGGGGGCCCAGGGGCAGGGGTTCAAGGCCGCCATGGATTCCTTCTGGTCCGCCGTGCAGGAAGTGGAAAAAATGCCCGATAGCGCGGCAAACCGGGAAAATCTGCTGCAAAAGGCCCAGACCATGACCACCCTCATGAAGGAAATGGTGGCCAACAGCGAGGAGTTTCGCGCTTCCCTGAACAAAGAGCTCAAGCTCCGGGTGGAAGAAGTCAACACCCTTCTGGACGAAGTGGGGGCCCTAAATCGCACCATCGCCGAAGTGGAGAACGTGGGGTGGAACCCCAACGACCTCTACGACCAGCGCGACCTAAAAGTGACCCGCCTTTACCAGCTCATCAACTGCTCCCTCAAGTGCCCCTGTGACCCCGACGACGGAGACTTCCGTATCTACCTGGATGGCCGGGAGCTGGTCCAGGGGCAGGAAGTGCGTCACCTCAAGCTCGTCCCCATGGAGGGCAACAAAAGCTTCTTCGACATCCAGGTGGAAGACAACGAGTTCGACCCCGTCCGGGACGGCGAGGGCGTCGAAGTCATCATAGAGCAGCGGGCCGCCGAGGGCATCCACACCATGGAAGTGGCCCGGGTGGCCAGCGAAACGCGCTGGAAGATCGGCAAGGGCAACCCCTCCACCGACACCTATGTGGGACGCATTGAGCCCCCCCGAGGAGACGAAAACGCGGCCCTGGGCATCTCGGGATCCTTTCGCCTCTCGGTGGGCACCTCCGGCGTGGAAAGCCGCTCCCGCACCCTCCCGGGGGGCGTCCTCCTCACCGCTCCCCCCGTGGGCAACCAGACCAAAGACTACGCCTTCCAGGTGAGCTACAAGGACGTGAGCCGCGTCATCCAGGTCAAGTGGGACGAAAGCGGGGCCCTGGCGACCCATCACTGGACCATCACCGACGGCACCATCACCCACCATGCGGCGGCGGGGTCCGACCTGAAACTTTCGGATTTCGCCAGCACCGGGGGCACGCCGGGCTTTTTCGACAAGACCTCGTCCTTTCCCGCCCTCACTGTGGAGTCCACCGGAGGAGTGCTCCGTCTGAAATCGGCGGAGGACCATCTCCTCTCCCTGGAAGATATCCGGGGAGATCTGCTCTCGGGAAAGCTCCAGATGGCCAACCCCTCCTCCATCCCGGTGACCATCGCCGTGACGGAAGAAGATTCCCTGGCCACCATCCGAAACAAGATCAACGGTGCCTTTGCCGCCACGGAAAATGCCCCCCGGAGGCCCGAAGAATGGCTCCACGCGGCGGTGGAACAGGACGGCGAGGGGCACACCTACCTCACCCTGGAGAGCCACGCGGTGGGGGAGGCGTACCGGATCAACGTCCTGGGGGACGCCAACGGCAGCTTCTACATGGCCAAGCGTCTGGGCCTGGTGGATGCCGACGTGAACCCGCCGCACATCCCCGGCGGTGCTCACATCATGGAAAGGGCCGAAGACGCCCTTTTTGCCTTCGACGGCACCAAGTACCTCTCGGCCACCAACACCTTCCAGGAGGCCCGAAAGCTCTCATCGGAAGACGGCTACCGCGCCGCCACCCTTTCCACCGTGTCCGAGGGACTCCGGTTTCGCATCGACCCCACCAAGTGGCGCCGGAGCGAGCCCCCCACCACCATCGACATACAGCACCACGTCAAGGGGGGGGAGCTTCGGGGGTACATGGAGGCCCGGGACGACCGCATCCTGTCCTATCTGGACGATTTCGACGAGCTGGTCTACCGCTTCGTCACCGAGACCAACGCCGTCCACTATGGGGGGCACGGGGCGGGGGTCAACTCCCTGGCCACGGGGAATGCCCTCTTCGACCCCCTCACGGGCCCCTCCGGAGCGGCAAGGACCTTTGGGGTCAGCGACGTCATAATGAAAAATCCCAGTCTCTTGGCCGCCGCCATCGACGACGGCCGGGGGAGGTCCCGGGGAGAAGGGGATGGGGCCAACGCCCTCCGGATGGCCCAGCTCAAGCATGCCAAGATCATGGCCTCCGGCACCTCCACCTTCAACGAACACTACGAAGCCTTCGTGGGGCGCCTGGGAGCGGAGACCCAGCGGGCCGATTCCATGTCGAGAAATCAAAAGCACCTGGTGGAGCAGATCGACCTTCAGCGCCAGTCCGTCATGGGGGTCAACATCGACGAAGAGATGATGGACATCGTGCGCTTCCAGCAGGCCTTTAACGCCATGGCCCGGTTCATCACCACCACGGACGAGATGCTCGATCGCATCATCAACGGCCTGGGCACCGTGGGCCGATAGGGAGGGATCGCCATGCCCCGCATCACCAACCCCATGATGACGAACATCGTGCTGGGGGACATGCACAACAACCTGGCGCGGATGCTCAAGATGCAGCACCAGATCGCCACGAACAAAAAATACGACCGCCCCAGCGACAACCCCGTGGACGTGGTGCGAGACCTGTCGTTGGGGACGAACATTTACGAAAATTCCCAATTCATCCGCAACATGGACGACGGCATGACGTGGCTCAAAAACTCCGAAGGGGCCTTCAACCACGTCACCTCCGTGGCCCAGCGCATCCGGGAGCTGGCCATCTACGCGGGCAACGGGGCCCTGGAGGGGGTGGACATGGAAGCCATCGCCACGGAGATGGCCGAGCTCCAGGAAGAGCTGCGCAACTCTGCCAACTTCAGCGTGGCGGGGCGCTATCTCCTGGGGGGGCTGGACGTCACCGAGTCCCCCTTCGTCCGCGACGAGAACGGATCGGTGGTCTACCGGGGCAACGAGTACCACGCGGAGTTCGAAATGGGGCGGGGCGTCACCGGCCAGGTCTCCTTCCATGGCCGGGAGATCTTCCCCGTGAACGAGCGCCAGTACGCCATCCGGGGCACCGAAGTCCCCCTGGACTTTTCCTGGCAGGGCCGCCCGGAGATCCTCCAATTTCAGGTGGGAGACCGCATGGCCAAGGTCCACCTCTCGGAGCTCTGGGGCGACGACAACTCCAACGGAAAGGACGAACCCACGGACTTCAACCAGTTCCGGGATCCGGGGGAGCTCCGGGGAAAGACCCTCAAAGAGATCGCCGACCACATCCAGGCGAGTCTGGCCATGGGGGACGTGGGGCGCCTAGTCTCCGTGGAGGCCAAAAGCGACCCCACCCGGGGGGTCCAGTGGCTCGAAATCCGGGGGCACACGGGAGAGCCCGTGCGGGTGACCTCCTGGCCCGAGACTGACTTCGCCAAACAGCCCGATGCGGCCTTTTCCAACGAAATGGGGCTTGGAGGGGCGTGGACCGCAGGAAGCGCGGGCCGGATCAACATCGCCTTCGACAACGGCGAGGTGGGAAGCGTCGATGTGGCGCTTGGGAACGACTTGGACGCCGTGGCCAAAAGCATCAACGAAAACGCCAGCGGCCTATGGGCCCAGGTGAAAGAAAACGGAACCCGCCAAACCCTGGTGCTCTACGCCAAGGACCGGGAGCGCACCTTTCGGGTTTCGGGCACGGGGGGCGCGGAAGAGCTCTTCGCCACCTACGACTACGCCCATCCCACGACGCCGGGGGTCTACCCCGTGACAGCGACGGAAAAGAACTCCCGCCGGGTGGATGCGATTCCGGGGGCCACCAGCGAAGCCCTGGACCCTCCAGCTGTGGGGGTGCTGAATGACACCCTGAGGTTCCGTTGGAAGGACGGGTATACGAAAACCTTGACCCTGGCGGGGGGAGAGGACATCGACGCCGTGGCCGCCGGTATCAACGGGCTCTACGATCCCACAGCGGACCCAACGGACGCGGGGCATGCCCTGTGGGCCGAAGTGCGCACCACAGAGACCGGGGCCCGGCAGCTTTTCGTCTACGCCATCGACGGAAGCATGGGGTTTGAGGTGTCCGCCACAGGGGCATCCACGACGCAGTATTTCCCCGCCACTCGGGAATCGACGGCGCTCTTTCGAACGCAGGAGCCCGACCACAGCCATCTGGATTTTTCTTCTCTGATGCGCCTGGAGACCTCGGTGAAGAGCGTAGAAGTTCCGGCGGCGAGCGGCGTCCTCCGCCCCGCCGGGGGAGGCGAGCTCCACTTCCACCTGGAAAGCGGCGGCCGCCAAACCGAACTCATCATCGCCGACGACGGGGTGCCTCTTACGATTGACGACCTGGCCGCCCGTCTCCGGGGCGTGGCGGGGTCGTGGCTCGACGTCACCGTGGAAAGCGACGCCCCGGAGGGCAACGCCTACGATCTTCTCGGCCGGGCCGACGCCAACGCCGAGCCCGCCACCAAGCGCCTTGTGCTGCGCAGCAAAGACGGCCAAGGAGTGGCGATCTTCGACCACAACCCCGTACCGGGCACGGGGACCGCCCCTGTGCCGGACAACCGCTTCGCTGCTCAGTGGGGCCTCTCCACGGCCACCTACGGCGCGGGGGGAGCGGCGTTTCCCGCCGGCACCACCCTGGATCCCTACATGCCCGCCCTCATGGAGGTCTCCGTGGGGGACAAGGCCTACCAGGTGAAGCTCTACGCCTCGGGGGAAGAGAGCATCCTCACCGGCGGCGTGGTGGACGCCGCCAAGCTGGCGGCCCAGATCCAGAAGCAGGTGGGATCGGACATCCTGGGGTATCACGTGGCGAACCCCACCAACGCCGCCTCGGCCTTTGCCCTCTACGCCAAGACGGGGGAGCCCCTGCGCATCGTCGATCTCCCCTTCGCCGACCCCAACGTGGAGGACTTTTCCGGCGGGCTGGCCCGCTCGGCGGGGATGGCCACGGGGGTCTTGGGGGGAGGCGTTTTGGACACCGCCACGGCGGGGGCGGCGGGGCTGATCCGCATCCGGACGGGAGCCAAGACCGTCGAGATCTCCGTGCGGGCCACGGACACCCTGCGCGATTTGGCTCACCGCATCAAAAAAGAAGCGGGAGAGTGGGTGGACGTGGCCTACTACGACCCCCGCGTTCCCGACCCGAATCATCCCGCCACGGGGGACATCGTGCAGCTTTCCCTGGCATCCAAGGACGGCTCTCCCCTCTCCGTGTTCGACGTCTCGGGAAGGGGCGCGGCCACCTTCCGGATAGACACCGCCCTGCGGAGCACCGCAGATGTGTCGGGGTGGGCGGCGGCGGCGGGGGACCGCCTCACGCTGAAAGTGGATGGCTACGAACACACCATCGACCTGTGGGACGCCAATGCCATCCCTCCCGAGCCCCTGGCGGCGGGGAAAAACCTTGACGGGTTGGTTTCCGCCATCAACGCCCGGTTCCAGGGCAAAGACGTGGTGGCCGAGGTCGTGGACGCGGGAGTTGGGGACCGGCGGCTCGTGCTCTCTTCCCCCCGGGGATACGTGGTGGAGGTGGTGGAAGCCAGAACTCAGCTCACAAACTCCCTGCACGTGCCTCCTGCGGCCCTGCGGAGCACCGCGAATGTGTCGGGATGGATGGCGGCGGCGGGAGAGTCCCTGGACCTGACCGTGGACGGGACCCTCCACACCATCACCCTGACGGGGGCGACGGACCTCAATGGCCTGGTGGATGCCATCAACGCTGAATTCCAGGGAACGGGCGCGGTGGCCGAAATCGTGGATGCGGGAGGAGGTGTTCGGCATCTGGTGCTCTCTTCTCCCCAGGGGTACACGATGACGGCGAATGAAGCGGGACTGGTGGCCCCGCTGCACCTGGCGGCCTCCGTGGCTCCTCCCCAGCGTCGGGGCGGTCAGGGTCCCATGAACCAGGTCACCACGGTGCGCACTGCGGCGAATCAGAAGGCCACGGACTTCTTCGGCGTCATGGAAGATCTGGTGTCGGCGGTGCGCGAGGAGGATCGGCAGGGAATTTCCGGATCACTCCTGAAGCGCATCGACACCTTTATGGACAATTTGCTGAAGCGCCGCACCCAAGCGGGGGCCATGCTGCTCCGCTACGAGACCAGCCAGCGGCGCCTCACGGACAACAACACCAACCTCACGGATCTCCGGAGCAAGGTGTCGGAGCCCGACCTCGCCGAGGCCCTGACGAAGTTCAACATGGCCCAGGCGGTCTACCAGGCGAGCCTCTCCACCATCGCCCGGATCGTGCAGCCCACCCTGGTGGACTTCCTCAAGTAGGCCCCAGGCCCCATTTTTTTTCGGACAACGCCATGGAAGGGACGATGTGACGACCATGAGAAAAATTGACACGGTTCGCTTCGGAACCTTAGAGGTAGAAAAAGAGAGCCTCCTCCACTTCCCGCAGGGCATCCCGGGCTTTTTTCACCTGAAAGAATGGTTTCTCGTGGGAGAGGACGACAACCCCATCAAGTGGCTCCAGAGCGTCGGGAATGGCGCCGTGGCCCTGCCCGTAGCCCTGCCCCGGAGCGTGTGCCCCGAGTACAAGGCCCGGATCGCCGAAGAAGACCTGGAAGACCTGGGCGACGAGGGGGAGATCTGCTCCTTCGTGGTGGTAAACATCCCCTCCGGGGCCCCCTGGAAGAGCACCGTGAACCTCCGGGCCCCCATCGTCATAAACCATCGTACCCGCCGAGGGCGCCAGGTAATCTCCCTCAACGAGGAATACTCCATGAGGGCCCCCCTCTTTTCGGAAGAAGAACGCGAAGTCTTGGTGGCCCAAGTCGCCCCGGGCGAAGACCTCGGGGTCGCGGAAGAAAAGTGACATGCTCGTCCTGACGCGCAAGGTGGGGGAATCCCTGCTCATCGGCGATGAAGTCGAAGTCACCCTGGTGGAAGTGCGGGGGGATTCGGTGAAGTTGGGCATCCAGGCCCCCCGCTCCGTGGGAGTGTGGCGCAAGGAATTGGTGCAAGAAGTGGCCCGGGAAAACCTCCAGGCCACCCGGGGCGATGTGCCGACCCAGGTGTTGCGCTGGCTGGGGCGTTCCCCCGATCGACCTTCGGAGAAAAAATAAAAACCTTAAGGCCCCGCCCCGCTCCCAAGATCCGGTGGCGCGCGAGCCAGGAGCGCTCATCTTCCAGCCGGCTCTCTTTAATTTTTTGAGTCCTGCATTATCCTCTAGGCTTTACCCCTACGGCCGTCACCCGATGGGGAATGTCTCCTCGGCCCCAGCGACATGGGGGCGGAAGGTTTTTCGCCCCTACAGGTTTCGCTTGTCTGGGAAAACCCCTGGGAGTGCGAGCCGGGAGCGCTTATCTTCCAGCCGGCTTTCTTCAATGTTTTTATTTGTGCATCATCTTCTGGGTTTTCGCCCCCTGCGGATAGGCCGGTGGAGCGGAGATTGGTGTTCCCTGGGCGCGCGAGCCGGGAGCGCCAGCTTCTAGCTGGCCCTCTTCAGGTTTTTTAATTTTTTTATCGTCTTCTGGGTTTTCGTTCCTACGCATAGGCCGGTGGAGCGGAGATTGGTGTTCCCTACTGATGGTAAGGATGTGAACCCCCATAGGTTTTTTTGTTAAAAACAAACAGATGCCGGCTGGAAAATGCGCGCTCCCGGCAACGCGCTCTCGGCCACGCCCCTGCCCCTTGAGCTTTATCTTGAGTCTTCCTATAATGTTCCCACGGCACCACCCGGAAAAACGACAAGCCTCTTGACAGACATCGCATCCCGCTGAGGAGAAAAAATGTCCTGATGAGATACGAGCCGAATCCAAAACACAAAGAGCCGTGGCAGCCTGGTCGTAAGGGAACGCTCTGTCCCCCAGAAAGCGAAATCTCTCTTCTGGAAGCAGCGCGTCTTTTGCGAGAAGGGTAAATAGCCGATAAAAAATGTTATAATTTTCATAATGGTAAGGCGTATTGCGTGCGTCCTCACGGCGAAGACCTCTGGCACGGTTATCCTGTCCCATGGAGTGAAGTTCCGTACGGTATTCGGGACAAATGGCGGAAGACCGGGCGCGTGACGCGACGCGAAATGAAGGAGGATCGGGAATGAGCATGCTTTTTGTTGAGCTAGGAGACAAAGAGCGTTTCGCGGTTCGGATAGAACTCCTTCCCGATCCCGACAAAGGACACTACGCCTCTCCGGAGGAGGCCCTTTCCTGGGGGCGTTTCGACCTCTGGGTTCAGGGACGCAACCTCTGCGCCCCCCACGGCGTGACATGGTATCTGCTGCCGCTTTTTGAATGGTTCGTCCACAACTGGAACGCCCTCTTTCACGAAAGCAGGCTCCCCATTTTATCGGACGACGAGACATGGCCATGGGTGCGGCGCGACGACGACGCCAGGTCTTTTCCCTACTTAAGCGACGAAGAAGCCGACAGGCGCGAGGCCCTTTGGTACGAATGGAGCCTCCGCCATGCGTGGCGTTCCGCCGCCGAAGGAGGCCTTTTCCCCGACCTTCTCCTCCTCCGGGAGGGTGATTTCGTGCGGTTTTCATGGGGTCCGCCGCCTCCTGTGGGGACACCCCCGGGGCCCGTTTTTGAGCATCTGCGGGGCGATGTCCTGGTGCCCCTCAATGCCGTATGCACGCCCCTCTTTGACGCCCTGCGGGACATGTCGGATTTTATGATCCAGCAGGGGGAAGCGTGGGCTCTTGAGGACCTTTCCCGCTTGGAAGCTCTGCGGAAGAACTTTCAGGAGCTGCGCACCGTTGCGCCCGAAGAGCGCCTGATCTGGCTGAGCGGCATTGCGCGTACCCTGGAAGGCGCTCGTCAAAAAGTGGAGATGCTGAAGGATCGCCTGGGGGATTCTTTTTCTGCTTTCGCCCTGGACGGAATTTCACAGAACGAACTTGTTCTGGAAGGTTCCAGTTTGGCGAGCATGATGTACGGTAGCACATCTCCGGAAATCGGCGAGAAGGACGTCCTCCTCTTGGCCCGGAGCGTCATGACGCTGCCCCCATCGGATGTTGCGCCACCCCGGATCCCGGCGACGGATTTCTCCAGGCCCTTTTTGGAAGGCTACGGCATCGCAGACCGTCTTCATGATCATCTGGGGACAGACATGACTTGCCCGTCTCCGATCGACATGGAGGATGTTCTTCGAAGGCTCGGAGTTTACACGGCTTCCCTAGATCTTGATGACGAGTGCGTCATGGGAGTGGCCGTTCTCCGCTCCGGGTGTGCGCCGTCGATTCTTGTGAATGAGAAGCATGAGAAAAACAGGACTCCTCAGGGACGCCGCTTCACCCTTGCCCATGAACTCTGTCACCTTCTCATCGACCGGGAGCACGGCCGTCCTCTGGCGGTGGCCTCCGGGCCCTGGGCTCCCCGCGCCGTTGAGAAGCGCGCAAACGCCTTCGCGGCCATGTTCCTGATGCCCAAACCCATGCTGGATTCGATGGCTGTGGAGTGTTCTG
Source organism: uncultured Synergistaceae bacterium (assembly GCA_937868015.1). Classification (GTDB taxonomy): domain Bacteria; phylum Synergistota; class Synergistia; order Synergistales; family Aminiphilaceae; genus CALMLW01. The sequence goes on along the minus strand of CALMLW010000216.1, from coordinate 1,991 downwards.
AAAACGCCCTGGTCGATGCGGTGGCGGTGAAACTGAAAACGGGAAAACTTGCCACCAAGTGGCATCTGAGAAATTTGGGTTTTCTGCCCGAAGACGTAGAGTCGGTGTAAGGCTTCGAGAAAGTGGGGGAATTGCGGTGACTGTGCCGATTCCCCATGCGGCGTATGCTCCTTCATGGACCGGAAAACTTCCCGACACCGCCACGCTCCCGGGCACGATGTGCCGAAAAATCCCATTCGGGCGATGTGCTTCAGCGAACGGTCCTTTCCTTCGAATCTTTAAGGAGGGAACCTCGTTTGCCTGATGTGTCGCACAGGGAGGGGGGTTTCCCCTCTTGCAAGATACACCTTCGTACAACCCCGGGCTCCGGACTAACTCGTTCCTGCTCTTACCATACGGCATGGTCACGCTGCTGGCGGCGACGGGGTTCTTCACTCCGCTCGACGGGGTGCTCTCCCTCGTCATGTGCATGATGCCCTCGATGAACCACAGCAGCGTCATCTTCTCCTCGTGGCTCCACTGGCGCCGATTCAGTTCGGCAAGAAGGATCTTCATGTAATCCAGCTTGCGGGCGTCGTTCCCCCGCTCTTTCCACGCCTGCATCCCGGCGTAGTGCGCCAGGTCGAAGAGGTTGTCGCTCTCCCGCAGGGCCCGGTCGTCCCCCTCGTAGATCTTGACGACGGGATACCGGTAAATCACCTCGCAGTCGTACTTCTCCCAATGGTACTCCCCCTGGCCCTGCTCCGCCGGAATTTGCTGGACGATGATGGCCATCCCCACCACGGAGCGGTGGTACCGTCCTTCGAGCAGGCAGCGGTACCGGTGCATCCGCAGGGAGAAGTCCCCCCGGCCCCCGCGCCCCGGGATCTCCACGTGGAGCAACACCCACGCACCATCTGTGGCACGGGAGGGTGCGTAGCCATAGCCATGCAGCACTAAATGAAGTAGGGGCGAAAAATATGCTCGCCCCTACGGGTTTACCCCGGCGGGGAAAACCTCCGGGCGTGCCTCTGGCTGATGCCGACTGAGAACTGGGAATTGGTATATGGTCTGCGAAAGAGGCGGTGTAGGGGCGAAAGGTTTTTCGCCCCTACAGGTTTCACTTGTCTGGGAAAACCCCTGGGCGCGCGAGCCGGGAGCGCTTATCTTCCAGCGGGCTCTCTTCAGTCTTTTGAGTTCTGCATTATCTTCTGGGGGTTCTCCCCTGCGGATTTTTCACCTCACCGCTAGTATAGTGATTATTACGGTCTCCGAGAGCCACCGTTCCGATCTTGACGGAGCCACCTCTCCGATGAAAGTGAGCCACCGTTCCGGCGCTATGGAGCCGGCGTTCCGGAGGGGGAGCCCCGGCGGAGACCTCTATGGGCGCGCCCTGGGCACCCTGCAAGGGGCCGAAGGGAGGCGGCAAGGTCGAGGTCCGGGCGAAAAGCTTTTTTCTCACATCCCTTTTATCCCCATGAGCGCTTTTTTTGCGATAAAATACTGCCATACTGGATCCCCTGCCGGATGGGATGAAAGGGGTGGTTCTTGTGCGCCGGGTCATCAACCGCATGAACGATTACCCCTTCAAAAGAATCTTTGGGGCGCCGGAAAACTGCGATATCCTCATGTCCTTTTGCAACGCCGTGCTGGACCGCCCCCCGGGGGAGGAGATCACCTCCCTGGATCTCTTGGATCGGGAGCTCGATCCCGAGGATCTGGCGGACAAGGCCAGCCGCCTGGACATCCTCGCCCGCACCGCTTCGGGCACCCTGATCAACATCGAAATCCAGGTTCAAAACGTGGGGGACACCCGGAAACGGACGCTCTTTTACTGGTCGCGCCTGTACGTTGGCCAATTGGCCAGCGGTGCGGACTACTACCAGCTCGCCCCCACCATCTCGGTGAATGTGCTCAACTTCGTGGAGCTCCCCGGAGAGCACTACCACAGCGTATTTGCCCTGCGGTCACCCAAGGCAAAGTGGGTGGGCCAGAGAGAGATGGAACGCGCG
>CALMLW010000215.1 GCA_937868015.1 uncultured Synergistaceae bacterium | reverse complement strand
AGAAGTACGGCCAGCCCGGAGCCCGGGCCCGGCACCAGTACTCCAAGCGGTAGGGCCCCCGAGGGGCCCTGGAGCCCCCCGACGCCTTGTTTTTTTGCCCCGGACCTTCAAGACCCCGGAGCCTCCCTTGGGCTCCGGGGTCTTTTTTTCCCCGAAGGCCCTCGCCCCTTTGGATGTCCGTCCCCTCGCACCGCCCGGAGCTTTTTTTTCGCTCCGGGGGCCCCCGCTGGCCGGACGCCTCGCCCCCCGGGCTATTGCCAAGTGTCACTTGTCACTTTATACTTTCTCCGCCCGGGAACCCCTCGGCGAAAAAAGGAGCCCGAAGGGGTCCCCGGGGACGCGAAAAGAGGAGGGATCCCCATGTCCCGGGAGTGGCATGTCCCATGAGTTCGCCTGATCGGGCCCCGGGCCTCAAAGAGGCGGGGACGAAGAAAAGGCCCCCCGGAGAGCCTTCTCCCCGGGGGCTTCGCATGAGGGAGCTGGAGCACCTCACGGGGGAGAGCCGGGCCACCATCCTGTACTGGATCTCCCAGGGGATCCTCCCGCCCCCCGTCAAGACCAGCCGCAACATGGCGTGGTACGACTTTCGGTACCCCAAGCTCATCGACGCCATTCGCACCTGCCAGAGGGATCACAACAGCTCCATCGCCGACCTCCGGGCCCTGGTGGAGCAGCGGGGGGACCCCTTCATCCTCCTGGAGCTCCAGGAGAACTTCCGAAACTTCCTCCTGGGCTTTCCCGGGCGGCGCTCCCTCGACCGATCGGAGTTCCTCCGGGTGACGGGGTGGACCGAAGGGGAGCTGGACGAGGCCCTGGAGAGCGACCTGGTCCTTCCGGTGGAGGAGGGGAGGTTCGACGAAAACGACGTTCACGCCGCCTTCAAGATCCAGGAGCTGCGCCGCGAGGGATGGAGCCTGGAGGACCTGACCTTTTACCCCCGGGAGGCGCGCCATTTCGCCGACCGAGAGATGGAAGTCTTGCGGCGTAACTGGCCCCGGACCCTTTCCCAAGACTGGGATAAAAGGCGGCGGGAGGCGATCCGAGAGACCACCCTGGCGCGCCAGTACATCTTTTCCCGCATCTTCCTCCGGGCCTTCCGCCGATGGGAGGCGGAGCGGCAGAAGGAGACCTCGGAGGGGGCGATCCCCCCCGAGGGGGGGAAAAGAAAGGGCCGAAGGGGCGAACCCTGAGAGAAAAGACGAGGGAGGAAAGCGGCGATGAGGGGCGAGAAGCACGATATCCGACGCCTCTGGCGGCGATGGATCACCATGGCCCTGGGGGGGGTGGGGATGATCCTGGGGGTGGGGGGGGCCTCGGCGGAACCTCTGTCCCTGGATGACTTCCTGGTCCGGGTGGTGGAACGCCACGGCGAAGTGGCGGCGTCGGCGGCCCGTCTCCGGGCCGCCCGGGCGGCGGCGGAGGCCGTGGCGGCGTCCCAGCGCCCCACCGTGGCCCTTCGGGGAGAAGGGGCCCGGATCTTCCGCGAACAGGAGGGCGCGGCGTCGCTGTATTTTTCTGTGCAGGCCCCCGTCGACCTCTGGGGCAGGTTTGACCGGATCTGCCAGCAGGCCCTGCTGGCCTACGATCTGCGAGCGGCGCGTCATGGCGAACTGGTCAACACCTTGCTCACCTCGGCGGAGAGCCTGTACTGGCGGGCGGTGCTCGCCCGGGCCGATGTGGTGCTCTACGAAAGTCTGGTGCGTCAGCGCGAGGAAGATTTTCGAGTGGCAAAAAAACGTCATGAAGTGGGGTCGGTGGCCAAACTCGACGTCATCCGGGCCGAGGTCCAGCTGGAGAGCACCCGGGGAGAGCTCACTTCGGCCCGCACGGCCTACGCCGATTACCTCGTGTCTTTGAAGGCCCTGGCGGGGGGCACCCCGGTGGAGCCCCTCTCCGGCGACCTGGCCATCCCGAC
>CALMLW010000214.1 GCA_937868015.1 uncultured Synergistaceae bacterium | reverse complement strand
CTCACCATCCACGGCGCCAAGGGATTGGAATACCCCTTCGTGGCCGTGACGGGGCTGGAGCGGAGCCCCGGAAGGGAGAAAACGGCGACGATCACCCCCTCCCGCCACCTGGGGGCGGTCTTTTCCCGCATCCCCCCCCTGCTCAAAGGCGCCCCCGCCCAGCCCCCCGCCGGGAGCACCTCTGCCGGGAGCGCCGGCTTCCAGCCGGCTCATTCTTCCCCATCCCCCGACATGCCCGCAGAGATCGCCTCAAGCAGGGGGAAACAACGTGACACCGGCGAAACCTCCGCCAAATCCGAAGAAAGAGACACCCCCACCACCGCGTCCCGATGGCATCGCCTCCTGGAACGCCAGGCCCTGGTCGAAGAAAACTGGCGCCTCTTCTACGTGGCCACCACCCGGGCCCGGGAAAAGCTCTTCCTCTGCGGCAACATCTCCATGGACAAAGACGACGCCGCCGCCGCCGCCCCCAAGGACTCCTGGCTGGGCCCCGTGCGCCAACGCCTGGGAGAAGGTGGGACTGCGGTAACCTGTCGCATCCTCTCTCGCCAGGACGAAGAAATCCTGAAATCCCCGGGGAAAAACCCCGAAATGGCCCCTTCTCCGGCGCCGGCGGATGCCCTGCCCCTGCCCTCTCCCGACCCCTTTTTGGGGCGCCTCGGGGCCTCGGCCTACGCCCTCCTGCGCTACTGCCCCCGGGCCTATCGCCGGTCGTACCGCCAAGGAATCACCCTGATCTGGGACAAAAAAGACGATGGCCCCGGGGGAAGCCTCCTCGGCACCCTGGCCCACGAGGTCCTCCGGGGGTGGAACTTTGCCGAAGAAGAGCTGGAGAGCTGGCTCCCCGAAGACGACGAAGCGCGGGAACAGGTGGCCCGGCGCCTTCCCCCCGACCTTCGCCTTCCCCTGGGGCGGGCCGAAGACCGGCGCGCCCTGGCCTCCTGGCTCCGGGCCCTTTGCCGGAGCGCCGAAGGGGCCAGGCTCCGGGGGCGAACCCTCCGGAAAGAAGTGGTCTTTCGCCTTCCTCTGGGCCCTCGGGGAGGGGGACCGACGGTGGACCTCGTGGGGGCTCTGGACCTCCTTTGGGAAGACGACAAGGGGCTCCACGTCCGGGACTACAAAACCGCCCCCCCGGAGAGCATCCCCGACGACCTCTACCGACACCAGCTCCTGTTCTACGGTGTGGTGGCGCGGCACTGCCGCCCGGGCCGCCCCGTGGACCTCGCCCTGTACCACCTCCGGGCCTTCGCCGGAGAAGGAGGAGATCCTGTGACTGCCGTAACCCCCGCCCCCTCCCCCGAAGCGTGGGAGGCCTGGGACGATGGAGAGTGGGAAGCCGCCTGGTGCCAGGTGGAAGAAGAGCTCTGGCAAGCCGCCCGACAAGCCGCCCAAGGCCCCTGGCCCCCCCGCCCCGAGGGGTGCCACCGATGCCCGTGGAAGAGCTCCTGCGCTCCGGAATAAGAATGGGGGAAAGGTGCCGATGGCCGTCGGGGCGAAAAAACCTTGCCCCCATTACCGACGGGATTTTTTCGTGATAGGGTGGTGAAAGACAACGCTGGTTAAAATATGTAGGGGCGAAAAATTTTTCGCCCCTACAGGTTTCACCCTGCATCACCTTTTCCCTCGCCGGGAACCCCCTGGGCGTGCGAGCTGGGAGCGCCGGCTTCCAGCCGGCTCTTTTTTAACTCGTGCTCCTCATCGCCTCTGAGCTCCCTTGGCAGCACGCCACCGTAAGGCCACCCCCCCTTTTTTTTACCCCCACCCCCGACGGGATTCTCGTCGTGGCGAACGCATTTTTCGCCCCTACAACCCATGGCCGTGGTGGCCGCGCCGCCGGGAGTCCCCACAACTAATGGGCGCACAGCTGGGAGCGCTCATCTTCCAGCCGGCTCTTTTTTAACTCGTGCTCCTCATCGCCTCTGAGCTCCCTTGG
>CALMLW010000213.1 GCA_937868015.1 uncultured Synergistaceae bacterium | reverse complement strand
TCGTCCAGGAACTTGGCATCGGCCTGGATCAGGCCGATGAGCTGCTCCCGGGTCATCTTCTGCTTGTCGGGGGCCTGCTGGGAATACGTCGCGATGAGGGCCATGATGTAATCGTAGTCGATATCCGCCGAGGCGAAAAGGACGAGCTCGGGATCGAGCTGACCGCCCCCTCCCTCCTCGGGTTTCTTGTCCACGCCTCCCTTGCCCCGTTCATCCCGGATACGCTGCACGGTGTCCAGATAGACCCCCTTGAAGGCCTGCAACTGATCCTTGGGGAGTACCTGCTCGATCTTCTGCTTGTGCTCGTCCGTCAGATCGGTGTACTGGTCCAGCTGGGTCTTGAGGCGCTGCACCTCCTTGAACTGGTTGATAAACGAGGTCCGGGCGTCGTCCCCTTTGAGGTGGAGCACCGCCTCGGGGGTGTTCTCCAGCCCCTGGGAGCGCATGAATTGGCCCAGCTTCTCCATGGCGTCGTCGAGCTTTTGGATGACCACCGACGCCTGCTCCACCAGCCAGATTTCCTTGGCGGGCTTGGCGGTCTCGCCGGAGAAGAGGGCGATGGCGGTGTCCACGGCGTCCTGCTGCTGGCGAAAGTCGAGGATGTGGCCGTAGGGCTTGGTGTCGTTGAGCACCCGGTTGGTGCGGGAAAAGGCCTGGATCAGCCCGTGGTGTTTGAGGTTCTTGTCCACGTACAGGGTGTTCAAGTACTTGGAGTCGAAGCCCGTGAGGAGCATGTCCACCACGATGGTGACGTCGATCTTCTCTTTGTGGGGAAAGTCGCTGTTGGGGTACTGCTGGTCCTTGATGCGCTTCTGCACATCCTGGTAGTAGGCGTCGAACTCCCCCAGGCGGTGATTGGTGCCGTATCGGGCGTTGTAACTGGCGATGATGCCCTCCAGGGCCTCTTTCTTCGCGTCGGGCTCCTGCTCGTTGTCGATTCTTTCCTGGGGCAGGTCTTCCTGGATCTGCTGCACGTCCTTGTTGCCCTCGGCGGGGGGAGAGAAGACGCAGGCCACGTGGAGCGGCGAGAAGCGCTCGTCCGCCGCGGCTTTTTCGGCCTGCACCGTCTTGAAGAGCGCGTGGTACTCGATGGCGTCGTTGATGGACGCGGTGGCCAGCAGGGCGTTGAACCGGCGCCCGAAGGTGGCGGCGTCGTGCTTGGCGAGAATCGCTTCCACGATGGCCTTCTTGGTGAGGGATCCGTCCGCCCCGCGGGGCGCCTTTCCGTCCGGTTTGAAGTAGTCCACGTGGAAGCGCAGAACGTTTCGGTCTTCGATGGCGTGGGTGATGGTGTAGGCGTGGAGTTGCTGCCGGAAGACGTCCACCGTGGTGCGGTAGCTGGCCTGCTGCCCCTCGATCTGCTGATGGGTGGCGTTTTCCTCGAAGATGGGGGTGCCGGTGAACCCGAACAGCTGGGCGCGGGGAAAGAACGCCTTGATGGCCTTGTGGTTGTCGCCGAACTGCGACCGGTGGCACTCGTCGAAGATGAAGACCATGCGCTTGGAGCGCAAGGGTTCCAGGCGCTCCGCGTAGTTGCGTCGGCTGTTGTTGCCGTCCAGGGCGAGGCCGAGCTTCTGGATGGTGGTGACGATGACTTTGTCGGCATAGTCCTCGGAAAGGAGGCGCCGCACCAGGCTTTCGGTGTGGGTGTTCTCTTCGACGCAACCTTCCTGAAATTTGTTGAACTCCTCCCGGGTCTGCCGGTCCAGGTCCTTGCGGTCCACCACGAAGAGGCATTTGTCGATGTCGGGGTTGTCCTTGAGGAGGGTCGACGCCTTGAAGGAGGTGAGGGTCTTCCCGCTGCCGGTGGTGTGCCAGATGTAGCCGTTGCCGCAGTTTTGGGAAATAGAATCCACGATGGCCTTGACGGCGTAGATCTGATAGGGGCGCATCATCAGGAGCTTCTGTTCGCACGCCACAAGCACCATGTAGCGGCTGATCATCTCCCCCAGGGTGCACTTGGCCAGAAAGGCCTCGGCAAAACTGTCCAGGTGGGTGATCTTGGCGTTGCGCGGGTCCGCGAACTGGTAGAGCGGCAGAAAGCGCTCGTCGGCGTCGAAGCTGAAATGGCGGTGGTTGTTGTTGGCGAAGTACCACGTATCGGTGCGGTTGCTGACGATGAAGAGCTGGATGAAGCAGAGCAGCGTTTTTCCGTAGCCGTTGCCGGGGTCGTTCTTGTACTCCACGATCTGCTGCATGGCCTTGCGCGGGCTGATCTGCAGGGTCTTCAGCTCGATCTGCACCGCAGGAACGCCGTTGATCAGGAGGATCACGTCGTAGCGGTGGTGGCTGTAGTCGGTGCTGATGCGCACCTGGTGGACGACCTCGAAGGTGTTCTTGCACCAGTCCTTGATGTTCACCAGGGTGTAGTGGAGGGGGGTGCCGTCATCGCGCTCGAAGGTGTTCCGCTCGCGCAAGGTCCGGGCGGCGGCGAAGACGTCCGGGGTGATGATGCGCTCCAGCAGTCTGCCGAACTCGCTGTCCGTGAGGTGCACGCGGTTCAAGGCCTCGAAGTGCCCCCGGAAATTGCGCTCCAGCGCCGCGCGGTCGTGGATGTCCGAACGGTAGGTGTATTTGAGGTCGGTCAGTTTTTCGATCAGATGGTCTTCGATTTGGCTCTCGATCATGGTCAACCCTCCACATTTTTTGATGCTTCATCAAGGCCCAAGCGGCGCGGAACCTCCCGCGATATGGTGTTCCGGAAAACCGCTGTTGTCTCGGAGAGAGGGCCGCCCGCCCGGACGGCCCTCTTGGAGCGCGTCGGCACGGCCCTTTCCCCCGGAGAAAAAATGGCCCTGCGAAATCTCCGCCCGCAAAATCATTTTTCACGATTATAGCACCAGGCAACGACACCTTAGGTGGGTTCTGACGGGCAAAAAAACTTTTTTCTGGGCATGGGGAAAGAGGGTCGAGGGCGAAGGGCGACAAGATTGCCGCAGTGCGGCTTGTCAAGGATAGGAGCAGCAAGTGATATAATGATTCCAGCGTCAGCGACGGGGAAGATCCGTGGCTGGTGGGGGCATGATGTGGCCTACGACAAAAATCGAGGTGGTTCGCGACCTGTTCCCCAACGTTGTCCAGGCGTTTGAGGACTTCTTAGCCCAGGGAGGGGAGTGTGACATGGAAGCACAGCCAGCTGATCCTGGCATTGATCGGGAGATGAAGGTATACGCAAAAGCGTTCCATCGGCCCTTCCCCATCGACTACATGCAGAATTATCTTTCTGCTGAGGAGGCCATCGCCCACATCCGCTCATTCATTGAACGCGGGAAGCCTGTGGAGCTTTCGGACCTCGGAGTGCCGCTTGACGTCGCCATTGAGTGGGGGTTCAACCCAAAAAGATATCTATAGCAAGCATCCAGGCATCACGGCCTCTCCCTTCCAGGGAGGAGCCTTTTTTATATCTACGGCCACCCGCGCCGGTAAGCGGGGGAAGGAGGAAGCGGGACGCCGGGAGCGCGCACCTTCGCACCATATGAGCGAAATATGCGTATTGCAAAACCTTCATGAAAGCGATACGATCCATCCATGATGGAGATTTTCCAGAAGGGAGGGGAAAAACAATGGCAACGTATACTTCGGCGGGATCCTCGTTTGCCCTGCGGGTGCAGGTGGGCGTTAAGCCGTCGGGAATGCCTGACGTCAAGAGCATGACGCTGAGCGGCATCGATGCGGGGGCCACGGCTAATGCGATGTATGCAGTCGGTAACGCCATCGGTGCCGTTCTGGCCCATAGCCTCGTCGAGATGATCAAGAACGATAAGGATCTGGTGGTGGCGTAGGGAAAGCGATGTAGTTGAACGGAGGAGGTGAATACTCATGGCAAAAGTGCTGAAACTTACCTTTACTTGTGCCGATTCCAAGGATTGGACCCTCTCTTTGAAATACCCCAAGGACGGTCTGACCCTTGCACAAGCCAACACGTGCATGGATGCGATCATTGCGCAAGAAATTTTTCTGTCGGCTCCTGTGACCAAGAAGGGAGCGGAGATCGTGGATCCCTGCCCTGGGTTTCCCTCCTGCTCGCCGTGACCTTCGGTTCCTATGGTCTGTTGCGGAAAAAACTTGCCGTGGCCTCCATTCCCGGCCTCTTCGTGGAGACCCTCCTGCTCTCCGCCCCTGCCCTTGCCTATCTGGGATTTCTCGCCCTCCGGGGGCAACCGCTTTTCGGCACGGGCCCCTCTTCCGGGACGCCCTGCTGACCTGTGCCGGGGTCATCACCTCGGTGCCCCTCCTGCTCTTCGCCTTTGGCGCCGCCCGCATTCCCCTGATCACCGTGGGCCTTCTGCAGTACGTCTCCCCCTCCCTCTCGTTCGCCCTGGGGGTGCTCGTCTACGGAGAGGTCTTCGACGTCACCCCGGGGGTGACCTTCGGCGCCATCTGGCTGGGACTGGGGCTCTACACCCCGGACGCCTTCCTCTGGAGCCAACGCCGCCCGTCTCCCGCACCCCAGGAGGAGCCCCCTTCTCCCCAAAAGGGAGCGTGACCCTTCCGCCCCCCCTCCGGGGGAAAAGCGACGACGAAGACTCCCTCAGACGCATTTCGGGCTCCGGAGCGCACGGCGCGCCCCGGAGCCCGAAATGTGTCACCGCAAAGAACGTTTCCCCACCCTGGGGGGAGCGCCGCCCCCCGGAAACCCCTGGGGCGTGTCCCCCCAGGGCCCAAAACCCCGCGCCGGATCCCCTCCCTAACGCTTCCGGTAGCGCAACCCCAGCAGCTGGAGCTCCTCCCCCGCACCGGTGGAAATGATCTGCACCGAGCTGCCGAGATTGCGCCCCAACCCCCGAAGGTATCCCAACGTGTCGGAAAGGGGATGGATCACGTACCGCATGCCCTTGCGCAACCCCTGGGTGAGTTCCAGCACCAAAAGCCCATCCTGGATATCGAACTCCGCCGTAAAACTGTTGAACCCATATTCCGGAGGAAGGGCCCGGGAGGCGTCATCTTCCCGGAGATTCACCAGGTCGTAGATCCCCCGCCGGGCCTTCCAGGCGTCGGAAAAATCCGCAGGGGGCTCGTAGCGCTCCGCCAACAATCCCTTGAAGGTGGACGTGTGGCTGATCATGACCCGCCGCCCCTCCATCTCCACAAATTCAAACTGCTCCCCCTGGGAATCGGGGGAGGAAAACCACCCGTTGGCCCGGGGCACCAGGCGCCGCCCCGTCTCCCCCAATACATCCCCCGAGCCATCCCGGGCCGCCGCACCGTGGGCGTTCTCGACCCACCGGAGTCCTCCGTCCTCCCGGACGAGGCGATCGTATCCCGTCGTCGTCGTCACGTAGATCCCCGCCACGGCGTCCAGTTGGGCGTCGGTCCAGGTCACCACCGGAGAAGGATCGGGATCAGGAGCTTTCGGCGGCCGAAGGCCCTTCTTTTCTTCCAGCGCCAGTTGCAGGGCCTTGTGCGCCGCATCATGGGCCACCGCGGCGCCGGTGATGGAGTTGGTCATCACCACCACCCCCAGCCCGTGATCCCGCAAAATTTCCATGTGGCTCATCATGAGGAGCGTGCCACCGTTATGCCAGCAAAGGCGCCCCGCATAGGTCAGGGGGTCGTCGCTGAGAAACCATCCGAGCCCCACGCTCACATCGCCGTCCAGGGCCACCGATCCGTTGGTCCGGGTCAACATGGTCGAGAGCGTTTCCTTGGACAAAACCCTGTTCCGTTCTCCCACGCCTCCCGCCAGCACCATTTTCAGGTACTTCGCCATGTCCGAAGCGCTGGAAAGCACCGATCCCGCCGCAGGAATATTGCAGTAGAAGGGGCCGTACTCCTGCCCCATCAGGTACCCCTTGGACTGATGTGGGGGCACCGCAGCGCTTTCCCGGAAAAAGGTGGTGTGGTCCATGCCCAGATCCCGGAAAAAGGCCTGGCTGCGCTCCTGAAAGCTCTGCCCCGAAGCGGCGGCCACCACGTCGGCCAGCAGCGAATACGCTGTGTTGGAGTACGCCAGCAAAAATCCCGGCGGAAAATCTCCGTACTCCCCCGCCAGATAGGCCACTAGATAATCATTAAACTTAGGATCGCTTTTCCCCACAGCGAAGGCCCCGTTAAAAAGATCTCCCGGCAGCCCCGAATGGTGATTCAACATGTACCGGATGGTGACCTCTCCCCCCGGGGAGGGGAAGGATCCCAGGGGTTTTTTCATGGCGAAGTTCGGGATGTGCTTTTCCAGGGGATCGTTGAGGTGCAGTCGCCCCGCCTCCACGAGCTGCATCACCAGGGCGGCCACCATGGTCTTGGAGTTCGACCCGATCTCAAAAAGCGTATCTTTGGTGGCGGGAATTTGCTGGGCCTCGTCCGCATAGCCAAAACCCCGGGCCCACACCGTGCGATCTTCGTCCACCAGGGCGATGCCCAGGCCGGTGACCTGGTCTTTCTCCATCTGCTCCTCGATAAACGAGGTCATCTGGGTCATGGTCTTTTCGTAGGAGGTCCCCCCACCGCCACCACTGCCACAGGATGCGGCGGTGAAAAGGACCACCAGAAAAAACGGCGCCGCAAGAAAAAATCTTCGCCAAACGTTCGCTGACAGACGCATGACCGTACCACCTCCACAGGGTTTTTTGCCCCGCCCCCCTCAAGTTCCCGGAAAAGATCTCCTCCGCCCCTCCTGCGGAGAAAACGTTTTCCACGCAACCCTGGGGATTGGGCACACTTTGCCCCACTATCATACCCCCTTGGCCCCCTTCAAAGAAATCCCCCGGGGGCCTCTCCCTCCGGTATGGCAAAAGTTTTTCCCGCCACACCTCCCCCCAGGGGGGATTTTCGGAGATTTTTTGGCCCAAAAACGCGTGACGAAAATTTGACCTTTTTTGCCCTTTGTCGAGGGGAAAAGCACTTTCCTTCTTTTCAGCGTCCCCAACCCCGACCGAGCCCCCTTGACACCCCCGGGGCCGAAGATGTACCCTCCGTTTCAACATGGCCCACGCCCCCCGGGCTTGAGCGTTTCCATCCCCACAAAGGAGAACCCCATGCGTCACTGCTAGTGCGAAAACCTCTTCCATGGCATTGGCAATTTCTTCGCGCCCTCACCACGACCAGGGCGCCCCATGGGGTGTTTTCGCCTTCCGCTTCGCCTGAGGGAGCGGCGTTGACGTGCCCTCTCCCCGGATTCCTCTCGTGGGAACCATCCCGCTGCGGAAAGTCCGAAGAACTCGCCTTTTTTCCTGGGCTCTTTTCTTCCTGACGCCCGGCGCCCCCAGAAAACCCACCCCGTGCCCGGGAAAAACCCGAGGGCGATGAGAGGAACCCTTTCTTCGTAAAAAACTTTTCTCCTTTCGGGGAGATCGGGCGAAGCGGACCACACCCCCCCGTACGAAAACCGGGAGGTCTTGCACTGTGCTGACATTTTCCCATGTGAGCTTTCGATACGACACGGCGGCTCCGGAGGTCTTCCATAACCTCACGGTGGCCTTTGCTCCGGGATGGACCGGAGTGGTGGGAGCCAACGGCGCGGGAAAAACCACCCTCCTGCGCCTGGCTCTGGGAGAGCTGGAGCCCCGGTCCGGAGCGGTCCAGGGTCCCCGGCGGCGGGCCTGGTGTCCCCAGCGGGTGGAACTCTGCCCCGAGGAACTCGAACCCCTCCTTCAATCCCGGGACCCCCGGGGAGCCCGTCTCCGGGGAATCCTGGGGCTGGATCCCTCGTGGCCCCACCGATGGCACACCCTGAGCCCGGGGGAGCGGAAGCGGGCCCAGATCGCCGTGGCCCTCTGGCAAGATCCCGAGCTCCTCCTCCTTGATGAACCCACAAACCACGTGGATGCCGCTGCCCGGGCCCTGCTGGGGCGCGCCCTGGGGACCTTCCGGGGCGTGGGACTCCTGGTGAGCCACGACCGGGAGCTGCTGGACACGCTGGTTACCCAATGCCTCTTCCTGGATCCCCCCCGGGGAGTCCTGGTGCCGGGAAGCTACCGCACCGCGTCCCGGGTCCGGCAAGAGGAACGGCAGGCTGCGGAAACGGCCCGGGATCTCCAGCGCCGAGAAGTGAAGCGCCTGGAAGAGGAAGAAAAGCGCCGCAAGGAGGCGGCCCGGAGCGCGGACCGCCGGTGCACCAAACGCTCCCTGGCCAAGGGGGACTCCGACGGCCGGGCCATGATCAACCTGGTCCGGGTGTCGGGAAAAGACGGCCAGGCGGGACGGTTCCAAAATCAAATCGAAGGACGGCTCCAGCGAAGCCGGGACACGCTGAAGGCCCTGGAAATCCGCAAAAGCCCCCCGGCGCACTTCTGGCTCTCCGGAGCTCGCTCCTCCCGCAATCGAATTCTTAATATTTCTGGGTTTTCTTTGCCTCTGGGAGAGCATCGAACTCTTGACATTCCCTGTCTTTCCATGGGGCCTTCGGACCGGGTGGCCCTGGTGGGCCCCAACGGGTCGGGAAAATCTACCCTCCTGGGGTATCTTCAGGATCGCTGGGAGCTTCCTCCCCACCGCATCCTCTTTCTTCCCCAGGAACTCTCCGCCGAGGACGAAGCTCGGACCCTCCGCACCCTCCGGGCCCTTCCTCCGGCGCGTCGGGGCCTGGTGGGCACGGTGGTGCGCTGCCTGGGGTCCGACCCCGCGGGGATCTTCGCCGGAGGAAGCGCCTCTCCGGGAGAGCTCCGGAAAATTCTGCTGGCCTTGGGGGTGTTGGAAGAACCCCATCTGCTGGTGCTGGACGAACCCACGAACCATCTGGACCTTCCCGCCGTGGAGCTCCTGGAAGGGGCCCTGGCCACATGCCCCTGCGCCCTCCTCGTGGTGAGCCACGACGAAGCGTTCCTGAGCGCCCTCACCCGGATCCGGTGGACCCTGGAACCCCGGGGAAACCGGGTGGAGCTCCGGGGGGCGACGTCGGGAGGGGGCTAGCTAATCGGAGTTTCTCCCGCGCCCCTTCCCCGAAAAGATCGATCTCAAGATAGAACGTGTCCTTAAAGGCCCCGGGGCGTGCCTCCGAAGGAAATGTCGATCCCCGAAACCAAGGCCCCCCTCTTCCCCCGCCAGGGAGAGAGGGGCAAGCCTAGGACGGTGGCCGTGCGTTTGACCGGCGAAAGATCAAATAAAATCAACCCTTCTCCCCCCGGCTCAGCATAAAACCCTCCCCCTGACACCTCTCCGCCCCTTTCGGAGGCCCCGGGGCACCCCACCTCTGACGACGCCCCCTCTCCGGCGCCGCACCCCTCTGGCACAAGGGCGCGCCCGGGCCCCGCCGCCCGGGACGTCTCCCCCTGGGGCCAGAGGGAAGAAGGGGTAGGCCCGCCCCAGGGGCTTCACCCCTCCCGAACCGGGGAAAAAATCCGCCCTCCGGGGCGGCTGTACCCAAAACCCGCGCTAAAAGGTGGCCCTAAGCTTCGGAGCTCCGAAGGTAATTACAAATTTTATAAATCAACTGTCTTTTCTTTCTTTTTTATGCCCCCTTGACAACGATCCATCGATAGCCCCATAATCCCCGCCAACACGCCGCCCCCGGCGGGGTGCATCCGAAAGCGAAGGAGGGGATGAAGTGAACAGATTGGCCGCAGATGTGCTGCTCAACCTGGGTCTGATTCTGCTGGTAGCCCTGATTATTCGCTGCGGGTCCCCTCCCGGAGCGCTCGGTGGCGTGTAGGCAAGAAAATCCACCGCAGGGCGCATCGAGAGGCTGGGACCCCGAAATCGGGATCCCGGCCTCTTTTTTTGTACCCGCTTCACGGCCAGCGGGAGACGAAGAGAAAACAGGAGGGTCCGGTCATGCGGCACACCATCAGCGTTTTGGCGGAAGATCGTCCCGGCGTCCTTGCCCGATTGGCGGGTCTGGTCTCCCGGCGGGGGTACAACGTGAGCAGCCTCAGCGTGGGGGCCACGGAGCAGCCGAATTTTTCCCGGTTCACCCTCGTGGTGAAGGCGGAAGCGGGGGCGGTGCGGCAGATGGTGCACCAGCTGGAAAAGCTGGTGGAAACGGTGGATGTGCGCCATCTCGCCTCGGGAAACCTGGTGGAACGCCAGCTCTTTCTGGTGAAGGTCCGCGCCCCCCTGGAACAGCGGGCCGCCGTGCTCCAGACCGCAGGAATCTTCCGGTGCCGCGTGGTGGACATGGGGCGGGACGCCGTGGTCTTCGAGCTCACCGGAGACCAGGGAAAGGGTCGGGCCTTTCTGGAGGCCATGCGCCCCTTTGGCGTGCTGGAAGCCGTCACCAGCGGGGCGGTGGCCCTGGAGCGGGTGGGATTCGGCCAGGACGAAGAACTGGAAGACCCCTTCCCCAGCGCCGCGGCGCTGACGGCGTAGAAGAGATCTTCCCGGCCCGCAAGGGCCGGAGCACGAAGGGCTTGAAAAGATCACGGCTTGAACAGACGAAGGGAGCGGTGTTGAAGAATGGCCAAGGTGTATTACGACGGAGACGTGCGGCGGGATGTACTGCGAGGCAAGACGGTGGCGGTGCTGGGATACGGAAGTCAGGGGCACGCCCATGCCCAAAACCTGCGGGAGAGCGGCGTGTCCGTGGTGGTGGGACTCCCCGAGACGAGCCGCTCCCGGGACCGGGCCCGGAGCGATGGCTTCGAGGTGTTGTCCGGAGCAGATGCCGCCGCCCGGGGAGACGTGGTGATGTTTTTGATCCCCGACCATCTCCAGGCCGACGTGTGGCGGCGCGACGTCCGGGAAAACCTCCGTCCCGGCGCCGCCCTGGCCTTCGCCCACGGATTTTCCGTGCACTTCGGCCAGATTGAACCCGGAGCAGACACCGACGTTTTCATGGTGGCCCCCAAGAGCCCGGGGCACCTCGTGCGCCGCATGTACGCCGAAGGCAAAGGCGTTCCCGCCCTCTTCGCGGTGTACCGGGACGCTTCGGGACAGGCCCGAGACCTCGCCCTGGCCTACGCCGCCGCCCTGGGAAGCGGTCGGGCAGGGATGCTGGAAACCACCTTCGCCGAAGAAACCGAGACCGACCTCTTCGGAGAGCAGGCGGTGCTCTGCGGAGGCGTCACAGAGCTCGTGAAGGCGGGATTCGACACCCTCACGGCAGCGGGATACCAGCCCGAGATCGCCTATTTTGAGTGCCTCAACGAACTGAAACTCATCGTGGACATGATGTTTGAAGGGGGTTTGGGGTGGATGCGCTACTCCGTGAGCGACACCGCCAAATACGGGGATTGCGTGGCGGGTCCCGCGGTGGTGGACGCCCGGGTGCGGGCCACCATGAAAGAGCTGCTGGAGCGGGTGCAAAACGGCACCTTCGCCCGGGAGTGGATCCTGGAAAACCAGGCGGGACGCCCCCGCATGAAGGCCTGGATGACCCGGGAGCGCCAGCACCCCATCGAACAGGTGGGGGCCGAGCTCCGCCGCATGATGCCCTGGATGGAGCCCAAAGGGGCTCCGGACGTCTGAGGAAGGGGTGGAAATCATGGACGACGGCATGGTACGAATTTTTGACACCACCCTCCGGGACGGCGAACAGGCCGCGGGGGTCTCCCTCTCCCGGGAGGAAAAGCTCCAGATCGCCCGCCAGCTGGCGGCGCTCCGGGTGAACGTCATCGAGGCGGGCTTTCCCGCCGCCTCTCCGGGGGATCTGGACGCCGTGGCGGCCATCGCGGCGGAAGTGCGCACCTCCACCGTGGCGGGCCTGGCCCGGGCCCACCGGGGGGACATCGAAGCCGCGGGAAAGGCCCTCCGCCACGCCGCCCTCCCCCGCATCCACACCTTCATCGCCACCAGCGACATCCACATGACCCACAAGCTCCGCATGTCCCGGGAGCGGGTGCTGGAAGAAGTCCGCCGGGCCGTGTCCCACGCCCGGGAGCTGGTGGACGACGTGGAGTTCTCCGCCGAAGACGCGAGCCGGTCGGACCCCGCCTTTCTCGCCGAGGTCTTCCGCGTGGCCGTGTCGTGCGGTGCCACCACCCTCAACGTGCCGGACACGGTGGGCTATGCCGATCCCGGAGAGTTCGGGGCCCTGGTGCGGCGCCTGGTGGACGACGTGGGGGCGGGGCCGGAGGTGGTCTGGTCCGTTCACTGCCACGACGACCTGGGGCTGGCGGTGGCCAACTCCCTGGCGGCGGTGCAGATGGGGGCCCGCCAGGTGGAGTGCACCGTGAACGGCCTGGGAGAGCGGGCGGGGAACGCCTCCCTGGAAGAAGTGGTCATGGCCCTGCGGACCCGCCGGGACCGTTTCGCCCTGGGGACCCGGGTGGACACCCCCCGGCTCTGCGCCGCGAGTCACCTGGTGTCGCGCCTCACGGGGGTCCTCGTGCCGCCGAACAAGGCCGTGGTGGGAGCCAACGCCTTCGCCCACGAATCGGGGATCCACCAGCACGGCGTCATGAGCTTTCGGGGCACCTACGAAGTCATGACCCCCGAAGACGTGGGAGCTGCGGGCACCAAGCTCGTGCTGGGCAAGCACTCCGGACGCCACGCCTTCCGCCAGCGGGTGGAATCTCTGGGATATTCCCTCTCCGAAGCGCAGATGGACGAAGCCTTCGGGAAATTCAAGGAACTGGCGGACCGCAAGGAAAGCGTCTCCGACGGCGATCTGGAGGCCCTGGCGGTGGGCGAAACTCTCGATGTGGCCCCCCAGCGCCGCTACACCCTGGATTCCTACGACGTGCACGCGGGCACGGAGCGGGCCATGGCCTCGGTGACCCTCCGGGAAGGGGACGCCACCTACGCCGACGCGGCGGCGGGCAACGGCCCCGTGGATGCAGCCTACGCGGCCCTGCGGCGCATCCTGGGCCTTGCTCCCGAACTGGTGCACTACAACGTCACCGCCACCAGCGAGGCCTCGGACGCAGTGGGCGAGGCCACCCTGGTGCTCCGCCTGGGGGACATGATGGCCCGGGGACGGGGGGCGAGCACCGACGTGGTGGCATCAAGCATCAAGGCCTACGTGTCGGCGGTAAACCGCCTCTATGAACTCGCGGCAGCCAAGGGGGTGACGCTCTGTGAAACACACGTTGCCTAGCGCCATTCTGGCGTCCCGCTCCCAGACCCCCGTGCGGGAAGGAGAAATCTGCGCCGTGCGGGTGGATTTCGCCTTCGCCAACGACATCACCGCCCCTCCGGCGATCCGGGCCTTTCGGGAGATGGGGGCGCAAGGGGTTTTCGATCCCGGAAGATGCGCCATTCTGCCGGACCATTTCACCCCGAACAAAGACATGGCGGCGGCCCAACAGGCCAAGGAAGCCCGGGACTTTGCCCGGGAGCAGGGGCTGCGCTACTGGGAAGTGGGGCGGGTGGGGGTGGAACACGCCTTTCTGCCGGAACAGGGCCTCATCCTCCCCGGCGACGTGGTGGTGGGGGCGGACAGCCACACCTGCACCGGCGGAGCCCTGGGGGCCTTCGCCACGGGGCTGGGCTCCACCGATCTCGCCGCCGCCTGGGCCCTGGGGGAAACGTGGTTTCTCGTGCCCCCCACCCTGCGGGTGACCGTGGAGGGGCGCCCCTCCCCCTGGGTGGGGGGCAAGGATGTGGTGCTGGCGCTTCTGGAACGCCTCGGCGTCCAGGGGGCGCGCTACAAGGCCCTGGAGTTCTCCGGGGAAGCCTTTGCCCATCTCACCCTGGACGACCGATTCACCGTGGCCAACATGGCGGTGGAGTGCGGCGCCAAGGCGGGGGTCTTCGTGCCGGACGCCCCGATCCTCGCCTACGCCGAAGCCCGCAAGGCCCGCCCCTTCCACCCCATCTACCCCGACGAAGGGGCCTCCTACGAAGCCGTGGTGGAGATCGACGCCGGAAGCCTGGAACCCCTCGTGGCGGCCCCCCCCTCTCCGGCGGCGGTGCGCCCGGCCAAAACCTTCGCCGACGTCACCGTGGACCAGGTCTTCATCGGATCCTGCACCAACGGCCGCCTCCGGGATCTGGAGCTCGCGGCGGGGCTTCTGAAAGGCCGACGGGTGGCGGACAGCGTGCGTTGCGTCGTCATCCCCGCCTCGTACGAAGTCTTCAAAGAAGCGCTCCGCCGGGGGTACATCGCCACCTTCGTCGAAGCGGGGGCGGTGGTCTCCACCCCCTCCTGCGGCCCCTGCCTGGGGGGCCATCTGGGAATCCTCGCGGCGGGGGAGCGGTGCCTCGCCACGAGCAACCGCAACTTCACGGGGCGCATGGGGCACCCCGAGAGCGAGGTCTATCTGGCGGGGCCTTTGGTGGCCGCCGCCACCGCCCTTACCGGGCGCATCACCGACCCCCGGGAGGTGTGAATCAAAATCATTCCTCTTTTGCCCCACCGTCAAGAACTTTTTGCAGCACGTCGTGGACGAAACACAGAAAACTTGCGGGCCCCCGGGCCCTACTTTAAAGGAGGTCGTGACCATGCAGCATCCGTTCAACCCTTCCGGCGCAGGATCCTGTCCCTTTGCCCACGTGGGATGTGGTCGGAGTATCTCTCCCCTTTCCGTCTCTCCGACGCCCCAGCAAAAACGCGTTCCTCTGGGGGGGCTTTTCTGCGGCCCCTTCGGCGAACCCTTTCGAGATCTTTCCTTTGAAGAACGCGCCACCCCCCGGGAAGAACCCCAGGACATCGTCTTCCGCGACCCCTTCGGCTTCTCCCTTCGAGACCCCTGGTGGGACGACGTTGCGTGAGGAGAAGACCCCCGCTCCCGGGGGCCGTTGGGACGGGAGCGCCTGGTGTTACGGCGACGACGTGGACACCGATGTCATCATCCCCGCCCGCTATCTGGTGACGAGCGACCCCAAGCTCCTGGGCCCCCATTGCCTGGAAGACCTGGATCCCCACTTCGCCTCCCGGGTGACCCCCGGAGACGTGGTGGTGGGGGGAGAAAACTTCGGCTGCGGTTCCAGCCGGGAGCACGCCCCCCTGGCGCTCAAAGGAGCGGGGGTCTCCTGCGTGGTGGCGGCGTCCTTTGCCCGGATTTTCTTTCGGAACGCCCTGAACGTGGGGCTCCCCATCCTCATCTGCCCCGAAGGAGCCCGGCACACCGCCCCGGGAGACCGGCTCCGCATCGACCTGGCCCAGGGCACGGTGGAAAACCTCACCCGGGGAGCGCGGTACACCGGGGCCCCCTTCCCCCCCTTTCTTCAGGAGCTCGTGGCATCCGGCGGCATCGTTCCCTACATTCGCCGCCGGTTGGCCCAGAAAAAACACCAGGAGGCGCGGTCATGAACTCTAGAAAAACCCACGAAAAGCGGACCCACCGCCTCGCCTGCCTCCCCGGGGACGGCATCGGGATCGAAGTCACGGCGGAGGCCCGCCGGGTGCTGGAGGCCGCCGGAGCGCGGTACGGCTTTGCTCTGGACTGGCTGGATCTCCCCTTCGGGGCGGCGCACTACCGGGCCTCGGGGGAGATCTTCCCCGACATCGCCCTGGGGGAGTTGGCCACGTGCGAAGCCCTTCTCCTGGGGGCCATCGGAGACCCTTCGGTGCCCCCGGGCATCCTGGAGCGGGGCATCCTGCTCCGCCTGCGAAACCATTTTGACATGTACATCAACCTCCGCCCCGCCCGGAGCTATCCCCGCGTTCCCCTTCCCGTGACCCTGGCGGAGGGAACCCGCCTGGACGCCCTGGTGGTGCGGGAAAACACCGAAGACTTCTACGTGGGCCTCGGCGGGCGGCTGGAGGAGGGAAAACTCCATCTGGACACCGCCTTGGAGCGCCAAACCTATACCCTGCGGAGCCGGGGCTCCTGGGAGCTCTCCCCCCCCGGCTCCGGAGCCCTCCAGGTGGGGCTGGCCACCGAAGGGGGCGTGCGCCGCATCACCGCGTTCGCCTGCGAAGCGGCCCAGAAGCGGCAAGAATCGCGTTTGATCCTGGCCTCCAAGGCCAACGCCATGCCCCAGCTCTACGGCTTTTGGGAAGAAGTGGCCCGGGACGAAGCCCGGCGGCACCACATGCCCCTCGACGTGGTGAACGTGGACGCCCTGTGCTACCACCTGGTGCGCTCCCCCGAAAAGTACCGCACCCTGCTCTGCCCCAACATGTTCGGAGACATCGTCAGCGACCTCCTGGGGGCCCTGGCGGGGGGCCTCGGCCTGGCGGCGGGGGCCAATCTGGGCTCCGGCCTCGGCATGTTCGAGCCCGTCCACGGCTCCGCTCCGGACATCGCCGGGCGGGGCATCGCCAACCCCCTGGCGGCGATCCTCTCCGCCGGGCTCCTTCTGGAAAGCCTGAACGAGCCGGAGGCCGCCTCGGCGGTACACCGGGCCGTGGAGCGCGCTCTGGAACAATCTCCCCGGGAAAACCTCCCCCGGGAGCTCGGAGGCCACGCTTCCACCCGGGCCGTGGGCGAAACCGTGGTGGCGTGTCTGGAGGAAGGGCCATGACCTGCACCGGAGCTCAAATGGTGGTAAAAGCCCTTGAAGCCGAAGGGGTGCCGGTGGTCTTCGGCATCCCCGGAGGCCCCATCATCCCCCTGTACGACGCCCTCATGGACGCCCCCTTCCGCCATATCCTCGTGCGGCACGAGCAGGCGGCGTGCCACGCCGCCGACGGCTACGCCCGGGTGACGGGGCGCCCCGGCGTATGCATCGCCACCTCGGGCCCCGGCGCCACCAACGTCATCACCGGCATGGCCACCGCCGCCATGGATTCCGTCCCCCTGGTGGTCATCGCGGGGCAGGTGGCCCGCCCCCTCCTGGGGAGCGACGCCTTTCAGGAGGCGGACATCTTCGGCATGACCCTGTCGGTGGTGAAACACAGCTTCTTCGTTCAGCACCTGGCCGACCTTCCCCGGGCCCTCCGGGGGGCCTTC
>CALMLW010000212.1 GCA_937868015.1 uncultured Synergistaceae bacterium | reverse complement strand
CAAATGGTGCCGGGGACGAGACTTGAACTCGTACGGGTTCCCCCACACGCCCCTCAAACGTGCGTGTCTACCAATTCCACCACCCCGGCACAGTTACCGTGCAACGGAGGAGATTGTAGCAGCCCCAGGACGTTTCGTCAACGGGGCGACGGCAAGAGGTTTTCGGGCCCCTAGGCCTTATCGGGGCTTCCCTTGCGGGCCACGGGGCTTCGGCGCTCTTTGATGCGAGCGGCCTTGCCGGAAAGGGCGCGCAGGTAGTAGAGCTTGGCCCGGCGTACCTTGCCCAGACGAGTCACCACGACCTTATCCACCGTGGGGCAGTGGAGGGGGAAAATACGCTCCACTCCTACGCCGTTAGAAATCTTGCGCACCGTGAAGGTCTCGTTGATGCCTCCGTGGCTCCGGGCGATGACCACGCCCTCGAAGAGCTGAATGCGCTCCCGGTTTCCCTCGCGCACCTTGACGTGCACCTGCACGCTGTCGCCAGGGCGAAACTCCGGGATCTCTCCCTGCCTGGAATACTTTCGTTCCACCAGAGCAATCATGGGATCCATGACAACCGTCCCTCCTTAAAAGAGAAAAAGGCTACATCTCGCGGCCTCGGCCGCGCTATCGCCATCCAAAAAACCGGTCGAGCACCACCCAAAGGGCGTCCGACACCGACCCCGCCACGCCACCCGGGCCACGTGCGGGCATCAAAACCGCATCGCTCCGAGCCTTTTCCGCCCCGGGGCCAAAGAGCATGAGCCCCGGACGGTCTTCTTCCACCATTCGTCGTTTGGCATCCAGCCAGTGCAGGGCCCCCGGAAGGGAAAATCCCGGCACCGCCAGAGAAAAGGGACGGATGCCCTCTTTTTCTTCCACCCATCGCCCGATCTGCCCCAGGGATCCGAAGAATTTGGGAGGGATCCCCTCCATGGCACCGCGCCATCGCTCCCGGGTTTCAGCGCTTTCCACCAGGACGCCGAGCCTTTTGAGGCCGTAGGTCTCGCACGCCCGACGGGCCCGGAGCACCTCGTCCAGGGTCAGGGGCTCCTCACCGGGCAATATCGCCGCGTACACCCCCCCGGTGACATAGGGGAGAACGGTGGCCCGGGACAGGACATCGGGGCGCCTCCGGAGGGTTCGCAAAGCCGCCGTGCGCCTCCTCCAGGCGATGATGGCGCCATGGTCCCCTGAAAGCAAGGGAGAAGGCACATCCGCGCCGCGCCATAGGGCAGGACGGGAGTACGGGGGATGGTCAAGAAAACCCCGGAAGAAGGAGTCCTCTTCCACGGCGCTCTCTTGCCCCACCACGCCGGGGATCTTTCGAGCCACGGCGTCGGCGATGACCAGGGCGGGGAGCTCCCCCCCCGTGAGGACATAGTCCCCGATGGAAACCTCAAGGTCCACAAATCGTTCGGAAAATCTCTCGTCCATCCCCTCGTAGTGACCGCACACCAGACAGAGATGGGACTGTCCGGCGAGCGTTTCCACCATCTCTTGGGTCAGGGGCACCCCTTGGGGAGTGGTCCCCACCACGAAGGGGTTTCCCCATTCCGCCGCCTTCTCCACGGCCCGGGCCAGGGGTTCCGCCTGGAGCACCATGCCCCCTCCCCCGAAGGCGTAGTCGTCGATCTGGCGATAGGGTCCCTCGGCAAAGTCCCGCAGATCCATCACCGCCACGTCCAAAAGGCCGCTGCGCACGCCCCGCCCCACCACGCTGGTGTCGAAGAAGCTCCGGAGAAAGGCCGGAAAGGCGGAGACCAGGGTGAGGCGCATGGCCTATTCCTCATCCTCCCAGAGACCTTCCAGGGGTAAGACATCGATGAAGCCCTCCCGCAGGTCCACCCGGAGCACCATCTCCTTCAGGGCGGGAAACATCCGCTCCTTCCCTTCGGGGGTGCGAAAGACGTAGATATCCGCGCTGCCGGTGCGGAGCACATCGGTCATGGCCCCGAGCACCTGGCCCGTACCCCCATGGCGCACCGATAGTTTCAACAGGTCGTCGACCCAGTAGGTGCGATCCGGCAACTCGGGCAACTCATCCCGGGACACCTTCACCAAGAGGCCTTTTAGCGCGTCGGCCTGGTCCGCCGAAACGAGCTCCGGAGACTCTACCAGCAGCTGTCCCTTGCCCTCGTGGGGGCGGAGGGCCTTTATCGCCAAGGTCCGCACGAAAGCCCCGTCGCGCCGGAAGAGGCGAAGCTCTCTCATGGTGGCGAAGCGCTCGGGGAAATCCGTCAGGGGCAGGAGCCGCACCGCCCCTCGTACCCCGTGGGCCCCCAGGATGCTTCCCACCGTCACCCAACCCTCCGAAGCCTCCGGAGAAGCCTCCGGAAGAAGGTGGGGCGTCCCGGAGCGGCCCAGGGACACCTAGGCCTCCTCCACCACGTCCACGTCCACCGTGTCTCCGGCCTTGGCCGCCGAAGCCCGGGTAAGCTGGCGAAGGGCGTTGATGGTGGCGCCTTTTTTACCGATAATCCTCCCCACGTCGCCGGAGGCCAGCGAAATGCGCACCG
>CALMLW010000211.1 GCA_937868015.1 uncultured Synergistaceae bacterium | reverse complement strand
ACGCCGAGTCCCGGGTGCCCGCCTGGGTGGCGTGGTGGGCCTCCGCCTTGGCGGGAGTCCCCTGGGGGGTCACGGCCCAGTCCTGTTACTCCTGCAATGCGGGTCTTTTCCCCTTTCGCCGGGCGGATTTTGTTGTGGCCTGTAGTGAGGCGGTGCGTCGCCACCAGGAGGCGTGCCAACCCGGCCTTTCCATGGAAGTGATTCCCGATGGCGTGCCCTCCCCAGGCCTTTCCTGGCGGGGCCCCTCGTCGGGCGACCCCGTTACCTTTCTTTTTGTCGGAAGGCTCACCGCCGTCAAAGGCATTGATCTGGCGGTGGACGCCTTCCTGGAACTTCCCGAAGGGCTACCTCCGTGGAGATTTTTGGTGGTGGGGGATGGCCCTCTGAGGGAGAATCTGGAAAATAAGGTGCGAAGAGCGGGGCAGGAGGGTAGAATTTCGTTTTTGGGCTTCCAGCAGGACGTCTTTCCCCTCATGGCACGATCCTCGTGTCTGATCTTTCCTTCCCGAGTGGAGGGGATGCCTCTGGTGCTGTCGGAGGCCATGGCCATGGGGGTCCCTGTACTGGCCTCGGACATCGAAGCGGTCCGAGGCATGGTAAAAGAATCCCATGCCCTTGTGTCCGGGGAGGGGGCGGGACTTTGGGCGAAGAAGTTGGAGGAAATAATCATAAAAGGAGCTCCGCCCCCCTTGACGCCCTCGGGAGATTTTGGTTTTGATAGCATGGTGGAGCGATACCTCGCGACCTACCGGAGGGTCATCGAAGAAAAGGCAGGTGATGTCTCCTTAGGGGGTAAAGCCCCCGGGTCCGAGGGACGTCCGGGGCGCGAAGGGACGAACGAGAGAGGGGAGGGGCGCGGAGACCTATGCTGAAGGTTTTTATCGTGTCCGATTTTACCGGGGAAACGGCGGAGCACGTGGCCCGGGCGGCGGCGAGTCAGTTCGGCGCCGACTCCACGGCCTTTACTCGCCACCGCTATGTCAACACCAAAGAACGAGTGGAGGAGGTGGTTGGTCACGCGTGGGATTCCCAAGCGGTCATCGTCTGCACCTTGGTGGATCATGCGTTGCGCAAAATGATCGGCGAACTATCCCAGGAGCGAGGAGTGCCCCTGGTGGACATCCTGGGGCCCCTTCTTCGAGCCTTCGAGGACAGGCTCGGGCGTACTCCCTTCGAAACGCCGGGATTGCTGCGACGTATGGACGAAGAGTATTTCAAGCGGGTCAAGGCCATAGAGTTTGCCATTCGGTGCGACGACGGCCGGGGAGCCGAGATGCTCCCCTCGGCGGAGGTGGTGGTCATCGGCATATCCCGCACCAGCAAGACGCCCCTTTCCATGTATCTGGCCCATCGCGGTTTTTTGGCGGCCAACGTGCCTCTGGTGCCCGAAGCCACTCCTCCGGAAGAGCTTTTTCAGGTGAACCCGGCGAAGGTGGTGGGGCTGTACATCATGCCAGAAAAGCTCGTTCAGATCCGTCGGGAGCGACTGCGCATCCTGGGATTGGACGCCGATGGATCCAGCTATGCCCGGTGGGATCGGGTGGACGAAGAACTCCGATTCGCCCGCGACGTCTTTCGCCGGGTGGGGTGTCGCACCTACGACGTGACTAATCGGGCCATCGAAGAAACCGCCCAGGAAGTGCTGGATTTTCTCCGGGCGTAGGGGGGTATTCTGTTTTACCCTGCGGGATGCCCCTCCCCGAGATTTGAATTGGTAGTCATTTAAGAAATCACAAAGGAGGAGACGAGATTATGGGAGAACAATTTGTCTATGATTTTTCCCAGGGAGACGCTTCCATGAAGAAACTTCTGGGAGGTAAGGGGGCCAATCTGGCGCAGATGGTACGCCTGGGGCTTCCGGTTCCTCCGGGGTTTATCATCACCACCGAAGCTTGCAAGGCCTACTGGAAGGAGTCTGAGGGCCTTTTGGATCGAATTTGGCCCGATGTGAAGGCCGCCGTGGGGCGTCTGGAAGCCACCACGGGAAAAGTTTTCGGAGGGGATGACCCTCTGCTGGTGTCCGTCCGCTCCGGGGCTCCGGTGTCCATGCCAGGGATGATGGAGACCGTACTGAACCTGGGACTGAACGACAATACTGTGGTGCGTCTGGGAGAGGCGGCCAAGAACGAGCGCTTCGCCTACGACAGCTACCGCCGATTCATCCAGATGTTTTCCAACGTGGTGCTAAACATAGACAGCGGAGAGTTCGAAAACCCCTTGACTCAACTCAAGCGTCGTCTGGGGCTATCCTACGATTACCAGATTCCGGCGGAGGAATGGAAGACCCTGATCGGCACTTTCAAGGAAATAGTCCTTCGCTCCACGGGGAAACCCTTCCCCATGGACCCCTGGGATCAGCTCCGGAGCGCCATTGAGGCGGTCTTTGCCAGTTGGAATATTCCCCGGGCGGTGACCTACCGCAAGATCCACAAGATCTCCGATGACCTGGGTACGGCGGTGAACGTGGTGGCCATGGTCTTCGGCAATCTGGGAGAAGACTGCGGCACGGGGGTGTGCTTCACCCGCAACCCCTCCCACGGGGAGAAACATCTCTACGGCGAGTTCCTCATCAACGCCCAGGGAGAGGATGTGGTGGCGGGCATTCGGACGCCGGAGCCCATTGCGGACCTGGAAAATGTCATGCCGGAGATCTACCAGCAGCTTTTGGATATTTCAAAAAACCTTGAAAACCATTACAGAGACATGCAAGATATCGAGTTCACCGTGGAGCGAGGAAAGCTCTACATGCTCCAGACCCGGAGCGGTAAGCGCACGGCCCGGGCGGCGGTGAAAGTGGCGGTGGACATGCTAAAAGAGGGGCTCATCGATGGAAAGACGGCGGTCTCTCGGGTGACTCCGGAACAGGCGGAGCAGCTCCTCCACCGGCAGGTAGACCCCGATGCCTCCGTTTCCGTCCTCGCCAAGGGGTTGCCCGCCTCTCCGGGGGCTGCGGCGGGAGTGGTCGTTTTCGACCCCGACGAAGCAGAACGTCGGGGGGAGGCGGGAGATAAGGTGATCTTGGTGCGTCCGGAGACCACGCCGGACGACATCCATGGCCTCTTTGCCGCCCAGGGAGTACTCACCAGCCACGGGGGGATGACGAGCCACGCCGCCGTGGTGGCCCGGGGCATGGGTAAACCCTGCGTGTCCGGATGCGAGGCGGTGGAGATCCACCTAGATCAGAATTATTTCCGGGTGGGGGACGTGGTGGTAAAGGAAGGGGACTTTATTACCCTGGACGGTTCCCGAGGGCATGTGATCCTGGGAGAGGTCCCCATGATCCAGCCTTCTTTCGACGATGACTTCCGGCGCCTCTTGGAAGAGGCAGACCAGTTCTCGGTGATGGAGGTCTGGGCCAACGCAGACACTCCCGAAGACTCCGCCCGGGCGCGCTCCTTCGGGGCCCAGGGAGTGGGACTTTGCCGCACGGAACACATGTTCATGGCTTCGGATCGCCTGCCGGTGATGCAGCGCATGATCGTGGCGGAGGATCGAGATGCCAGGATTCGGGAGCTCGACCTCCTCCAGGTAATGCAAACCGAGGACTTCCGGGGAATCCTCGCCGCCATGGAAGGTTTCCCGGTGACCGTGCGCCTGTTGGATCCCCCTCTACACGAATTCCTTCCCAAGGAAGGCGAATTGAGGGATGAAATCGCCGCCCTTCCTGAAAGCGATAAAAAGGAGCGTGCGGCCCTGGAGCGCGTCCTGGCCAAGGTATTGTCGTTGCGGGAGTCGAATCCCATGCTGGGCTTCCGGGGATGCCGTCTGGGCATCGTCTTCCCGGAAATCTACGAAATGCAGGTCCGGGCCATCTTCACCGCCGCCTGTGATCTCACCGCCGCAGGGAAGAAAGTCCTCCCCGACGTCATGCTTCCCCTGATAGGCACCCGGGAAGAGATGAGACGCCTCAAGGACATGGTGGACACCGTGGCCCGGGAGATCATGGAGAGCCATAATGTGGACGTGCCCTATCACGTGGGGACCATGGTCGAGGTACCCCGGGCCGCCATGGTGGCGGATCAGTTGGCGGAGTTCGCCGAATTTTTCAGTTTCGGCACCAACGATTTGACCCAGACGGCCTTCGGGTACTCCCGGGATGATGCGGAGGGGAAATTCCTGGCGGACTACGTGCGTCTGGGCATTTTTGACGAAAACCCCTTCCATGTTCTTGACCGCGAGGGCGTGGGACGGTTGATGCGCATCGCCGTGGAAGACGGCCGTCGGGCGCGGCCGGATATCAAGATAGGCATCTGCGGAGAGCACGGTGGCAACCCCCCGAGCATCTTCTTCTGCCACGAGCTGGGGCTCAAGTACGTGAGCTGCTCCCCCTTCCGGGTGCCGGTGGCCCGCCTGGCGACCGCCCACGCGGCCCTGGCATCGGCGCAGTAGATCCGGCGCCCCGGAGGCTTAAGATAGCAAAGGGGGCCCGCCATGGCGGGCCCCCTTTTTTCATCTTTTTCATTCTGAGAGAGCGTCGGCGCCCCCGTAGGGCGGGTTGTCAGTTGGACAGGCCGTACTGTTTGAGTAGATCCTGGTATCGCTCCTCAATCTGGTTCGCCGGGCTGGGGTCTTTTTCGTATATGTTCTGGGTGGTGGTGGGGGGGACGAAAATGGGATCCAGGGGGCGCACCTCGGAAGCACGGGGAAGGGCGGCGGTGGCGGTCCCCGAAGCCCCTCCGAGGGCGTACTGGGCCAGGAGAGGTTCGTCGGCCCCCGCCAGGTAGAGCCGAGGGGCTTGGAGGTCATTTTCCGCCTCGAAGGGATCGCCGCCATGCTGGGGACACACCGCCGTAGGCACGAGGTCGTAGGGAAGAAGCACTGGGAGGGAAGAGCACCCCTTGGAGGCCAGATACCCTGTGATTTTGCACACCCTCACCTCCTGCACCTGGGCGCTTTCTTTGTCGGAAAACGTCGGAGGAAGGCCCAGAAGGGCCGCCGCTTTTGTGACGAAGGCGTTCCATACGGGGGCGGCAATGACTCCCCCCGTATTGGTTTTTCCCTTGCCTATGGGAGAGTGGTCGTCGTTTCCTGCGTAGACCACCACCACCAGGTTTGGCACTCCTCCCACAAACCACGCGTCGCGGAAGTCGTTGGCCGTCCCGGTCTTACCGAAAGTTTCCCAACCCTTGACCCGGGCTCGGCTTCCCGTGCCCGCCAGGACCGCGTCCTGAAGCATGGAACGCACCGTAGCCGCCACCTCCGGAGCCAAGGCGGGGACAAGGGAAGCGCCGTTTTGCTCCAGCACCTCTCCAGTGTTGCTTCGGACCTCTCGGACGAGGAAGGGTGAGACCCGAAATCCGCCATTGGCAAAGGGGGCGTAGGCCGTCACTAGATCCAAGGGGGTGACGCTGGCGGACCCCAACGCCAGGGAAAGGTCCCCAGTGATGTGGGGGGTCGTAAGCCCCATGCGGCGCACCACGTCCAGGATTTTGTCGGGTCCCACAAGCTCTGCCAAGCGCACGGCGGCGGTATTGTAGGAATTGATGATGGCGTTAAGAAGGGTCATCTCGCCGTGGAACTGCCCGTCGAAGTTCTGGGGACTCCATCCGTTGCCGTAGGAGAGGGGGGCGTCGAGGATTCGGTCCACGGGGCGGATCCCCTGTTCCGCAGCGGCGGTATATACGAAGGGTTTGAAGGCCGATCCGGGCTGCCGGAAGGCCTGGGTGGCCCGGTTGAATTTCGATACGTTGAAATTTTTCCCCCCCACCATGGCCAAAACCTCTCCCGTTTTTGGGTCCAACGCCACGATGGCCCCTTCAGTTTTCAGTCCCTGAATGGCTTCTTCGGCGGCGTGCTGGAGCTCCAGGTCTAGCGTGGTGTGCACCGTGAGCCCCTGTTGGTAGACCTGGTCCGTGCCGTACTTGGGCAACAGGTGTTTGAAAAGTACTTGGGACACGAAGTAAGGAGCGCTACTGGATTCCAGCCCCGATTTGGAGAGCTTGGTGAGTTTGAGGGGGGTCTCTTTGACCTCTGTGGCTTCAGAAGGGGAGATGAATCCCACATCCACCATCCGTCGAAGCACGTAGCTCTGCCGGCTCACCGCCAGCTCTGGCGACCGGCGAGGGCTGTACTTTTCCGGCGCCGCCACGATGCCCGCCAGCATGGAAGACTCCCCCAGGTTGAGCTGCTCGGCGCTTTTGTCATAGTAGGTCCGGGCGGCCGCCCCGATGCCCCAGGCCCCATGGCCAAAGTATATGGTGTTCAGGTACATCTCCAGGATTTGATCTTTGGTGAAAATCTTTTCTATCCGGAACGAGAGCAGAGCTTCCTTGGCCTTGCGCTCCATGGTGGTTTCCCGACTAAGGAAGAGGTTTCGGGCCAACTGCTGGGTGATGGTGCTGGCCCCGTGCCCCCGATCTCCCGTCAGGATGGAGCGTAGGATGGCAAAGGGGCGGACCCCTCCGTGCTCATAGAAAGACGAGTCCTCCGCCGCCAGGATGGCTTTGACCATCCAGGGGGAGATTTTTTCGAAGGGTACCCAGACACGATCCTCTTGAAAGAGTCGCGCCAGAAGCTTGCCGTGGCGATCAAAGACGTGGGTGGCGAGGTTGGGCTTTCGCTGGATGATCTCGTCGGTGGAAGGCAGGGTGGCGCTGAGCTTTTGGACATAGAGAGCCCCCCAAACCGAGGCCCCCGCAAGGGCCACGGCTCCCACGAGGAGCAAGATGACGAAAATCTTCACAAGGCACCCTGCACATCCTCTTTTCTGAGGGGGGGGTGTTTTTTTCTTT
Source organism: uncultured Synergistaceae bacterium (assembly GCA_937868015.1). Classification (GTDB taxonomy): domain Bacteria; phylum Synergistota; class Synergistia; order Synergistales; family Aminiphilaceae; genus CALMLW01. The sequence goes on along the minus strand of CALMLW010000211.1, from coordinate 534 downwards.
CCGGAAGGATCTTGTGGGCTGGGATCGGGCGTCCGACGGTTCGTCATGGAGTCATACCTCCAACTGGGAGTCTCCCTAGGGGGGGCGATGTCGCGATCCTCGGGGAGGAGGACCCCTTCCATCGGAGGACACGCGCTACGACAAATTATAGCATAAACTGCGGGGTCGCGATCCGACGGAAGATCCGACGGAAGAAGGGATCGCAGGCCTGCAGAAGAGCCGACACCCCGTATCCCTTTTGCCCGCAGAGTCCCCGTGGCGCGCATGGAAATAGGTCATGGGGGGGATCAAAAGACCCCAGCCCTTTTTCACCTCAAGAGTGGGGGCCCAAGAGGGGCAATTTGCTCCTCAGGGGGCTTGCGCGATTTTTGAGAGCGTGGTATAGTGTCCCCTGTCGCCGCTCGAAGGGCGGCGAGCAAGCACCTTGCCAACAGAATACAGCGCACAAGAAGTTTTCAAGCCAGTGTTTTTGTAAGCTATTTATGGAGAGTTTGATCCTGGCTCAGGACGAACGCTGGCGGCGTGCCTAACACA
>CALMLW010000210.1 GCA_937868015.1 uncultured Synergistaceae bacterium | reverse complement strand
CGGGACGTGGATAATGTCCATCATGATGAATAGGGGCGACGTGTTTATGAAGACGAAGGAAGCGCGGCGGTTGTTCGTGATCGAACAGGTATCGGCCGGGAAGATCACGGTGCGGGAGGCGAGCGAAAGGCTCGAGTTGAGTTGCCGGCAAATCATTCGGCTCAAGAAGCGGTTCCGTGAGGAGGGAGCCGCAGGACTCGTTCACAAGGGACGGGGCAAGCCTTCGGGGCGAAGATTTGCGCAGGAAATTCGGGATTTCGTGGCAGAGAAAGCGAGGAGTGTTTGTTGCAAAATACAGTTCGAGCAAACCTCCCAGCTGCTTCAGGAAGGCTATCCGCTTGTTGTCCGAACGGCCGCTGTCGATCATCCGCTTAGCCGCCAGCAGTGCCAGGTCGAAGGGGTTGGGGCTCTTTTCCAGTCGATCGGCGTCGAGCTCCCACAGTTTTACCGTCGGATAGACGAAGCGAAGTTCATTGCCAAAGGAGGCGTGCTCGTAATGCCCGGCCTCCTTCCCCGGCCTCTTGGCGGTGAGAAGGGCCAGCGATACGACGTCGACGACTCCCTTGCGAACCTTTGCCGTCTTCCGTCCTCCGTCCCCGGCGGCGTCGACGAGCTCCTCCTCGTACTTTTTGCGCTTCAGGTATTTGAAGCGGATTATGGAGTGGTGGTAGAACATGCGCTCGGGGAAGTTCTCCCCTCCCTTGTCCTGCACCTCGACGTGGAGGGCAAGCCAGATGTCGCGGCCTCCCTTCAGGGGCACCCGGGCCAGAAGATCGGGGGCCTGCCAGGCGCCGCCCATAAGGGCCTTGAGGTCTTTCATCTCCTTGTCTAGAAATTCGGTCTCGCGCCGGGGGTCGACCTGGGCGGCCAGCTCGGGCAGTATCGATGCGAGCATCTCGTCGAAGTTGACTTCTGTGATGGTCTTCCACATGGAGTCGCCGTCGGCGCGCTCGTCGTCTTCCGGGCAGGCTTGTCCTCCGCGCATCGCTCTTCGGCGACGGACGTCGGGAAGAGTTCTTCCCCCGGGCGGGCCTTCTGGATCACGGGAGTTTCTTTGGCCGTCTGGTCCATGGCTTCTCCTTCCGCATTGTTCGGATGGTACAGCCTCTTCCCCAAGGGAGTCCGAGGAGGGCGCCTTAGGGCGCGCCTCTTCGGTGGCTCTTGAGGAAGTGAAACTCCAAGTCTCCGATCAGGCGATGGCCGTCTTCCTGGCGCCGGAGGGTAAAGACGCTGTGGTGGCCTTCCCCCGTCGCCCGGCTCCGGGGCGATCTTCTGATCTTCTATGGTGGCATTTTACCGCAAACAAAGGGCCCGTGGGAGTAAAAGGAGCGTGGAAGGGGAAACATTTTGCTCAAAGGTTTGACTCTGTCGCCTCTCTGGGCGAAGGGCGGAGTCGGGTCGGCGGGAAGGGGGTGCTACCGACGGCAGTAGACTAAAGAAAGCCGGCTGGAAGATGCGCGCTCCCGGCCATGGCGCTCCCGGCTACGCGATCCCGGCACCGGAGGCGCCTTTCGTGCGGCGGAAGGCAGACGGTGCTGGTTTTCGCGACGCCAACCTTGGACCAGACCCTTCGGCGCGGCAGGCCCCGCTGGGGGGGCCCGGAGGCTACTCCGGGGTTTTTACGTTCCCTCACCGCACTCCGGCGAGAAGGGCTTCCTCCAGGGTCTTCCGGCGCTCTTCCCATCGGGGGCGCAGCATGGCCATCCAGAGGAGATCCCCCCGCTCTCCTCCTCCGAGGGACACATGACGCCGCCAGCATCCTTCCAGTTCAAACCCCGCCCGAAGGTACATGACGAGGGCCTGGGGGTTGACCGCCAGCACCGACGTGAAGAGGCGGAAAAGCCCCGATTCGTCGAAGGCCCAGCGAAGAATCTCGAAAAGAAGGGCGTTGCCCAGACCCCTGCCCCGAAAGCGCGGATCTCCGATGTACATGCCCCAATCGCTTACCCCCGCCGCGAGGTCCAGGTCCTTCAGGGTGACCACGCCAAAGGGCTCGTGATCCACGAAGGCCACCCGAACCCGCTGGCGATGAGGATGCCGCCGCAGGAATTCCAGCCATTGGGCATGCTCCTCGGGGGAAATGGGGTGCTGGCGCACCATGGAAGAACGCACTTCCGGCGTGTTACGCCAGAGGCGCACCTGCTCCCCCATCTCCGGAGAAAGCTCCGTCAGATCGCGGTACGAGAGAGAAATCATGCCTCATCCCCTCCTCAGATGACCCCGGGACCGCCGGAGTCGCCCCCGCACCGACCGTGTAGGGCGTTCCTGCTCCTCCAATTTTTCCAAAGCAAGGCCCCTTCGGTCACGGTACGTGAGAGAAAAACTCGCTCACACCATCTCCCAGGTGATCCACTGGTCCGCCGCCACGTCCTGCCGCGCCACTCGCCCCAGCAGCAGGGGAAGGAGCTTGGGCCGGATGCCGTACCCCGGACGCTTCACGCAGAGCATCTCTTCCGAAAGCACCGTTCCGGCGGGGATGTCCACGGCGGCGTGGACGCTGCGCCGGGCCTTTTCGTAGAACTCCCGCTCCTCGGGGGCCGGTCCCCGCTTTCGGCCGTCCCCCAGGGCGGATTCCACCTCCCGCACCTGGCGCACCAGCTCTTTCAGCTCCGGCGGCTCTATGGCGAAGGGATGATCGGGGCCCGGCAGTGTGCGGTCCAGGGTAAAGTGCTTTTCGATCACCGACGCCCCCAGGGCGGCGGCGGCCACGCTCACGTGGATCCCCCGGGTGTGGTCCGACAACCCCGTGGGGACCCCGAAGGCCCGCCGCAGGGTC
>CALMLW010000209.1 GCA_937868015.1 uncultured Synergistaceae bacterium | reverse complement strand
GCGCTGCCTGGAGCAGGGGATCGGCGGAAGCCGGTCCTTCGCCTCGGCGGCGGAGGCCTACCGCCGGAGCGCCGAAGGAGGGGATGGGGCGGCGGCCTACGCCCTGGGACTCATGTACCGAGCGGGGCTCGGGGTGCCCCGAGACGACCGAGAAGGGGCCCGGTGGATCATCCAGGCCTCCGAGGCAGGATGGGCCGAGGCCCGATCCACCCTGGGAGCCCTCTATTCCTCCGGGGCCGGAGTTCCCCGAGACTTCTCCCGGGCTGCGGCGTCCTACCGGGAAGCTCAAGATCTGCCCCTTCTCACGGAAGAAGAGCTCTTCCTCCGGAGATCTCGCGATTTTCAACGGCGTCGGCTCGACCTAGGAGATCCTAAGGCCCTCAAGGCCTGGGGGGAGCGCCTCGCCCTGGGATGGGAGGGGCCTCCGGACCGATCCCGGGCCCTGGAGCTCTTGGATCGATTGGAAGGGGACCTGGAGGCCCGTAGCCTCGCCCGACGCCTCCGGGGCCCCGGGGCCCCCTTCCCTGAGGACCCCGAAAAGGAGGCCCAGGAGCTAGCCCTGGCGCCGCCTTCGGCCCCCATCCGGTGGTACCGGCGGCTCCTGCGCCAGTACCAGGAAAAGCGGCGCCTAAGGCGAAGGGAAGCGGATCGCCGGGCCCAGGGTGGAGACCCAGAGGCCCTGGCGCTGATGGGTTATCTCATTCTATCGGGGCGATGCGGCGAGGGACAAGACCCCGGCGCCGGGGGATCGCTCCTACGCCAAGCGGCGGCGGCGGGGCAAGAAGAGGCCTTGGCGTGGGTGGGACGGCGCTATTTCTCCCCCTTCGTCCCCGGGGAAGCCGGCGAAGGAATCCGAGACGCCGAGGACCGAGTCCTGGCGCGGCGATGGGTCACCCGGGAGGCCCAACGGGGGGATAGGGAGGCCCAGAGGCGTCTGGGAATCCTTCTCCTGGAAGAAGACCTTTCTCCGCCGGAAGGGGGCTCCGATGGCAAGGAGAGAGGCCAGGGGATCCTGTGGCTCGAGAGGGCCGCCGCCCAGGGAGATGGCGAGGCCGCCTTTTTTCTGGGGGCCCACTGGGACCGCCAGGGGGCGGCTCCAGAGTTGCGGCGCGAGGCGGAGCGATGGTACCGAGCGGCCGCCGCCCAAGGGCACCCCGAAGCGGCCTATCGCTTGGCCCTGCGGGCCTTTTACGGCAAGCCCCGGGACGTCGCCCGGGCGGTGGATCTGTACCGTCAGGCGGCGGAACGGGGGCACGCGGTGGCCCAGAACAACTTGGGGGCCCTGTACGTCGGCGGCGTGGGGGTCCCCCAGGACTTCTCCCGGGCCCTATACTGGTTTCGGCGAGCGGCGGAACGGGGGCACGAGGGAGCCCGGAGAAATGCGGAAAAATGGGCCTGGGTCGAAGGAGGGGAAGGCGAGGGTCGGGGCCTATGGCAGCGCCTTCGGAGCTGGATCGACGTCAAAAACCGCCCCTAGGGGAACCCCGGACGAGGGGCGTCGGAGCAGGGCCCCCGAAAGGTGTATCATCCAGTAAAAATTTCGTCTCGAGGAGGAATGACCATGAAACGTCCCGGAGGAGAGTTGGCCACCCGTC
>CALMLW010000208.1 GCA_937868015.1 uncultured Synergistaceae bacterium | reverse complement strand
AGGATGTGGAACGCTTTTCCATTCCCCTTCTGGACATGGTGGTCTGTACCCTTTACCCCTTCGAAGAAAAAGCCCTTCAAGGGGAGCCCCTGGAAGTCCTCCTCGAGCATATCGACATCGGCGGGGTGACCCTCTTGCGGGCCGCCGCCAAGAATTTCCCTCACGTCGTGGTAGTAACCGACCCTGGGGACTACTCCCTTGTCCTGGAAGAGCTTCGTTCCCAGGGCGACGTTACCCTCCCCACTCGTCAACGCCTGGCCCTTCGGGCCTTCTCTGCCACGGCTCTCTACGACGCCACCATCGAAGAGGGGCTGCGCTCCGCGATGGGCCTCCCCCGGCCCGGCCCCGAGGCCCCTCTTTTGGTGCGTCCCATGCACCGGGCCCAAGAGCTCCGATATGGGGAAAACCCCCACCAACTTGCGGGGCTTTTCCTTTCTCCCCTGGAGAGGGCCCCCTGGAAAATCCTGGGGGGAAAATCCCTCTCCTACAACAACATCCTAGACCTGGACACGGCCCTTAGGGGCATGGAGCTCTTTTCCGACGCCCCGTCGTGTATCCTGGTGAAGCATTGCACCCCCTGTGGCATCGCCCGAGGATCCAGCGGCCTCGAAGCTCTGGAGCGCGCCTGGGCCTGTGATCCCGTTTCTGCCTATGGAGGGATCGCGGGGTTTTCCCGGGAGGTGGACGCCAAGACCTGTGAGGAGCTCGGGGAGCATTTTCTCGAGATCGTGGCCGCTCCGTCCTTTGACCCCGCAGGGTTGGAAAAACTAAAAAATCGCCGCCCCTCCCTGCGCCTTGTCCAGTGGCCCGGGAGACACCTCGATTCCTTGGAGTATCGTTCCACCTGGAGCGGCACCCTGGTCCAGGAAGATCGCCTTCCTCCCATCCCCTCTCCCTCCCAGGGAACCTGGGTGGGGGCACCACGCCCCGATCTCTGGGATGATCTGATCTTTGCCTGGAAAAGCGCCGCCCTGTCCAAAAGCAATGCCATAGTGGTGGCCCAAAAGGGGCAGACCCTGGGCCTGGGGCGGGGGTTTCCCAACCGCGTGGATGCCGTGCGTTGGGCTCTGGCCCAGGCAGGAGAAAGGGCCCTGGGGGCCGTACTGGCCTCGGACGCCTTCTTCCCCTTTGCCGATAGCCTGGAAGAAGCCTCACGAGGGGGCATCGCCGCCGTGATACAGCCCGGGGGATCCGTCCGGGACGCCGAGGTCTTCGCTGTGGCGGAGCGGCTCGGTCTGGCCATGTTTGTGGGAGGGGGACGGACCTTTCGCCACTAGGGTCCAGATAAAGAGAGGGGGCTTCACGATGAGAATCTTAGTACTGGGAGGCGGCGGCCGAGAACATGCCCTAGTTTGGGCCCTTTCCCGCGAAGGGCGCCATGAAGTTCACGCCGCCCCGGGGAACCCCGGCATGGTTCCCCGGGCTACGTTACATCCGACAGACGTCGACGACGGCGATGCCGTCGTCGACCTCGCCCGCAGCATAGATCCCCACCTGGTGGTGGTGGGCCCCGAGGCCCCCCTCGTTGCCGGAGTGGCGGACCTTCTCCGGACGGAGGGTTTTGCGGTCTTCGGCCCTGGAGCATCGGGAGCCCGGTTGGAGGGCAGCAAGGCCTTCGCCAAAAAGTTCATGGGGCGCCATGGCATTCCCACCGCCCCCTTCGCCGTGTGTCAATCCCTGG
>CALMLW010000207.1 GCA_937868015.1 uncultured Synergistaceae bacterium | reverse complement strand
TTTTGGCCCTGGTGGAAGAATCCGGCGTCCTCCCCCTGGACGAGGCGGCCTTGGCGCTGCAAGAAAAAAGAGAGGCCCTATCGGCCCGGATTTCGCGCGGACAAAAGCGGGGCCTCATCCTGGGGCTGCGCGGCGCGGAGGGAGAGGTCCTGGTCACTCCGGAGTCTCTTAAGCGCTTTGGGGAAGAGATGGAACGCTATCTGTCGACCTTTCACGCCTCCCACCCGGCCCTTCCTGGGGCTCCCACGGACCAGACCCTCGCCAAGGTCTTTCCCCGTATGGACTCCCGCCTAGCCCGTAGCGTGGCGGCTGCCTGGGCGGACCGGGGGGGCATGGTGTCGGAAGAGGGGCGTCTTCGCCTGAGGGACTTCGTCCCCCAAGATCTGGAAAAGTTGGACCGGTGGCTCGAAGAGCTGGAGTCTGAAAGTCTGAACCGGGGGATGCAGTTTCTTTCCGTAGAAGAAGCCCGCCAGCATCTGGGCATCAGCGAAAAGGAGATGGATCTGGTGCTCCAGCAGGGGAGGGAGCAGCACCGGCTCTCCATCATGGGGGAGCAGATGCTGCTCTTTAAAGAGATGGAACGGCGGGTTCTCGACCTCCTGGAGGGAATGGGGGGAGATCTCACCCTGGCGGCGGTCCGGGACGCCTCCGGCAGCACCAGAAAGTATATTTTGCCCCTGCTGGAACACCTGGACGCCCGGGGAATCACCCGCCGGGTGGGGGATAAGAGGATCCTCCGGAAAAGGCCCCCCGAAAACACCTAGGGCCTTCGGGGCCGCCCTTTGGCCCCCTCGGCCTCATAAAAACCCCTGGGGTGCAAGGGATCATCCGAATGGAGTGAACTTACCGTGGCTTTTTGTGTCCGAAGATCAAAAAAGCCAGGGCGCCCCAGGGGAGAAGAGCTATACACCGCAGGGCCGCATCGATCCCCCAGCGATCGGCCAAGGCTCCGGCGGGAATGGTCACCAGCCCCCCAAGACCCCAGGTCACTCCCAGCACCAGGGCGCTGACCATGGATCGGGCGTGGGGAGCTTCGGCTTGAGCCATGGCGCCGATGACCGGCAAGGGAGCGCTCAGGGCAGAAAAACCCAGGAGGAGGAGCACCACAAACCACGGACCGGAACACCAAGTGGCCGCCAGGAGAAAAAAGGGCGCCAGGGTCACCATGGAGAGCATGAGGCGGCGCGGCCCCAGGTGCTGGGCCAGGAAGCCGCTGGCCAGAGAGGCCAGCGTGGCAGCGAAGGTGACCGCAAAAAGAAGGTGTCCTCCGTCTTCCATCGTCCCCCCCCGATGGGTGATCCAGAGCGGAAGGAAGAATCTGATCCCCGAAAACGCCGCATCCATGAGAAGGGAAGTGACCCAAAGGGGGATGATCCGGCGCATGATATCGGACACGTGGCGGAAAAAGTTGCGGGACTCCGCGATCGGAGGGCGATCCGTCAGCCGGGGGAGAAAAAACAGCAGCACCGAGGCGTAGATCAGCGTGGGAGCCACGGCGGCGATGAGCCCTCGGGATCCGAAAAGGTGGACGAGGCCTAGAGCGTAGTGGGCGCTGAGGGTAGATCCCAGCATGCCTGCGGCCCCAAAGATGGAAAGGGCTAGCGGAAGCCTGTGGGTGGGAACCAGGTGTCCGAGGCTGCCCTGCCCCTGGGGGTGAAAGGAAGAAACCCCTAAGCTCCAGAGCCCCACGCAGAGGAGCACCACGCCATAGGACGAGGCAAAGGGCAAAAGTCCCGCCCCCAGGGCGGCACA
>CALMLW010000206.1 GCA_937868015.1 uncultured Synergistaceae bacterium | reverse complement strand
CCAAGCAGCTGGCCAACCGCCAGGCCAAAGTTCCCCCCCTCAAGGCGGGACAGGAACTCTGGCTCTCCGTGGACACAGGGGTGCTGGGGACCTTCTACTACGAGTTCACCGCAGATTGTAAAAACGACCTCAAGGAGGTCAACGAGAGCAACAACGTCGGATATTTGGATCGCACCATCAAGTAATCCCCGCCAGTAGGGGAGCCATAAAAGATCATCCCCCGGCCCCCAGGGAGAGCCCCCCTTCGCGAAGGGGACTCCCCCCGGGGGCCGGGGCTTCAACGGGCGGGGAGCGGGATTTTTCATCAAAATCCAATGGCATGGGCGCCGCCTTCCCCCGGGCCCCCCGGAGGCGGGGGGCGCCATCTTTTGTTGGGTTCCGAGGGCCTCCCCCGGGGAGGCGCGGGGGGATCCCCGGTCAAAAGATCCTTGGCTTAGGGGCGTTTCCGCCATCCCGGGAGATTTTGACGGCGGAGGGATTTTGTGGTGGAATGACCAGGGGAAAGGCGTTACGAAGGACGATGGTGGGGAGGGACATGCCATGGCGGAAGTTTATTTTGCGGATCTACGGGCCCGGCGGCGCCAGGATAGCCTGGCCGCCAAGGTGCGGCGCCTGGTGGAGCGGGCGGGGATATCCCAGGTGGTGGCGGAAAAGGACCTGGTGGCGGTAAAAGTCCACTTTGGCGAGCGGGGGGGAGACGCCTATGTGAGCCCGGTCTTCGTGCGCCAGGTGGTGGATGCGGTGAAGGCCCAGGGGGGCAAGCCCTTCGTCACCGACACGAACACCCTCTATTCCGGCAGCCGGGCCAACTCGGTGGATCACCTGACGACGGCGGTGGAGCACGGCTTCGATTTCGCCGTGCTGGGGTGTCCGGTGATCATCGCCGACGGCCTCCGGAGCGGCTCCGTGGTGGATCTTCCCGGGGTGGGGAAGATCTTTTCCAAGGTGCATGCGGCGGCGGACCTGGTGGCCTCCGACGCCCTGGTGGTGCTTTCTCACTTCAAGGGGCACGAGATGGCGGGCTTTGGCGGCGCGGTGAAAAACCTCGCCATGGGGTGCGCTCCGGCGGCGGGGAAGCGCGATCAGCACGCGCTGCGCGCCACGGTGCACCGGGAGAAGTGCGTGGGGTGTGGCGAGTGCGTGGAGGTTTGCCCGGTGCACGCCATCAACCTCGCCGAGGGGCGGGCCCTCATCGACCGGGGGGTATGCATCGGCTGCGGGGAGTGCATGACGGTGTGCCCCCAGCGGGCCATCGACACGTCGAATCCGGAGGACCTCCGGGATTTCGCCGAACGTCTGGCGGAATACGCCACGGCCCTGGCGGCTCCCCGGCGGGAGAAGACTCTCTTTGTGAACTTCGTGCTCCGGGTGACGCCGGACTGCGACTGTGTGCCCTGGAGCGACGCGGCGCTGGTGCCCGATCAGGGGATTTTGGCCTCCCGGGACCCCGTGGCGCTGGATCAGGCGTGCTTTGATCTGGTGCGACAGGCCCCCGCCCTCCCCGGCACGCTACTGGAGTGTGCCTGCCCGCCGGGGGAAGACAAGTTTTCCGCCCTCTGGCCCCAGACCTGCGGCCTCCGTCAGCTTGAATACGCCGAGGAGCTGGGGCTGGGGAGCCGGGCCTATGCGCTGATTCCTTTGGATTAGATTCCCCCCTGAGGCTTTCCCCCGGCCGAGAAAACCTCGGTCGCACGAGCCGGGAGCGCCGGATGTCGGTTAAAGATGCGTGTTTTTCCGATCCCCTCGGTCGCACGAGTCGGGAGCGCCGGATGTCGGTTAAAGATGCGTGTTTTTTCGATCCCCTCGGTCGCACGAGCTGGGAGCGCCGGCTTCCAGCCGGATTTATTCAAGCCTTTTAAGAAATCTTTTAAGTTTTGCGCCATCTTCTAGGCTTTTGCCCCTGGGGCTTTTCCCCGGCGCCATCGGCATGGGGCAAAGGCGTCCCTGCGGTTTTATCGGTGTGTCGAGGATCGGCATTGCCTGCCGAGGGTACGGATGCAAACCACCATCGGAGTTTTTTAACACCCAATGCCGGCTGGAAGCCGGCGCTCCCGGCGTGTGGCGCTCTCGGCGTGCTTTCGGTGTTTGAGCGGTTCCTCGGATGAGGGGCCGCCGTTTTTTTCCC
>CALMLW010000205.1 GCA_937868015.1 uncultured Synergistaceae bacterium | reverse complement strand
GAAAGCTGGCTCCCCGCTCCGGAGGCCTTAAACTGTTCCAGGCTCGCCCGGACATCCGCCGCGTCCCGCACCGGGCAATTGGCCATGAGCTGACAGACCCGGGCGTGGCGGGTGCCCTCGGGGTCAAGGCGGCGCAGGGCGTCCAGCGTCACCTGGGACACGGGCGTCACGTCGTCCGCCAGATCCTCTCCCCGGCGAAAGGGCACCTCCGCCCCCAGCGAACGGGCAATCTCGGCAATCCCTTCGTCCTCGGTGCTCACCACCACCCGGTCGAAAACGCCGCTTTCCAGGGCGGCCACGATGGTGTAGGCGATCATGGGGCGCCCCCCCAGATCTCGAACATTTTTCCGGGGAATACGTTTGGATCCCCCCCGGGCGGGAATCACCGCCAGGTTGCTGTCCACGGTCACCGAACCTCCCCTCGTTCTCCAAAGACTTCTTCCGCCCGAACCATCCGGGAGGGCAAAAGTTCCGCCTCCGTGAGGTCCGCGCACAGCGTGAGCAGTTGCCGATCGTGGTACTTGCGGGCCACCACCTGGAGCCCCAGGGGAAGCCCCCGGGGAGACCGGAGGGCGGGGGCTCCCACCACCGGCAGATGGGCCAGGGTCCACAGCAGCGCGGGGTCGTCCCGTTCCGCCTCTCCCCGCAGGGGGGCCTCTTCCGCTGTGGCCAGCGAGACCAGAGCGTCATAACGCGAGAAAAACTCTTCCATGCTTTGCTGAAGCTCCCGTTGACGCGCCTCCGCCCGCCGGTACTCCTCCAGAGAAATTCGGGCGCCGTCGTCGAGAATATCCCGCATGAGAGGAGAAACCCGTAAACGCTCCTTGGCCTCCTCCCGGAAGTAGTAGGCAAGACACCGGTGATAGAGTACCCGATGCACCGCATGCCCCTCCGCCAGGACCGCCGGAAGCTCCGCTTCCTCCACCACGACATTGGCCGCACTCTCAGCCCGCCGTCCCCAGCCCTCCAGAGCTTCCCGGGCATGGGGAGCGGCCTGGTTCCACGTGGCGGTGTGCACCAGCGCCACACGCCACGGCCGCCCCTCGGGACGCCCCTGTCGGCGCCGATCCTCGAGAGCCCGGAAAACGTACGGATAATTCGGCCCTTGCACCCGCAACGCTTCGAACATCGGCGCCAGATCTTCCTCGTGCCCCACAAAAAAACCCACCGTGTCCAGGGTGTCTGTGGTCTTCAAAATCCCCGTCCGGGGCACCACGCCGAAGGAAGGCTTGCAACAGTAAACCCCGCAGTAACTCGCAGGACGCACCAGAGATCCCGCGGTCTGGGTTCCCAGAGCGGCGGGCACCATGCCCAGAGCCACCGCCACCGCCGAACCGCTGGAGGATGTCCCCGGCGTCCGGAGCATGTCGTGGGGATTTTTCGTGGCCCCGAGCAGGGCATGGACGGCGAACTCCGCCGTCACGGTCTTCCCGGGAAGCACCGCCCCCGCCCGGCGAAGATGAAACACCGCCCGGGCATCGTTGCCCGGGGTAAAGCCCTTCCAGAGGGGGCTTCCCATTTCCGTGGGAAAATCCACCGTGTTGAAGATGTCCTTTACCCCCACAGGAATCCCTTCCAGGGGCCGACAAGGGAGCCCCGCTTCCAGACGCACCGCCGATGCCCGGGCCTGGGCCCGGAGTTTTTCCGGATCAAAGGAGACCCAGGCTCCGTAACGTTCCTCCAGGGCCTCCGTGCGGGCAATACAAAGCTCCGCCACATCCCGGGGAGTTAAAACGCCCATTTCATACCCCTCTCGTATCCGGCGGATGGACAGGGCGTCAAAACCCGATTCAGTCCTCATGCGAAGAGCTCCCCCTTTCCGTTTCGGGATGGGTCGTCCTGTGCTTCTCCACCAGTTGCCGGGCGAAGGGGAGCAGACGCTCCCGGCAGGGATGGTCCTTGGGGAGCACGGGGAGCTCCACGTCCTGGAGGGGAGGCACCCGATGCCGGGCCATGATCTCCCGGAACTCCTCCTCGGAGTAGCCGGTGATCTGAAGATAGTAATCCAAGACTTCCGGGCGCTGGGGGTCAATGGATTTTCCCAGCTCAAACCCTTCTTCCCGCGTCAGGAGCCCCGCCCGCACGTCGGTGAACGCCTGCCAGGAGGAGCGCCCATACCCTCGTTTCAGATAGCAGGTGAAATCATGAACCCCGGGCATGACACACTCGGCGCTCTTAAATCCCTTGAACGCTCCCTCGATGTCCGTCTCCTTCCAGCCGTAGGTGTCCCGGACAAACTCCATCTGACGTTCCTCGTCCCAGAAAATGTAGTCCCCCAGATGAAACCCCTTGAGCTCCGCCGCCTCCATTTCTTCGGGAGACGGGAGCCAGAAGGGACAGAGCTCGTCTTCGGCGATGTAGGAGCAGGCCATTTCCTCCGGCGTGGCCTTGGCGGAGACCCGGGTGAAGTATTCCCGATCATAGGGCATGGTGGGCTCGTAGTACGAAGACCGCCCCGAGGACTCGGACACCGATTCTCCGTACGCGATGAGGGGAATGTGGAACTTCACCGCCACCTGAAGCGGAAAGGCCCCGCATCCCGCGTGGCAGTGCCAGCAGGCGTCCCCGATCTTTTCCAGCGAACGCCGGGCCAGGCGGTTCACCAGGCTTCGGCGCGGAGTGAACATGACATGGTCCACATCGAGCTCTTCCAGACAATTCACGAGGTTGTACCACCCCGTTTCGCTGTACCAGTTGTGGTTGAAGGTCACCGCCAGGCATTTCATGCCGTGGACCTTGGCCAACACGTGCAACTGGAAGGTGCTGTCCTTGCCCCCGCTGATGGGCACGACGCACTCGTACCCTCCCCGGGCCCGGTCCCGCCCCCACTGGAGCAAGGCCTCCAGCTGGCGTTCCCGCTCCGCCCAGTCGATGTGCATCTTTTGCTCCGCCGACTGACAGGCCCGGCAGATCCCCATGTCGTCAAAGGCGATCTTTTCCACGGTTTCCGGCATGCCGCACCGGGTACAGTACTGCAGTCGGTCCCCCAGAAGCGGTTTCCCGAACTTTTCCCCCATAACCCCTCACTCCTTCGGGCCCTGGTGGCCAAACTGCTCAAAAAACTCCTCCGCCAGCACGCCGAACTCCACCACATCGACGTACCGCCCATCCTTCCAAACGGCCTGGCGGCGTCGCCCCTCTTCTTTCATCCCTAAAGCCCTGGCCAACCCCCGCATCCCTTCGTTGTCCGCAAAGGTGCCGCATCCCACCCGGTGCAACTGGAGAGCCCGAAATCCGTGGCGGCAGAGCAACAACCCCGCTTCCCGCCCGTAGCCCTGGCCCCAGCTCTCCCGGTCTCCCAGAAGGATGGCGAACTCCGCCGTGCGGTGGATCTGGTGGATGCCCTGCAACGCCACATTCCCGATGTGCCGATGCCCCTCCCGGAGCACCATGGCCAGCGTCACTGCGGAGCGGTCGTTCCAGGTGCCCCGGATAAACTCCCGGGCCTGCTCCCGGCCATAGGGAAAGAGATGGTGCCCGTTGCCCCGGCAGACCTCTTCGTCGTTGAGCCACTCCGGATAGGCCCCCTCCGCGTCCTCCAGGGACAACCCCCGGAGATAGAGCCGCTTTCCTTCGAGAAAAGGCGCCGTCATGCGAGGTCCTTCCGGTGCTCCCAGACCTTCTCAAAGGCCCGCACCACGTCGTCCAGGTCCTCCCGGCGAAAAGGAGGGCGCATGAGCTCGTGGACGAAGATCTCCGAAGACTGAAGCCGCTCGCACACGGGACAGATCCCCGGGGCGTAGGACACGTTCCCCTCGTGCCAGGGGGCGACGAAGGGACAGTGCCTGGAACCATAGGCCTGGCGCTCCTGGAACATGGGCAAAAGGTACACCGGTTTGACATACCCCGCCCGGAGGTTCACCCCCTCTTTCTCCCGCAGTTCCGTCACCGGGAGCTCCGCCCGCACGGCATCGATGAACCGATTTCGAGACACCCCCGCCACCCCCTCGTCGAAGGTCAGGGCGTGGAAATAGTAGCTGTGGGTGGCCCCCTCCCGGACCCAGGTGGGAGAAATGGCGGGGATTTCTCCCAGACGGGCGTTCAGATAGGCACAGTTTTCCTGACGCTCGGGAAGTACATGATCCAGTTTTCGGAGCTGACACCGGGCCACCGCGGCCTCCAGTTCCGTCATACGAAAATTAAAACCAACCATGTTTCGCAGGTCCGTGATCCCCGAATTGTCGAGAGAAGACTCCGCGTGGTTGCGGATCATGCGTACCCGCAGGGCCAGGTCGTCATCGTCGGTGACCACCACTCCCCCCTCGCCGCAGTGGATGTGCTTGTGAAAGTTGAGAGAAAAAATCCCCAGATTGCCCAGCGTTCCGGCGAACCTTCCCTGGTACGAGGCCCCCGGAGCCTGGGCACAGTCCTCAATCACCGCCAGGCCATATTTGCGAGCCAGCGCGTTGAGAGCCTCCGCGTCGTAGGGATGGCCGAAAATATCCACCGCCAGAATGGCCCGGGTCCGGGGAGTGATGCGGGCTTCCACCGAAACGGGGTCCAGACAGAACCCCCGGGGCTCCAGATCGGCAAAAACCGGCACCGCGTTCCACACCAGAGGCGCCACCGCCGTGGCGCTCATGGTGTACGGAGGCACGATGACCTCGTCTCCGGGTTCCACCCCCACGGCTCCCACCGCCGCCATGAGCCCCGACGTGGCGGAATTCACCGCGATGGCGTGCTTTACCCGAAAGTGGGCCGCCCATTCCTCTTCCAGGGCCCGCACCTCGGGGCCCCCCCAGAAGTTTTCGTGCCACCCCGCGATGAACCCCGAGAGCACCCCCGAATCGATGACCCGGGCCGTGGCGTCCTTTTCCTCCTGTCCCATCACCCGATAGCCGGGGAACTTTTCCGTCCGTACCGGAGTACCTCCCAAAAGGGCCAATGTGCTCATGCGATCCCCTCCGTCAACTCTCTCATGATGGCCAGCACCCGATCGGGGGCCCCGGCGTGTTCTTCCAGCTCGGGACGGGGGACAGGGGTTCCCTTTTCCAGCGCCCGAAGCCATGCCATTTCCGCCGCACTTCCCTCTTTGGTATCGGTCACGCCGAAGATTTCCTTGCGTCGCAAAACCCCTCCGAATTGGGGATTTCGGAGCCCCGGCTGGAGACTCAGCACCGGTTTTCCCAAGAGCCAGGCTTCGTGCAACAACACGGACGCCATGCCCACCACCCCCCGGGCCGCCCACACCGCTTCCCGTCCTCCGGAAAAGAGCCCCACCCCCCCCTCGCCGGGCCAGACGCTCCGAAAGAGATCGTGCCAGTGCTCCGGATCCTCCCGGGGGTGGGGTTGAACAACCAGCTTCCAGGGCTCCCCCGTGCAACGCAGCAGCGCCCCCAGACGACGGAACACCCCCTCTTGGGTGTATCCCCGAAACGAGGGGTTTTCGGGACCTTCCCCCTGGTCCTGGGACACCGGTTCGGAGAGAAAGACCACGAGCCCCCGTTCCCCCCCTCCTCCCCGGGCCCTCTCCCGGGCCAAAAGGGCCAGCGCGGGGTGCCCCGTCACCCGGATCACCTCCGGAGGGATTCCGTCCGCCACCGCCTCTTCCCGGGCCAGGGCATCCATCACCGCATACCGGTCGGGAATCAGCACAGGGAGCCCGTCCATTTCCAGGCGTCGCCGATAGTTCATCCAATTGTCCAGCAGAAAGACCACCGGAAGCCCCGCCCTGCGGGCGCTTCGGGCCCAGCAAAGCGGTACCGGATCCTCCCGGCTGGGGGTGGAAAAGACCAACCCCACCACACCGTCGCCCCCCCAGACCCCCTGGGGTTCCCGACAGGAACATTCTCCAAGCCATCCCCGGCGCTCCCCCTCTTCTCCCAACACCCCAAAGGGCACCACGGAAAAAGGAATTCCCCCCGCCGTCGCCGCCTCCAACACGGGGAGCAACGCCCGGGCCCCTCCGATCTCGCCGCCCGCAAAAACCCACCGTTTCACCGCGTCTTCCCCCCCCGCAACGCCTCCACCACCGCCTCGGCGCCCCAGCTGGTATCCAGATTGCTCTCCGGATCCCGACCCTCTCGAAAGGCCGCGAAAAGATCCTCCAGCGCCGCCGCCAGACACCCCCGGAGCCCCGCACCGTCCAGGGGCGACGCCTCGGGATGGTAGTGGAAAAACCCCGGATAGCGGGGATTTTCCCGCCGCATCTCCACACCGCCGCGCTCTCCTCCGTCTGCAAAACGCACCCGGGCGTCATCGAAGGCAAAAGCCCCCTCGAAGAGATGCCCCGGCACGTCCACCCCCCGGAAAAGGATCTCCCCTCCCCCCACGACCAGGGCAAAGGTGGGGTAATCCTCTCCAAAGGCCGAGACGTGCCGGAAAGAAATTTCCGGCACCCCCGCCACATCCCAGAGAAAGAGCACCAGATCCACGAAGTGGATGCCGTTGGACGCGAGCCCCCGGGAATAGACCACCTCACCTCCCCGGAAGGGGCCCAAACTCCCCCGGCGGATCTCCCGCCGAAGCAGACGAAAGAAGGGGGCGTAGCGCCGGTGGTAGTGCACCAGCACCCGGGCCCTTCCCCGGGCCTCCCGCCGGAGGGCGTCCAGCTCCGCCAAAGAGGCCGCGGGGGGCTTTTCAAGCCAGATCAGGGGAACTCCCGCCTCCAGGCAACACATCACATGGGATGTATGAAAAGACGTCGGAGAGCAGATGCTCACCACCCGGGGGCGGACAACGCGCAGCAAATCCTCCGGCGTTTCGAAAACAGGAAGGTCCAGCGCCCGAGCAAACATTTCCCGCTCCCGGGGGTCGGGAGAGCACCCCCCGGCGAGAATGCCGTCACCCCGGGCCCCATAGGCCGAGGCGTGCGTCCGGGGGTCCTCCGGGTCGGAAGCTCGCCCTCCGTCATACTTCCAGGCCATCTGACCAAGTCCGATGAGTGCGCCCTTCCACCGTTCCTCTGCCATGCCCCATCCCCCCCTTTTCCTCGCTTCGCCGTTTCGTCCATCAAAAAAGGGAGGAAGGGGCCGAGCCCCTCCTCCCTCCGCTGTCAGAACCATCTCACGCCGAATGGTCGAAAAGCACCCCGATCATCCGGTCCACCTGTTCGATCATGTGCACCACCTCGTCCGGCGGAATCTTTCGCACCACTTCGTCGGTGGACGAGTCGATGACGCTCACCTGCACCAGGTCCGGATCCTTTTTCACCTCGAACCGCAGATGCCTCCCGAAAACCTTGGACATGTCTTCCAACTTGGACAGGGCGTTTTGCAGGGCCTTCTCGTCCACGGGACGCTTTTCCTGGTCCTCCCGGGAGAACGGAGACGACAAAGAAGACTCTTTGGGATGGAGCTCCGGAGCGACCACCGCCGGGGTGCCGCCGTAGCCGTTCTTGCCTCCGGCCCCTTCCACGCCCGTTATGTTCGGTACCCGTTCTATGGCCATGACCGTCCCTCCGTTTCTCGCGCCTTAGAAAACGGAACGGAGGGAGGGTTTCCCCCTCCCTCCCGGAGTTCCTAAAGCCGCGTCTACCGGAGCAGCTGCAGCACGTTCTGCGGCAGCTGGTTGGCCTGGGCCAGCATGCTGTTGCCCGCCTGCATGAGGATGTTGAGCCTCGTGAAGTTCATCATTTCCTTGGCCATGTCGAGGTCGCGGATGCGGCTCTCGGCGGAGGTGATGTTCTCGCTGGCGATCGTCAGGTTGTTGATGGTGTGCTCCAACCGGTTCTGGTAGGCCCCCAGGTTGGCCCGCTGGCCCGAGACCCGGTCGATGGCCGCGTCGATGGTGGTGATGGCGCGTCCCGCGGACACCCGGTCCGTCACCAACACGCTGTCGATGCCCAGGGCCTTGGTGCCCATGGCGCCGATGTTGATCCCCATGTCTTCCTTCTCGTTGGCGCCGATCTGGAAGACCGTGGTGTTGTCCGCCAAGTGGACGACGGTCGAGTAGGCCGTGGAGGAGGTGTTGTTGGTGAAGAGGAACTTGTTCTGGACCGAGTTGTACCCCACGGAGATCCCCGCCATGGCGTCGAACTCCACATCCACGTTGGCGTTGAGCTCCCCGTAGAGGGTGTTCCCCGTGATCCGCAGATTGTTCTTGAGGGTGACGCCGGTGTGGGCGTCCTCAATGGCCACGGTGAACTGGTTTTCCTTCGACGCCTGGATCTGGTTGATGCTCAGGGCATTGATGAGCTGCTCGTCGCCGATGAAGCTCAGCTCGCCCTTCTTGCCCGTCACGGCGGTACGGACGATGAACGTGCCTTCCACGGCGTTGGGCCCCGCAGCCGCCCCCGTGTAGTCGTCGATGTACTGGGCGAACTGCCCGTCACCGCTGTACTTGCCCTGGCCCAGGCCATCCCGGATGGCGCTATTGAGCTTCTTCGCCACATCGTCCAGGGTGTCCTGCTCGTAGAGGGTGATGCTGGTGTTTGTGCCATCCCCCTGGACGATCTTGATGGCCTGGGGGTTCTCCAGCAGGAAGTTCCCGTTGGCGTCCCAGAACTTGTCCAAATCCCGGAGCTTCACATCCGCATCCGCTACTTCTCCCACATACGTGGCGTGGAAGGAGGCCGCGGGACTGATGTCCGTCTTTCCCAGATTGCCCCGGAGGTCCAAGGTCACTTCGCTGTCGTAGGACGCCCCGGTGTCGGCGTTCAGGTAGAACCGACGGAAGTGGTAGGTGTCGTTGTCCAGGGCGTCCTGGTTAAACGAGAAGGAGCTCGTGTACGAACTCGCCCCCGGATTCCAGCCGTAGTCCCAGGACGTGTTGGGATCCATGTTGAGGTCCACACCGGCCCAGGAGCGGGTCTGCTTGCTCATGAGGGACTGGGACTCGATGACCACCTTGTCCCCCGCCTTGAAGCCCACCGAAGCGTTCTTCAGTACCACATGACCAAAACCCAGACCGCCCCCCAGGTCCTCAATGTCGGAATTGGTGGACAGAGAGATGGTGATGTCCGCCAGATGGTCCGCAGTGTAGGGGGTCCAGGTGAACTGGACTTCCTTGGTGTCGGTCCCCGCGAACCCCGACAGAGAGATGTAATTAGACTTAATCGTGATCTTCACGTGCTGGTTGTCCGCCTCGGTGACCTCCCAGAGCTGGCTCACGTTGTTCCCCTTGGTGATGAGGTTGGAGGCAGCCAGGTCAATGAAGTCCGACAGAGACCCCGCGGTGGCGGAGACGTCGGCATTCACCCGGTAGTCGTCCAGGATCTGGGCATAGGAATTCATGGCGGTCTTGCCGTTGAAGACGACCCACCCCACGGCGCCCTCGGCCAACGTTGTGCCCATCGCAGAGGCAAGAGCCACCGAGAATTGGTACTCCAGCGTAGAATTAACCCCATTTCCATTTTCTGCGAATCCAGTTATTGCAAACTCAGCGTCGTCCCCAGCTGTTCCCTGCACAGTAATGGTGGTCGTTCGAGAAAGCTCAAAACCTTCTCCAGTAGAAAAGGCCACATTCCAAGTAACCTTCACAGTCATGCTACTGTAGCATCCCGAACTTCCGGCCACTGTAGAAAGGACCTCCAACTTGAAGGATCCCACCGCACCGGTAGTAAAGGCGCTTGCGGCGGAGAAACGCTCCAACTCCAGTGCCGTTAGGACACCAGCCATGTTCATATAGGCGGTGTTCTGCCCCGCATAGCCCGCGCCTATGGCCGCCGCAGCGGAGACGTCGATCTTGTAGTCCCCCGACGGGAGGTTGCTCACGGTGAGGTTCTCAATGTTGGAATCGGGGTGGATGAAGACCTTGGAGATGACGTTCTCGTGCTTCACCTTGAAGATATCGGTCTTCTGGATCTGGGCTTCCCCCGCATCGGCCACGATCTTGAGCTTGAAGTTCCCTTCCACGGCGTTCTTCTGGCCGAACTGGTCGATCTGTCGCAGCCCCCCGCGGACGATGGCCTTGGTCTCCAGCCGGTCCGTGGACCAGAGCACCGCCGCGGAACCGTCCAGGAGCTTCTTCTTGTTGAACTGGGTGGTGTTGGAAACGCGGTTGATCTCTTCCTTGAGCTGGTCCACCTCCAGCTGGATGTACTGCCGGTCGTTGGAGGTGAGGGTGTCGTTGGCGGCCTGCACGGAAAGCTCGCGCATGCGCTGGAGCATGGAATGGGTCTCGTTGAGCGCTCCCTCGGCGGTCTGGATCATGTTGATGCCGTCCTGGGAGTTCGCCACCGCCTGGTCCAGGCCCCGGATCTGGGCCCGCATCTTTTCGGAAATCGCCAGACCCGCCGCGTCGTCGGCGGCGGAGTTGATGCGCAGCCCCGTGGAAAGCTTGTTCACGGACTTGGCCAGGGCCCGGTTGGTGACGGACAGGGCGTCATAGGTCTGCAACGCGGGAATATTGTGATAGATACGCATAGCTGATCACTCCTCCATGAGAGAATAGGCCCCAATCCTTGGGGATATTGCCGTCACTGCCCTTTTGCGTCGTGCCCGGGGAACGCTTCGTCCTCCGTTCGGAAAGCCCCACCTCCCTTCCTCATCGATATTGTTATCGGCATCCTCCGCCGGATCCTTGAGCCCCGGAGGGATCTTGGGGGGAACAGATCCGCTCCAGGGCGTCGAGGAGCCACGGCAAGGCGTGACGGGTGCCGAAATCCCGCAGCAGGGGGGTCCGGAACCCCAAGAAAGCCTTGCCTTCGGGAAGGCCCTTCAGGGCCTCCAGGGCCTCCAGGACCTCCTCCCGCCGATGGCGACGCAGATAGTACCGCAAAAGCTCCCACTGCCCCTCGGGGGCGTCGCCGCTCTCCCGGGCCGCCTCCCGATATCCCGCCTCGGCGGCGGCGTACCGCCCCAGCCCCTCGTGGCAGAGGGCCCTCTCCCAGAGGAGCTTGCCCCGGACGTCGGAGGAGAGGGTTTCCAGAACCTCCCGGTAGGTGAGGGCCTTTTCGAACCACCCCAGGGCCTTCTCCCACAGCTCCAGCCGGGCCATGGATTCCCCGGTCTTCTGGGCCCGGGAGAAGTCGTGCCCGGGGCTCGCCCCTTCCGTCACGGCGAGGGAGGACTGGAGGATCTGCTCGAAGGCGATGAGGTTGTCCTCCGTCACTTCGGAGTGGGGATCCAGGGCATAGGCCTTGGAGAAGTAGTAGTGGGCGTTCGTCAGATCCCGGTCTGCCCCCAGTTCGTAGGAAACGCAGGCCACCCCCAGGTCGTTGGCCACAGTGGCGTCCTGGAGCCAGGGCTCTCGCCCCGGGGCTTCGAAGATCCCCTGGAACACCCGGCGGGCGAAGCGCACCCGCCCCGAGGCCAGAAGAAGGCGCCCCAGGGAGACCAGAAGCCCCGGGTCCCACTCCGCGCCGAAGCGGCCGTAGGCGCAGGCCAGGCGAAAGGCCAGGATCCCGTCGCCTTTCTCCACGGCCCTTTGGGCCACTTCCCGGGCCCGGGAGTCCGTCAGGTGCCCCCCGGGACGTTCCCTCCCCTCGTAGAGGAAGGCGTCATCCTCTTCCATGCGGTCCAGGAGCGCCAGGGCCAACGACCGGATCTCTTCGATGCGCTCCAGGGTGGACCGCAGGGCTTGGGCGAACTCCCGGTGCACCGTTTTCCACCGGCGGACCTCCTCCGGGGTGGCGAGGCGGCGATCCCGCACCGTCTTTCCGGACATCTCCACCACGTGGGACTGGATGATGAAGGTGAGGATGGGGCTCAACTGCATGAGGCGGTCCACGTGGCGGGAGGCCTCGAAGGCCAGGGCCCGGCGCTGGGCGTCGTTCGCCACGGGGACATCGACCCGGTCCACCGCCGCCTCGAAGTCCCCGAGGATCTTGTGGAAGAGCTCCAGGGATTCTCCCAGCGCGGCGAATCCCTCCCGGACTCCGCTCCGGCGCCCGGGGTCATCCAGGGGGCACGTGTGAAGCAGGCGGGCGGGGGGCTCGGGAAAGGGGTCCCGGGGGGTCACGTGGGTCCCCAGGAACTCCGCCAGGGGCATGACCGTGGTGCCCTCGATGCGGGCCCCTCCCTCGGTGGCGTCGACGATCTCGATGCCTTCATGGTTTTTCTTGTCGAACTGGATGGTTTCCTCCAGGGTGCACTTCACCAGATAGAAAAAGTCGTCCGTGAGGACCTCGTCCTCCACGCTGCCGGGAACGGCACGCACCTTCCCCGAGAGCTGGGCAAAGTTTTCGATGGTCTGGCCGTCCCACCCCGCCCCCGTGGCATGGGTTTCGCGTTCCGGGCCGAAGGCCAGGTCCTGTCCCACGAGGGCCACGGTGCGACACCCCAGGGCCAGGGCCACGGAGTAACAGACGTTGGATACCGAGGGGCCCCCGCGGAGCTGGGAGAGCCCCGAGATCTGGCTCATCCAGGTCTCCAGGGGCAAGCCCAGCTTATGGGTGAGCATGAGGGGCCCGTTCCAGGTCCCCGCCATTTCGGGCACACAGACCGTCACGGGGACGAAGAGGATGTCGGAGACGTCTTCCTCGATGCCCTGAAAGTACTTCGTGTAGTTCATCTCTTCCCGTTCGAGGCAGGCCACCACGTGGGGACGGACCCCTTCGGCGAGCATTTTCTTGAAGATGGCGTCGGTGGCGATGAGCACCGCCCGGTCCTTCACCTCGTGCAAAAGGGAGAAGTTCTTGTCCAGAGAGGGCCCCGCCCCCACCAGGATGGCGGGCCACCCCGCAAAGCGGTCTCCCAGTTCCCCGATGTCGAAGGAGTGGCGCATGGCGGGGAGGTTGCCCACCATCTGATAAAAGCCCCACAGGGTGTCCTCGGCGCTGTTCCCCAGGGCGCGAAAGGCGAGAAAAAGGGTCTTGTTGATCTGGGAGATCGTCTCCCGGACCCCCTCGGGGCGGGCTTCCCGTTCCCCCTTGTGGAACACGTAGAACGCCTCCCGCCAGAGTCCCATGTGCACCAGGCTTCCGGTCTCCCGTTTGATCTCCCCCTGAAAGTCCTCCGAGGCGCCGAAAAAGGAGATCCGCTCGTCGGCGAAGAGATCCCGCAGATCGGTGGCGCGGAGCGCCGCGTCCCAGACGGCGGGGTCGTCCTCAAAGACAAAGCACTTGAGCAGGTTGGGCCGGGGGCGCCCCAGCAGGGCCTTCAGGGCCCTTCCCGTCCCCAGGCCCAAGACGACCCAGAGGCCGTGGGCGGGATGGGCCGCGTCCCCTTCGTCGATGTCGTAGGCATCCACCATACGGCTTTCAGGGGTCACCAACCAGTAGTTGGCGCCGCTTTTCCGGACCTCCACAGTCTTTTCGGCGCGTTCTTCGGAGCGAAGCCACTGGACGATGTGGGGAAAACGTTGTGCCAGGGCTTCCCTGTTCTGCGGGGCGTACCCCTCGCTCCCGCGCTCCCCCGACGGGGGCACGGTTTGGATCTCCGGACTCTGGTCCATGGGGTTCCTCCTCATGAGAAAAATCATTCTGATCCGTGGCGCGGCATACTCCGCCCCTCACTTCCAGGGCGCCCGCGGGACCAGTGCTTTATTGATTTTTCCTTTGAAACATCGAGTTCTCATTCCATGTGCTGGTGCCACGATAGAGCTCCTCGCAAGCACGGCAAAGATAAAGCTCATCCACTTTTCCCTCCGCCATGAGCTTCTGAACGTCGAAGCGCTTTTTATGAAAAACGACATGATAGAGATTGTCCTCAAAGACATTCCCCAGGGTTTCTTCCTCGGGGCAATCGAAGATATCGCTGCAGCAACGCCGCACAGATCCATCCGCCACCACGGTGATCGATTCCCACAAGTTGGCACAAACCTCCGGTTTCGCGTGCCAGTCAAGCGTTTTTTCCCACAGATCCAGGCCCTCTTCGTTATTTCTTTTCATGAGGGTCAAGAGGGGGGCGTGGGAAAAGTCGCAGGCAAGGCCGAGGTCATCCAGCGTCTTCAGTATTTTCTGCATGTTCTCGTGATACCGATCATCGGCCACCGCATGGGCCCTCACCACCAGGGTGCCCCGTTTGTCTCGCTCCAGCAGATCCCACAGAATTTTCAAGTTTTCCAACACCAGGGGCAAGGAGTCCTTCCCCATCAAGCGGGCATACTCCTGGGGGTCCACCGTATCGAGGGAAACTTCCCAATGGACCAAACCACTTTCGATCAATGCCTTGGCGGTGTCTTTTTTGATCCGCTCTCCATTGGTGAGAAGACTCATCTCAGAGTGCGGCATATGGGCACGAGTGATCTGTATGATTTTGACTATTTCTTGGTGCAGCAGAACCTCTCCACCGCCGGCGAAAGTGATTTTTTCAAATTCTCCAAAAAGCAGCGACCACCTCTCCAGGAAACGCCCGTACTGCTCGGGATCAAGGTCCCTTTTTGCTCTTTTCATGTCTTTGTGCAGGCATTTTCTGCAAAAATAATTACATCGACTCGAGACTTCCTGGGTCAAGGATGTCGGGAGAAAAGCGGCGCCCACCACCGAACTGCCTTTCACCGAACGGCACATCGAAGCCTCGCTTGATGCGGCGGAGATCAATTTCCGGACCCCCGGGTCGCTATCCTGCGCATCAAATTCTCTGACGATCTGCTCAAAACACATCGCGGCGAGATCTAAACAGAGGTACGATTTGAAGAGGAGCCCCTGCTTAAAGAGCAAAAAGGCACGGTTGTATGCGGAGGGAGTCTCCCGGAGAAGTTTGTTAAAATGCAAAACCGCTGGACCGATTTTGCCCCTCGAAACGCTCGCTTCCGCAACCTTGAGGTCAAACGGCATCTCCATCATACACCCTCCAAAAAAGTTTTTGTGGCAAACGCCTCGCATGTCGGTCCACAAACGAGCGTTTCCTCCTTAAAGATCGGAGGAAAGGGCCGTTCGCTGAAGCGCATCGCCCGCATCGGATTTTTGGGCACGTCGTGCCCGGAGGTGTGGCGGTGCGCCACGTTTGCGGGCAAGATGGGGGGCTTTCCTGGAGGTCCTCCGCAGGGGTATCACGCTCGGCGCAAGCTTTCCCCGGGGGGCTGTCACTGGAAGGTCTCGCGCGCCTCAATCGCCCAGCGTCCGCACCTCGTCCAGGGACAAGCCCGTGACCTCGGCCACCAGATCCGGGGCCATACCCTTGCAGAGCATGTTCCGCGCGGCGCTGCGGAGCGCTTCCGT
>CALMLW010000204.1 GCA_937868015.1 uncultured Synergistaceae bacterium | reverse complement strand
CACCACGATCTCCGACGCCGAGGCGCCATCGCAGGCGATGTGCCCCGGAAAGGCCTCCACATCGGGCACGAGGACGGTGCGCCTCTCCGCAGCGGCGGTGCCGCAGACCCCCTTGCCCAGAGGAATGCGGGAACAGGCGGGCTTGCCCCAGAAGGGCCCCAGCACCAACTCCCCTTCCCGGAAGAGATAGAACCCCGCCCAGTTGATGCGCTCCATCTGGTGCCCCAACAGAGCCGCCGCATTGGCCAAATTCGCCCCCGCATCGGGCTCCCCTTCCAGAAGAGACTCCAGGAGGCGTTCCAACGTCCGATAAAAGAGCTTCCGATCCGGCGTGTCTATTTTTTTGGCTCGGTACACCGCGTTTTCCCTCCTTCGAGACCGTGCGTGGCACACGTTTTCCCTTGGTTGTGCCCCCGCTTCCCCGTCATGGTACAACACTTTCTTCCGAAGAGCCACGGGGTGCCGGTACGTGGTGTCGGCACAAAATTCCGCCGTTCGGCCCTCGCCCCCGGAGGCCCCGGGGCCCATACTGGAACTCCAGGTGGGTCTTTCGAGGAGGGTTTTGCTGTGGGATTTCGGATCATGGTGGTGATGTTTCACACGTGGGGGTTCCTCTACGTGTTCTGGCACCTGGGAGCCCTCTTTCCCGCCGGAAGCCGGAGCAGGAAGCTCCTCCATGCGGGGGGCGCCCTCCTCTGGAGCGCCCTTCCTCTGGGGCTCTCCGGGGAGAGATTTTTATCTCCGTCGGTGGCCCTCTTCCTGCTGGATCTGGGGTTCTACATCATGCCCGTGCTGCTCCACGCCGCCATGGTGGCGCTCCTCATCGACCTGTACCACGTGCTTTCCTGGATGTTTCCCCTGCCGAAGATGGCCCTCCTCCAACGGCGGCGCCTCTGGGCCTGGGGGGGGCTCCTGGTGGCGCTGGTGGTCACCGGGGGCTATCTCAACGCCCGATGGCTCCGGCAACACGATATGACCGTCACCCTCCCCTGGTTTGCCCCCTCTCCTCCCCCCGCCCCTTTGCGCCTCGCGGTGGTCACCGACCTCCACGCCGGCGCCATGGTGCATGGCGGCCATCTGCGCCGCATCGTGGACCTCATCGTGGCCACGAGCCCCGACGCGGTGCTCTTGGTGGGCGACATTCTGGACGGCCACATCGGCCAGGCCCGAAAAGCGGAGCTGGCGGAGGAGCTCCGGCGGATCCCTGCCCCCCTGGGCGTTTTTGCCGTGCTGGGGAACCACGAGTTCTACGCGGGCATCGACAACGCCCGGGCGTATCTCCGCGAGGGTCATGTGCGGGTGCTGGAAGACGAGGCGGTGGCGCTGGGGAACCGCCTGCTCCTGGTGGGGCGCATCGACCTCCAGGGGAGGATCTTCGGGCATCGGCGTCGGCCCCTGGCCAAGCTCCTCCCCTCTTCTCGAGACGAGGGAGGCTTGCCCGCGGTGGTGTTGGACCACGCGCCCCACTTCGACGAAGCCGCCACCGCCGGGGTGGCGCTGCAATTTTCCGGCCACACCCACCACGGCCAGCTTTTCCCTTTCAACCTCCTGGTCCGTCGCCTCTTTGGCTTTTCCTCGGGGTGGCATCATCAGAGGAAGACCCTGTTTTACGTCTCTCCGGGATCGGGGACCTGGGGGCCTCCGGTGCGCACCACCGCCCGTCCCGAGGTGGTGCTTTGCACCGTGCGCTTTTCTTCCGCCACAGACGTGGCGGTTTTAGAGCCGGAAGCGCGCACTGGAAGCGCCGGGAGCTCCGGAGCGTGGGGAGCTCCTCCGGCGGTTTCCCCGGCCCCTAGCCCGGAATGATCCAGAAACCGTCCTGCAGGGGAGAGAGGAATTCGCACCCCTGGGCCCCCACCCGCACCATCTCCTCCTGCCCCACATATCCCCGGGAGGTGCGAACGCCAAACTCCAGCGTGTACACCTGTCCTTCCTCCACGGGACGGGTCACCAGATCGCCGTAACGTTCCCACCGGGGCCCCAGAAGAGCCCCCCCATCGTGGGCCCGGGTGCCCACCTGGTGCCCCAGGGCGTGCTGGAACTCCGGATATCCCGCCTCCTCCAGCGCCTGCCGGGCCACCCGGTCCACCTCCCACCCCGCCACGCCGGGACGGAGAATCGCCGCCGCGCTCCGGATGCCTCCCTGGATCACCGCGAGGGCCCGCTCCAACTCCGGCGGAATCCGGTCCTCTTCCGGTGGTTTGACATACCACATGCGTTGCAGATCCGAGCTGTACCCCTCCCGGCGCACGCCAAAATCGAGATGGAGGGCGTGCCCCGGCAAGATGGGAAGCTCGGGAGGGGCGCCGTGTCCCGCCTCCACGTGGGGCCCCGAATCCACCGCCGGATCTCCCGCCGGGCTCCAGGCGAACCCCAGGCCCCGCCGGGCCATCTCCTCGTGAAGAAAGTCGGCCACCCCCCGCATGGTCCACCCCGGACGCACCGAACGGGTGACGAGGTCGAAGAGCTCCAGCGTCTCTCCGATGGCCCCCCGGATGCGGCGCAATTCCTCCGGGGTCTTTCTCCCCCGGAGCCTCGAAATGACCGGTTCCGCCGAGACGAAGCGCCCCGGATAGGGCGTGCCCTCCAGCAGAGCCCCCAAGCGCTGGTACATGCCCAGCGTCAGGCCGTCGGCGGCGGAGCTCCACGGAGAGTAGTTGAGACCGATGCTTTGGGGATCCATCTCTTCCAGCACCCTGCGCAGGGGTTCCGCCAACGAGGTGGTGTAGGTTTCCACCCGGTCGTAGACCCCCAGGGCCTCCACGTCGAAACGGTCAAAGCTCGCCACCACGGCGACCTTCCGGCCATCCGCAGCCAGAAGAAAGGCCGCCTGCCCCACCACATCGCACCCCGCGATGAGCTCCAGCACGGGGTCACATTGTTCGGCGGTTTCCCGAACAAACGTCAACCAACAGTCGATTTTCGTCTCCTGAAGAATCCCCACCGCCTGGGTTGTCTTTTCTCTTACGAGCACCGCGCCCCACCTCCATGGAATATGGTAAGATCCATCCTAGCGAAGGCCCGGCCTTCCGTCCACTGTCCGGAAGATGCGTTGAGCGCCTCGAAATAGGAAATCTCCCCGCCGAAAGAACCGCGCCGAGCCCCTCGCCCATCACGTCACACCTCAGGGAGGATCGCCATGGAACTCTTCACCGTGGACGCTTTCACCGACAAACCCTTTACGGGAAATCCCGCAGGGGTTTGTTTCCTCGACGGCCCCCGGGACACGGCCTGGATGGGGGCGGTGGCCCGGGAGATGAACTTATCTGAAACGGCCTTTCTCCTCCGGGAGGGCACCAACTGGCGCCTGCGCTGGTTCACCCCCCGGGTGGAGGTGGACCTCTGCGGCCACGCCACCCTGGCCACCGCCCACGTCTTGCGGGAAAAAGGCGTTCTCCGCCCCGGGGAAACGGTGCGGTTCCATACGCGCAGCGGCGAACTCTCCGCCTCCGCCGAAGAGGGGCGTATCGTGCTGGACTTCCCCGCCAAGGAAATTGAGGCGTGTCCGCCCCCCGAGGGCCTTCTGGAAGCCCTGGAGATCTCCGATCCCCTCTTTGTCGGGAAAAACATCTTCGACTATCTGGTGGAAGTGGGATCCGACGCCCAGGTCCGGAGCCTCGCCCCCGATTTTCCCCGCCTCGCCCACCTCGAAGCCCGGGGCACCATGGTCACCGCCCGGAGCTCGGAGTCCGGGTTCGATTGCGTCTCCCGGTTCTTCGCCCCCCGGGTGGGGGTCCCCGAGGATCCGGTGACGGGGTCCGCCCACTGCGCCCTGGGCCCCTATTGGGGAGCGAAACTCGGGAAGACCCGCATTTCCGCCTTTCAGGCCTCGGAACGAGGCGGCGCCATGGAGGTGGTTCTTGTCCTTCCCCGCGTGCTGCTCAAGGGGCAGGCGGTCACCGTCCTTCGAGGGCACCTGGAGGCCTAGGGCTGGAGGACCGCCGCCGTTTCCGGAGAAAGAACCCAACGCCCCCCGAGAACCGCCCATCGTCCCTCCTCGGCAGGCGGAGTCTTCCCGGAGAGGGGTGCTTTCCGCATTCATTTTCCCCGTCGGGGCAGGTAGATGGGGTTCTGCCCCCCGGGGAGTTTTTGGAAAATACGTGGCGTTTTCTTCACGCACATGCTATCATGCGCCGCAAGGTGGCCTTTGCCCCCCATCTTCGACAAAGAGGTGATTTTTTGGACACACGCGGACGTTTTGTTCGGACGATCTTCGACGCGGTGCTTCTGGTTTTTGCCCTGGGGTGGTCCGCCGGAGCCCAAACCTCGGAGGACACAACCCTCTCCCCCGATGCGATCCAGGCTGCGGGGAAAGCGCTTCTGGCGGGAACCTCCGGGGACGCTCCGGTGGAGCGGGTGCTGGTGTACTACCTCCACGGCACAGCGCGTTGCCCCACCTGTCAGAACATCGAAAAGTTCACCTACGAGGCCGTCACCGCGAACTTCGGGGCGGAACTCGCCTCCGGAGCGATGGAGTGGCACAGCCTGGACGTCATGACCGACGAACATCGGCACTTCGTCGAGGACTTCCAGCTCGTGGCCCAGTCCGTGGTGCTGGTGCGGATGGCCGGAGACCGGATGGAGGCATGGAAAAACCTGGAGCAGGTCTGGCCCCTGGCCCACCAGAAAGAGGCCTTTCTGGCCTACGTCACCGAGGAACTGCGGGCCTTTCTGGAAGGAGACACCCCCCGGTAACGTTCCTTGAGAGCGCCCCCCGTCGCCCCTTCGGCGTGGCGCCGCCACGCTCCGGAAAACTTCCGGAGAACTCCTCCCCGGTCGAAGCCCCCTAGGCAAACAACGCTCCGAAGAGCATCCCCGCTCCGGAGGACAGGAGGATCACCAACCCCACATAGACCACCGTTTTCTTCGTTCCCAAAATGCTCCGGATCACCAGCATGCTGGGCAGGGAGAGGGCAGGGCCCGCCAGCAGCAGGGCCAGGGCGGGGCCCTTCCCCATGCCGGCGCCGAGGAGCCCCTGCAGGATGGGCACTTCGGTCAGCGTGGCGAAATACATGAACGCCGCCACGATGGACGAGAAGAGATTGGCGAGAAGGGAGTTCCCCCCCACCAACGCCGCCACCCACTGGCTGGGAATCAGGGCTTCGTGCCCGGGGCGCCCCAGAAGAAATCCCGCCGCCAGCACGCCGCCGAAGAGCAGGGGCACCACCTGGAGGGCATATTCCCCCGTGGAGCCGTACCATGCGGCCCGGGCGTCCGGGGTAAACCACAGACGAGCTGCCAGCACGGTGGATATCAGCGCGGCGCCCGCAATCCACCATTTGACCTGATAGACGGCGGCCCACACCCCCAGAGGAATTTTCGGCGCCGCCCAGTTGGCAAAGACCAGAAAGACCACCATGCTTGCCATGAAAAAGACCGTCTGCCACAGGGGCCGGTCCGCTTCCGGCACGGGCATGTCGGCAAAGGCCTGTTGGCGCTCTTGCTCCTCGTGACGGAAGAGGAAGGCCATCAGCACGCCGATGACCACGCTGAACCCCACGGCCCCCACGGCCCGGGCGATGCCCATCTCCATGCCGAGCACCCGGGCGGTCATGACGATGGCGAGCACGTTGATGGCCGGGCCGGAATACAGAAAGGCTGAGGCGGGGCCGAGACCGGCGCCGCGCTTGTAGATCCCCGCGAAGATCGGGAGCACGGTGCAGGAGCACACCGCCAGGACCGTGCCCGAGATCGCCGCCACCGTGTAGGCCACCCCGCGCGAGGCCTTCGCCCCCAGATAGCGCAGCACGGACTGCTGGGAGACAAAGACGCTGATGGCTCCGGCGATGAAGAATGCGGGCACCAGGCAGAACAGCACGTGTTCCCGGGCGTATTCGTGGAGCATGGCCAGCGCTTCGATGGCCGCCCCCTGCACTCTCGGGCTGTCCACGGGCAAAAAGTAGAACACCAGGAACATGGCGGCGAGAGAGAAAAACTTCTTTACCTCGTCGTTCATCTTACAACTCCTTTCCATTTTTGTGCCGCGTACCTCACATTATGTGAGATTTTTGCCACATAAAGAAGAAAAACAAAAGTGGTCTTCTTCCGCTCCAGGCCTGAGGTGCCATGGAGCCGGAACTTTTTGCGTTCTTTTCGCCCCCCTTCCCCCCGAAGGCTCCGGAGAAAGCACGTTCTCCGCCACGCACCGCAGGAGCGGAGGCCCGGCACCCACGGAATTCCCCTCACCTTTCGGGGTCCGCCTCCGGTCCCGAGGCATCGATCACACGTGGTCGTCTTCAGCGCCGGAGCACCCGCACGGAGCCCCGCACACCACCCGTTCCAGACAGGCCAGAAAGGGGAGCAGGCACCGCATCCTCAGCCGATAGAACACGAAGAGCCCTTCTTTTCGGTCCTCAATGACGCCAAAGCTTTTGAGCACCGCCAGATGTTTGCTCACCGTCGTCCGGTCACAGGAAAAGGCGTCGCAGATCTTACACGCGCAACGCTCCCCCTCGC
>CALMLW010000203.1 GCA_937868015.1 uncultured Synergistaceae bacterium | reverse complement strand
TCGTAGCCGTAATAAACAAAGAGGAGCGTCACCGCCGTGGTCACCAGGTGCCGCAGGAAGACGAGAAATCTTTTGATAAACCCATCGGGCACATAGGATTGCACCAGGTCGGCGGAGACGTGACTGCCGTTGTAGGCCCCCCATGCGGCGCCGGAGAAGTAGAGCCAGAAGGCCAGGAGCTTGACCCACTCCTCGTAGCCGTAGAGGTCTCCCTGGACGATGTAGCGGAAGAAGGTGGCGGCGCAGATGATGAGGGTGAGCAAGATGAACGATATAAAACACACGGAGGAGAAAAACCCAATGGCAATCTTGTCAAAGAGGTTTCGGGGCTGCACGGGGAGCACGAAGTCCTCCACCACTTCCATGTTGACGGGGCCGAGTTCGGAATCCAGATCGACGGGCTTTTCGCAGTCTTGATGCACGGTTTTCGACACAGGATCAGCTCCTTTCGGTGCTCGAAGCGCGCCCCTTGCGAGAGCGGGCCGTTGCCCCGGGGGAAAAGGGCATCCCGGGAACGGAACTCCTCCCGGGATGCCCGTCGCAAAAGACTAGAGCGACCTCACATCCGTTCCGGAACGGTTTTCCCGTCCTGGGCAAGGGCTGTCCGGACAGAGGGGTGATGGGCTTATTTCGGCGCCAGCTCCTTGCGGAACTCGTCGATGAGCTCTTTGGTCATTTTCTCTTCGAGCTTGGGCCAAGTGGCGGCGCAAGCCTCGGAGATGGGCTTCAGCTCTTCGTCGGTGTAGGTGAAGACCTCGATGCCCTTTTTCCGCATGAGATCCATGTACTTCTCATCTTCGGACTTGGCGTTGTCGATGCTCTTGAGGGTGGCGTTGGTGAAGGCGTCCTGGATGATCTGCTTGTCCGCATCGGAGAGCTTTTCCCAGGTCTTGCCGCTCACCATGTAGTTCAGGCACTCGATGGAGTAGTTCGTGTTGTACCAGTACTTCAGCACGTCCCCCAGGATGGAGTAGGCGGCGGCCACGGGGTAGCCGTTCACGCCGTCGCACACGCCGGTCTGCATGGACTGATAGACGTCGGCGTAGGGGATGGTGATGGTCTTGTAGCCCATGGCCTGGGCGGCGAGCATGTAGACGTCCATGTTGGGCACCCGGATGAGCAGGCCCTTTTCCACCTTAGGATCGAGGGGATCCTTGGCGGGTTTGGTGGTGCCGGTGCCGATGAAGCCCTCCACGTAGAATCCCGTGAGCTTCACGCCCAGGGCCTGGTTGAGCTCGTCCATCTTCTTGAAGAGCCATCCCGAGGGGGTGAAAATCCGCTTGGCATCTTCGTAGCCGCGCACGAAGCCATTGATGTAGACGAGTTCCATGCGGGGGTCAAACTGGCTGGGAATGGAGATCCCCGCCATGTCGATGGTGCCGCGGATGAGCTCTTCGTAGACCAGAGTGTAGTCCCCCAGCTGGTTCGCGGGGTAGACTTTGATCTCGATGCGGCCGCCGGTCTTTTCCGCCACTTCCTTGGCGATGTCTTCCATGAACTTTGTTGCCGTGTGGTCCGCAGGGGACTGTCCGGCGAACTTCAGAGTCATCTCCGGAGCGGCAAAAGCGGAGGAAGCCAGAAAGATCCCAAAAACCGCGACGCAAACCGACAACGCGAGCAAACGCTTCTTGAACATGGTCACCGATAACATCTCCTTCCCGAAGGTGCGAAAAAATCTCCCATTGCCCCGTTTCCGTGATCGTGGCTCCAGACGACGCTCCCTTTCCCCGTGGTCTGTCGTGCCCGCTACCTAAGCCTCACCCCCTTAACGACGTGCGGTTTGGCGTCTGTGCGCCTGGCGCGGAGGAAACCCCCTGGGGACCTTCCTCGGATGCCCACCCCTTTGTACCATTGATCCGCCCTTCAAACAAGGGCCGACTTGCTCCCCTCTCCCGGACGAGGTAGACCAGGAGGCTTTTCCAGAAATTGACACCGGAGGAGTGCCCCCCGGGGAGGAGCGTAGAAACATCAGACATATCCTACACGCCATTATAAGCACGGGTTTCCTCTTTGACTAGGGGATGCCCCGCAGGACAGGGGCTTCCAGGAGGAGAAATATTGTGTGGAGCATACGAAAAACGGCGCCCCCCTTTGAAGGCAGGGGGCGCCGAAGGTTTTTCCGTAAAGGGGAATCTTTCCCCAAAGGCCTCGTTAGGGGCGAGGCTTACCCCGCCATGCGACCGATGAAAGAGAGCAAGAGCCCCCCGGCGAGGACCGAACCGATCTGCCCCGCCACGTTGGCGCCCACGGCGTGCATGAGAAGGTGATTTCCCCGGTCGTACTCCTGCCCCATCTTCTGCACCACCCGGGACGCCATGGGGAAGGCGGAAATGCCCGCAGCGCCGATGAAGGGGTTGATCTTTTCCTTCAGAAAGAGGTTCATGACCTTGGCGGTGATCACGCCCCCGGCGGTGTCAAAGATGAAGGCCACAAGCCCCATGGCGATGACGACCAAGGTGTCGGCGCGCAGGAATTGCTCCCCCGTCATGGTGGCGCTGATGGAGATGCCCAGAAGCAGGGTGACGATGTTGGCCAGTTCGTTCTGGGCTCCCTTGGAGAGGCGCTCCAACACGCCGCACTCCCGGATGAGGTTCCCCAGCATGAGAAAGCCGATGAGGGAGGCGGAAGCGGGGGCTATCATGCTGGCCAGAATGGTGACGGCGATGGGGAACATGATGCGGACGTCGCGGGACACGGAGTGTTCCGGCCGGAGCACGGGGCGAATCCGCCGCTCGGCCTCCGTGGTGAGGAGGCGCATCACCGGGGGCTGGATGATGGGCACCAGGGACATGTAGGTGTACGCCGCCACCGAGATGGGGCCCAAAAGATGGGGGGCAAACTTGGCCGCCACGAAGATGGAGGTGGGGCCGTCGGCGGCGCCGATGATGCCGATGGAGGCCGCTTCTTTGAGGTCGAAGCCGAAATAGAGGGCCAACATCATGGCCACGAAGATACCAATCTGGGCGGTGAGGCCGAAGATGAACATGACGGGTTTCTGGAGCAGGGGACCGAAGTCGATCATGGCCCCCACCGCCAGGAAGATGAGCAGGGGAAACATTTCGGTGGTGATGCCGAAGTGGAAGAGGGTGGAGAGGGC
>CALMLW010000202.1 GCA_937868015.1 uncultured Synergistaceae bacterium | reverse complement strand
CAGGGCCAGAAGAGCCAGACGGAGGGGAAAGGGGGGCTCGCCGCAGATCCACCACCGAAAAAACCCCGGCCCCCACCCGCGCCAGAGCGAGCGCCAGGAAAAGTCCGTCGCGGAGGGCCTCATGGCAGCAGGCCCCGGGCGCAGAGGGCCGCTCCGCCGCAGGCCAGGACGCCCCCCAGGGTCCCCAGGGCCCCCTGGCGTTGACAGTCCGCCGCCACCAGTCCGGGAATGACCCAGCCG
This sequence comes from uncultured Synergistaceae bacterium, assembly GCA_937868015.1. GTDB lineage: Bacteria > Synergistota > Synergistia > Synergistales > Aminiphilaceae > CALMLW01. The sequence goes on along the minus strand of CALMLW010000202.1, from coordinate 7,845 downwards.
TACCAGGGAAGGGGCACGGCGAAAAGGGCCCCCAGGGTCCCCAGCGCCCCCACGGAAAGCACCAGGGCCACGGTGAGCCTTTCCCGGCCAAAGAGGGAAAAGCGCCGCACCAACACCTCCAGCATAAGGGCCAGGAGCACCCCCAACCCCAGCATTCCCGCCAGAAACAGGGGACGAGCGGCGTGCAGCGCCAGAAATCCCGGGGTCACCACGCCCCCCGTGCCCCATCCGGTGCGGTGGCTGTAGATCCCCGCCAGAAGAAGGGCGAGGAAAAAGAGTCCCATCTCTTCCGTCATGCCGGAAAACCTCCCTTCCACCGGGTCAGGAGGGCCAGGGGAAGCCCGGCCACATTGCCGCAGCCGAAGATCCGAAGCCCCTCCCCCAGGCGCCGCTCCATCTCCTCCGGCGGGGGATTTCCCAGAATCCGCGCCCCCGCCACGGGGCGCCAGGGCAGGGCCCCCGTGAGCCAGATTTCCTTCCACCCCCGCCGAAACCAGGGGAGAAAGGCTTCCAGACGGCCGCTCCGGTCCCGCCGGTGGTGGTACCAGAGCACCGTGTCCTCCCGCCGCCACCGGAGAGACGCGAAAAGCCCCTCGCTGCTGGTGGGCTCGTTGGCGGCAAAGGCCGACGCCAGGACGCCGTCCCCTCGGCGCAGGGTCCGGAAATCCCCCGGGTCGGGGGCCAGGGCCCCCATGCCTTCGAGGCAACGCCCCCGGTCCAGTCCCAGCACGGCGCAGGCCGCCAGGGCCGTGGCCCGTTGGCGCTCCAGGACCCCATCCTCCTCCGATCCTGGGGCGACAGAAACGGCACACCCCTGGCGCTCCAACGCCCGAAGAAGTTCCGGCAAGGCCCCCAGCTCCCGACCCAGCACCACGGGAACGCCCGCAGGAATCCCCTGGAAAAGCACCCGGAGGGCGTCCTCGCTCCCCGCCCCCCAGACCTCCTGATGATCGGGATGGGCGTTGGTCCACACCGTCAGCGTGGGGCGGAGCCAACGCCCCGCCAGGGGCTGCAATTCCGGCGCCACAGCACTGTTTTCCAGCACCACCGCCTCCGCGTTCCGGGGAAGGGTAGCGAGCCACCAGCGCATCTCTTCCACCGAGGCGGGGGCGGTGCGCCGGAGGCGAAACGCCCCTTCGGGGGAGTACACCGTGGGCACCACACCGGTGATCCGACTCCAGCACCGGACGCCACAGGCCCGCAGGGCCGCGTCCAGCAAACGCACCATGCCGCTCTTGCCCCGGGTGCCCGTCACCAGCACCCGATGACCCATCCCGCTCCCTCCCCTCTTTTGTCGCCCCCGCAGTGTAACAGATTGGCCCCGGAGGCGTGAAACATCACCTCCTCGAAGGGAAAACTGTGCTATCCTGGGATAAATGGCGGAGCAAAGCCCCGGCAAAAAGGCTCTTCTTTGACGGCGCCTTAATGACAAAAGAGGCTTTGGGGGCTATGCTTCGCATGGAAAGTAATAACATATTCTCCGAAGGAGGCGCGTTTTGTCATGAAAAAAGCAGTTTGGGGTTTCTTTATGATCGCGGCCGTGCTTCTGGCGGCGGCGGGGGCTTGGGCCGCCGTCGAACCCCCCCTGGTGATCACCACCTGCGGCCAGAGTCCGGGGGCCGTCATGGCCAAGATGTCCTGTCTGCAGGCCAAGCTATCGCCGACGGAGTCCGACAACCAGCTCTCCGCCGAGGGGATCAAGGGCAAAGGGTACAAGACCCTCATGGTCACCACCGGCACCAGCCTCAAGGGCATGGGGGCTGCGGGCACCGATGTGGACAAAGAGATTGACCGAGTCAGGGCTCTCATCGAGGCCGCCCGAGCCGAAGGCATGATGGTCATCGGCGCCCACATCGAGGGCATGGCCCGCCGCACCGACGCCTCCGACGAAGCGTCCATCAAGGCCGTGATGCCCCTGGCGGACATGATTCTCATCGTGGCCGACAGCGACAAGGACGGGTTCTTCACGACGTACGCCAAGGAACTGAACAAGCCCCTGCTGGTGGCCAAGGACGCCCTGGGCGTCGGCGCCACCCTGGCGGCATACAACAAGTAGGCCCCATCGATCCACACCGCCCGGAAAGAGGAGACCGGAAACCCCCGCCCCTTTCCGGGCGGCGTCGCATAAACAGAAAGGAAGTTTTCCCATGTTTGTCCATGCTTCGTTGGTGCTTGCCGTCATCGTCGGGGCCTTTCTCGCCGCCAAGAAGTTCCAGGTGAGCACGGAGCTTTCCATGCTCCTCGCCGCCGTGGCGGGGGGGTGCGTCCACGGCGTGATGAACGGCGATCTGTCGTCGCTGGTGCGCCATTTGGTGGAAGGGACCTTCACCTACTTCGACGTCTGCCTCATCTTCATCACCGCCACGTTCTTCATGGCGCTGGTGAAAGAGACCGGGGGCGTGGCCTTCATCGTCAGAAAGATCGTGGGGACCTTCGCCGAGCGCAGATTTTTGTGCCTGTTGCTCCTCACCCTGGTGATGCTCATCCCCGGCGCCCTCACGGGCTCCGGAGCGGCGAGCGTCCTCACTGTGGGGGCCCTGGTGGGGTCCGTGCTGGCCGCCATGGGGGTGGAAGAAACCCGCCGGGTGGCCATCATCTTTCTCTGCGCCGCCATGAGCGCCGCCGCCCCCCCCATCAACCTCTGGGCCATGATGGCCGCCGCCGGCGCCAACATGCCCTACGTGGGATTCGCCGCCCCTCTGGCGATCCTTTCGGTGACCGGAGCGCTCTTTTCCATGTTCTGGCTCGCCGGAGGGACCAAGGCCATCGACCGGGACACCGCCCTGGGGGCCCTCCCCGAAGTTCCCGAAGGCATGACCTGGGGCCGGGTGCTCTTTCCCTTTGGCCTCCTGGCCCTTCTGGTGGGAGCGGGGCGCCTCCTGCCGTTCCACATGCCCGTGCTGGGGCTCCCCCTCATTTTCACCCTCTGCGCCCTGGTGACCGTGGTCCTGAGCCCCCGGCGTCTTCCCCTGGGGCGCATCGCCTCGGAGACGATCCAGTCCCTCCTGCCCCTGGTGGGCATCATGGTGGTGGTGGGATCCCTCATCCAGATCATGGCGTGGAGCGGCGCCCGGGGGCTCATCTCCCTTTCCGTGGTGACCCTACCCCTGTCGGCGCTCTTCGCCACCCTTTTCCTCATCCTCCCCATCTCCGAAGGGATGTTGCAGTACGCCGTGGCGCCCCTCATCGGCGTGCCCCTCGTCATGCTCTTCAACATGAAGGGGCTCGATCCCGTGGTGGCCCTTTCCGCCATGGCCGTCATGTGGCCCCTGGGAGATTGCCTCCCCCCCACCGCCGTGGTGGGCCGGGCGGCGGTGATGGAGCTGGGCTATCAGGGAGATTACTACGGGCAGTTCGTCAAAAGCTGTGTGGTCCCCATGGCGTTCATTTCCGTCCTGGGCACCCTCTTCCTGATCTACAGCAAGCAAATTGCTGATGTCCTCGGAGGCTAAAGCCATGCTGGTCCAGATGAATGAGATCGTCACGTTGCTCTACTATGCCCTCACGGGGATCTTCGGCCTCGTCATCGCCTGGAACTTCGTGAAAACTCGGAACGTTCAGGATGCGGTGCTCTACGCCATCGTCCTCGTGCCCTTCGTGTTGCGCCTCCTGCGCGTAAAATAGGGGGGCGAGGCCATGGAATCTAGAAATATCCTGATAAAACTCCTTACCCTAGCGGTGGCGGGCCTCTGCGCCTTCGTGGCGGGAAAAGAATTTCTGGAGCACCGAAACTACCTGGAGCCCATGGTGGCGGGCCCCGGCGTCACCGAGGTGCGCCTCCTCTCTTCCTATTCCCCCGCAGTACGAGACACCATCAATGACTGCCACGTCTACATCCTGGACAGCGGCAAACCCGGCGCCACCGTCATGGTCATCGGGGGCACCCACCCCGAAGAACCCGCAGGGGTGCTGGCGGCGGCGGTGCTGGTTCAGAACGCCCACCTCGACCAGGGGAAGCTCGTGGTGGTCCCCCGGGTCAACAGGAGCGCGTCCACCTGCACCCGCCCCGGCGAGGCCTACCCCACCTACTTCCATGTCAAAACCCCCTGGGGCGTGGCCCGGTACCGCATGGGAGACCGGTGCTCCAATGCGTTGGATTCCTGGCCCGACCCCGAGGTGTATCTGCACTATCCCTCCCGACAGATGCTGGCCTACATGGACATCCGGAACTTCAACCGCACCTGGCCCGGGCGCGCCAACGGGCTCATCACCGAACGCACCAACTACGCCTTCATGGAAGTGGTGCGCCAGGAAAAAGTGGACATCTTCATCGACTACCACGAGGCGGAGCTGGAATACCCCGTGGAAAACACCATCGTCACCCACGAACGGGGGCAAGCGGTGGCGGCCATGACCTCCATGATGCTCACCGCCCAGGAGTTCCCCGTCCCCATGGGGATGGAATTCTCTCCCAAGGCCCTGCACGGCCTGTCGCACCGGGAGGTGGGGGACTACTCCGAGGCCATGTCCATGATCTTCGAGGTGGCGGAACCCATGCTGGACCGCATCCGGGGCATCACCGACGAGAAGCTCCTCATGGAGGGGCGGGATGACTTCGTGGTAAAGGCCGGAGAGCACAAGCTCCTCTACGCCCCCATGGACGACCAGGGGTGGCCCATCGACGTCCGGGTGGGGCGACACCTTTCCGCCCTGCTCCAGACCATCGACTCGTACAACATGACCGCGCCGGACAAACCCCTGCTGCTTTCCGGGGTGCCCCGGTACGCCGAAGTCATCGAAAAGACCACCGGCGTCTTTCTGCAAAACCCCTCCGCCGCCTCGGCGGACCGGGTTTACTACGACTGACCTTCCCCAAGAGGGCAGACGAGGGGCCAAGAAGCGCCCAAGCAGAGCAGGAGCGATGACTAAGGAGGTGGGACCCCGACGAAGAATGCATCGGAGCGCGGAGCGGTAAGAGGCGTCTTTTTTGGAAACGAGCACGTCGAAGGGAGGACACATGAGATGAAGTATCGATCCTGGCTAAGGGCCCTGGCGGTGGCAACTCTGGTGACGGTGAGCGCGGGATCCGCCTGGGCTTGCACCGTGTTCATGGTGGGGAAAAACGCCACCGTGGACGGCTCGGTCATGACCAGCCATACCTGCGACGGGTGGTACGACCAGCGGGTCCAGATCATCCCCGGAGGCCCCCACAAGGCGGGGGAGATGGTTCCCATCCACAAAAACATCTGCTACCAGACCCGCCCCAAGGCGGAGCTCCAGCTGGTGGGAGAAATCCCCCAGGTGCCGGAGACCTATACCTACTTCCACGTGGGATACCCCTTCATGAACGAGAAATCCGTCGTCATGGGGGAGTACACCTGGGGGGGGCGCGATGAAAACCTGTGCGAGGAAAAGGGCTGGATGATGATCGAGCAGCTCCAGGCCCTGGCCCTCCAGCGCGCCGCCACCGCCCGGGATGCCATCCGCATCATGGGCGAACTGGCGGAAAAGTATGGCTACGCCGACGGCGGAGAAGCGGTCTCCGTGGCGGACAAAAACGGTGAAGTCTGGCTCTTTGAAATCTGCGGCCCGGGGCCCCTCTGGACCCCGGAGAGCGGCAAACCCGGGGCCATTTGGGTGGCCCAGCGCATTCCCGACGACGGCTTTGCCATGGGGGCCAACCGGGCCCGCATCGCCGAGATCGAGTGGGATAACAAAAACGATTTCATGTACTCCTCCAACATCCGGAGCTTCGCCCAGGATATGGGATGGTGGAAAGATGGCGAACCCTTCGTCTTCCACAAGATCTACAACCCCAACCCCTACGGATCGCCCTACTACCAGCAGCGCCGGGAGTGGCGGGCCTACACCCTGATCGAACCCAGCCTGAAGCTCGATCCCAACCTGGCGGAGCAGTACCCCCTGGTGATCAAGCCCTCGAAGAAGCTCTCCGTGCAGGACCTCATGGCGGTCTATCGCGACAACCTCGAAGGCACCCCCTATGACCTCACCACCGGTCTGGCGGCGGGCCCCTTCGGCACCCCCACCCGGTACGCCACCCCCAAGGGCGTGCGCCCCGAAAATCGTAAGGGCAACGACTGGGATCGCTCCATCTCCCTCTTCCGCTGCTCCTACAGCTTCGTGAGCCAGGTGCGCCCCGATATGCCCGACCCCATCGCCGCCGTGCTCTGGTTCGGCGAGGACCAGCCCTCCACCACCCTCTACATGCCCATCTACGCGGGCACCACGGAGGTCCCCCGCCCCTACGCCGTGGGCAAACGGCACGAGTTCGACCGGGACAGCGCCTGGTGGGCGTGGAACTTCGTGGGGAACTGGGCGGATCTGAAGTTCAGCCACATGATCCAAGACATCCGGCAGGTGCAGCAGCAGCTCGAGGGCAAGTACTTCCTGGAGCTGCCCCAGGCGGATAAGAAGGCCCTGGAGTACTACCAGAAGGATCCCAAGCTGGCCGTGGACTTCGTCAACCGCTTCGTCAACGAGAACCTCACCGAAGGGCTCGACACGTGGTGGAACCTCGCTTGGCACCTCGTGGGCAAGTATCACGACGGTATGGTGATCTCCCCCGACGGCTCCTTCAGCACCCCGGGTTATCCCACCTGGTGGCTGGAAAAGGTGGGCTTCGGCGACACCGACGCAGAACCCAAGCACTAAGCACGAAAACGCGGGCATCCTGCCCCAAAGCCGGGACTCCCTCGGGAGTTCCGGCTTTTTTTGCAAAGCCCGGGGCGCCGGCAAGCGCCAAGGGTTCGAGCGACGGGATCAAGAGATGTGTTCTTGAAAACGGCCGTTCTTGATAAGAGTAAGCACCGTTTGCCGCACTTCATCCATCTTGCTATCCGCGATACGGGCGACGCAGCGTATAAAAAGGCTTTCGTGGGCAGTGAACAGTTTCCCCGGACGTATGGTACTCGTCCTCGCAAGAAAGCCTTCTGCGCACTCCTCGTCCTTCAGAAGAATCGCTGTACAATCCCCGTAGGCGTTGCTTGTGATCTGCAGGCAGACCCAGTCGCCGCGCCCGACATCCGCGAGAAGGAGTGCCGGGCGTTTCTTGGAGCCGGAAAGATCGGAAAAGGGGAACGGTACCAGAACCACCGAGCCTACTGTAAATGCGCCCATGCGTCGTCTTCCTCCGGTCTGAGCCAATCCGCAGCCAGGCTTTGCTCCGCCGAAAGCAGCGTCTCGTCGAGGGCCGAGGGCGGTTCGTCGAGCACGGTCAGCAGTGCGCGACGAATTCCGGTTATGAAAATCGGTTCGGTCAGACGAACATGACCGCGCTCGTCGATAATAGCTTCTACAGTCTGTTTCATACACATCATCCTCCTTGTTCTTATGGTGGCCCCCATTGTCAAGACAAAAAAACCGTCGACTTATAGCAGGGGAATTTCGTGCCCCGGTCGAAGTCGAGGGCGATGTCGATCCGATGCTCCTCCGGCGAGAGCGTGATGCCGGTCACGTGCCACTCGGCGCCCAACCCCAACGCCATTTCAAAGAGCTCCTTCATATCCTTCATGTTTCTCATGCCTCCATCGCCACCTCGGGAGAAGGAGACATGGAGACGACACTCTCTCCGCCCCCTTGTTTGTGCGACGCGGATACCTGCCCCGAAGGAGATTATCGGACGTCGACTCCGACGCGGTACGCTCCCGTCCGGAGTACTTTATTCTTCACCCATACATGGATCTCGTAGACTCCCGTGGATTTCGCATGGAATCTTTTCGCGGAAGTCTTCAGCGTGGAGCGCGCAAGAATTCGACCGACACGTTTCTTTTCTGGCGACATCAGATCCGCACGCACACCAAGCAACTTCGCGGCCTCGATGGAGAGCGTGAGTGTTCCCGCTCCCTCTGTCTGTCCGGGAACGGCTTAACATCGGTGGCCTTTTAG
>CALMLW010000201.1 GCA_937868015.1 uncultured Synergistaceae bacterium | reverse complement strand
GAGCGTGCGCCCTGGTGGGGGGGCTTTTGGGGGTGCTCCGGGCGGAAACTCTGGCTTTTCCCGGCATTCAGGGCATGGCGGCGGGGGCTCTTTTGGGATGCACCCTGGGCTGGAACGCCCGGGGGGACGCTCCGGCATGCTGGCCCTTTCGGGCGCGGCTGGCCCTGGGGCTTGGCGCCATCCCCACCTATCTTGCCTTCCACCTCGGCGTTTTTTCCTTCGCCCTGGCCCGGGGAGCAGACTCTCCCTTCTTTTGGCTAGGGGAGATCGCGGGGGGCTTCCAGAAGGAAGCGTTTTTTTCTCTTGGCGTGACGGGCCCCGTCTATCGGGCCTTTCAGGGGGTGATGACCGGCGGGGGGTGGATTTTTTTCAACCTGCTGGATGGGATCTTTTTTGGCGTCTTCTTGCTGATTCTCCTGGGGGTGGGGCTGGGACGGCGCTTCGAGCTCCCGGCCGAGGACTCCGGAGCGGAAATGGTTTCCCCGCTTTCCCGCTCCTTTCTGATGGCGGTGGTGTGCTCCTACCTTGTCCTGGGGGGCGTGGGACTCTGGAAGCTGTGGCACGCGGTGGAGGTGGGGCCGCCCCTTTCCTTTAGCCCTGCGTCGTGGCGGGCCCTGGAGCGCTACGAGGGCCCCTGGCGCCTGGTGGAGGACTCTCCGGCGATTTTTCGCGCCTCCGGCGACCGGCTCTTTTTTCTGCGGGTGGCGGGGTTCGAGGACCTGGCGGGCCAAAGCGCCTCCGGACGTTTTTCCTTTTCGGTCACCCGGCGCGGGAGCACCTATCAAGGGCTCCTGTACACGGGGAGGCGTGAGGGCAAAACGTGGCACCCCTCGGGGGGAGCGTATCCCCTTCGCTTGCGGCTGGCCCCGGACGCCTCTTTTTTGGAGGGGGCGGTGACCCTTTTTACCGTGAACGGGCGCCGGGACGGACGTTTCCGGGGGCACCCCCTGTCGGGGGACCCGGGCTTGGGAGAGTAGGGACAAGGGACCGAAGGCGGCGAAAAAGAAAGGGGGCGGCGACGGTGCGGGGATGGAAGTGGGTAAAGGGGCTGGTACTGGTGGCATGGATAGGGGTGGGGATAGTCCCAGGGGAGGGGGCCCCGGTGCGCCTCTCCGCCGTGGGAGACCTCATGGTGCACGACCCCCAGATCGGCGCCGCTTGGAACGAAGCTCTTCAGTCCTACGACTTTTCCCCCCAGATTTCTCCCCTGGCCCCCCTCCTCGCCAGCGCCGACCTCACGGTGGGCAACCTGGAGACCACCTTCGGGGGGCCTCGGCGAAAGTACACGGGGTACCCCTGCTTTTCCACCCCCGATCCCTGGGCGACGGCCCTGAAAGATGCGGGCT
>CALMLW010000200.1 GCA_937868015.1 uncultured Synergistaceae bacterium | reverse complement strand
AAAAAGAAGAGCTCCTAAAGTTCGGGGAAACGCGACATCTTCCTTGACAAACACCGAGTACGAGGAGGTGTACCTGCACGAGTACGAATCGCCCCGGGAATGTCGACAAAGAACCGCCGCATGGTTTGATTTTTACAATCATGTCCGTCCGCACCAGGCGTTAGCAAACAAAACGCCTGCGGAGGTTTACTCCTCGCGATGAAGCGGAATAAATGCGCCGCAGCAGTTTGAAAAATTCACGCACCGAGCAGACAAGAGCGTCGGGCACATCTGTAGCTATAAAACGACGCTTTTTTGTCTTGACAACGGGGGCCACCTTAATATCTCCTGGTCCATTTTCGTAGGACCACTATACGTTCTAGCCTAAAGAGCTATCTACTTCTCCCCCCCCCTCGGCAGCGAACACGAGGTTGCAACCGCACAGGGGGCAGTGTAACCGTTCGGGAAGATCCTCTGGGGCGCAGAAAAAGTGACGACAATGCCCGCAATGCACCCAGACGGGGTTACCGCAGTAGGGACAGGGCAGTCCTCCCCACAACAGGTCGGTGGAGACGGCCTCCTGCGCGCTCCCCTCTTCGGGGAAGAAGGACTCGTCGAGGACGTGCGCAGCCCGCGCGATGTAGACGCCGTGTTCGTCGTCGAAAACGTAGCGAAGCAGAAAGGGACGCTTCGTCTCGGCGCAGCGCACGTGGAGGAACACCTGACGACGGGGCGTCGAGCCGCCCCGGGGCATAAGGTCGGCGTGCACGCGCACGCATCCCTCGGGCGGCGGCAGGGTGAGGGCGCTCTCATTGAAGGAGGAAGCGGCCTCGCTAGAAGCCTGGATGCTGGCGCTCATCCAGATGAAAAGTTTGGAGAAGAGATCGGGCGACATGTCCTTCATATGGAAAACGCAGTCGGAGATAGTGCCGAGGGTACGAAAATCGACCTCCTCGCCGCAGCCGATGACGTAGATGTTCGCGGGGCGTGGATGAATGTCGGCGAGGCTCGCCACGGCCTCGCGCCATTCGTCGGTGGGCTGGCCGTCGGTAATGAGGAAGACGAGGGGGCGAAAATCGCCCTTCTCGCTGGCCGTGGGTTTCTGCACTTCGCGCCGCAGGCACTCGCCAAGCAGCACGAAGGCTTCGCCGAGAGCGGTGCCGGGCTGGACGGCAAGCGGGGGGAGAGAGACAGCGGCGATCTCGGTCAGGGGAAAGACCTGCCGGGCCTTGTAGCCGAAGGCGATGACGCTCAAATAGACGGTTTCGAGGGCGTAGGGGTTTCGGCGGAGTTGAGCTACGAGCGCCCCCAACCCCTCCTGAACCGCTTCCACCGACGCCCCCGCCATGGATTCGGAACAGTCCACAAGCACGTACACCGGTAAACGACGCATGGCATCATCCCCCCACCATCTGCACCTGCACGATGCGCCCCGCCGCTTCGGCGGAAAGCAGCAATTGCAGCCCCTCTTTCAGGACCACGCTCCCCCCGACCGGCACCATCTCTCCCGTCGATAGATTTTTCATCCCCGCCAACGCCCGATTGATCAGCACCCATTGCCCTTGCTGCCGCTCGCAATCGGCCACGGGCTGGCGCTCGGCGGTCTTCAGATGCTCGTTCTGGAAAACGATCCGCGACGCATGCCAGGGAAAAAGCTGTTGTCCCTCGAAAACCAGTAGCCGATGATTATCGTACCGGAAATCTTGCCCATTGTGCGAAGAGTAGAAATTGAGGACCGGCATGATCTCCCCATAGGGAGTCCCGCAGAAGGGGCAAACGGGACGGGTTCGGTTATCGAAGACAAACCATTTCTTGACGCACGAAGGATTGTCGCAGGGAACCAGCAGATCAAACGTCCGCACCAGCGCTGTCTCCCAGTCGTCCGCCGTGGGGCGGCGGGCAGGTGCATGCAGCCCGTCGATGAACGCCTTGTCGAAAAGCTCTTTCAAAAAGGGGCCGCAAACCGTGTAGGGAAGCTGTTCGGGGTCGAGCCAGGGAAGACAGGGGGCGTCGGAAACCCCGAGCCGGGGACGGTTCGACAGATCGTGCGGGTGCTCGATGAAGAGCGCCTTTGTTCCCATTTCCAGCTCTTCCTGAAGGTCGTTGTCCATGTCGTGAACCTTGCCGCCGCGAAGAGGATGCCGATGGAGCAGATACATGTACACCAGCACCGCCAGCGCGTGCTGGTCGGTTTCGCGACAGGGCAGCCGACGCCCGGGGTCCTGCATGGACAACTGGCGGGTGGCGATTACCTCGGGAGCGATGAAATCGGGGGTGCCGATGACCTCCGGCGGGAACAGGTGCGGCACCACCAGCCCGTCGATGTCGATGATGCAAGCCCGCCCTCCCACGGGATCGATAAGGCAATTTTTATAGGAGAGATCCGAATGGGCGAGCCCCGCCGCATGCATGCGGCGCACCGCTCGACTCAACAAAAGAGACGCGGTCAGATAACCCGCCAGAGTTCCTTTCTCCTCGGCGGGAAGAAACCGGTTGAAGTTCTTCGCCGACGAAAACCACTTGCCCTCTTTTTCCACCCCCGCCAGCGACGTGGAAGCCCCAAAGAAAAAGTGTCCCTGATAGGCGGGCACCACCAGCCCCCACAGGCCATTCTGCTCCACGATACGTTCGGGCCAGCGGTAGAGCGATTTCCAATAATCTCCGGTATGCTGGTCGAAAATGCTGGTGCGGTATTCCCCCACCAGTTTCTCCAACCGCTCCTTGCCGGAAAAATCGAGCGGTTTCCGGAAAAACGCCACCACGTAGCTCCTGTCGGGAGAAAAGTAGACATCCTTCATCCCCCCCTGCATGGGGTTCTCGTTGACATACTCGACCAGCGCTCCATCTCTGGCGGTCAACCGAACCACGTTGCCCTTCCCCATAGCCTCACCTCCCTCTCCGTATCATCGCACCACCACCAGCGTTCGGTCGTCATGATTGCCCCGGGACCAGAAATTGAGCCATTCGAGCAGATCCTTCGCCTCGAACCGCGTTTTTTCCTCCAGATCAGCGGTCAGGCGCTCCCAACGCTCGGGATTGAAAAGATCGGCCTCGGCCTCGAAGAAGGGATCGGACACCCCGTCGGTCATGAGAAAAAGGGCGTCGAAATCGGAAACGAAGGAGTAGCGCAGCCGCCCCCGAATGTTCTCCTCGGTGATCTCCTCTTTCATGGTGAAGAAGCGCGTTTCCCCTGCGAATTCGCCCCCATCGGGCTTGCCCAGAATCCGCACCTCCGGCGCCCCATCGGCCCCCAGCAGGGCGACCGCTCCATCGCCCACCCAATAGTTGGCGATGAACCACCCGAAATCGAAGCGCTTCACCGCTGCCACCAACAGGGTCGTGTAATAGTCGCGCATCTTCGCGCCACGCTGCTCCGCCTCCCCATTGACGGCAAACCATGCGTCGTAGAGCGCCCGGTGAAAGACCTTGTCGAGCTGCGAATTTCCCCGAGCCTCGGCATCTTCAGGAGAAGTGCGCCATTGTTTCAGATGCGCCTCCAGTTCTCCTTCGGGCAACCTTGCCATGTTCTCGCGAAGAAAGCGTATGGTCCCTTCGCAGGCCATTTCCGCCCCTTTTCGGGAAAAACGCGCCGAGCCCGCCCCGTCGGCCACCGCCAGGTAAAGCCACCCCGTTGACAAATCCTGCTCCAGCGCAAAGGCATCGTCGCGAAACTTGCCTTCGTGGGCGTGAGAGCGCCCCCGAACGCTGGCGGCAAGCACCCGTTTCCCCTCGGGAATTGCCAGCTCCCGCACAGCGCAATGCTCCCGCGGATAGCCCTCGTCGGCGGCGGGTTCGATCTCTTTCCACAAAGAACGAGGATCGGGCAGCAGGGTCAAAGTTTTTCTCGCCTCGATTTCCATGGCGTAGTGGATATGCAGGGTCACTGCGCCGTCGAATTCCTCCGTCGGCACGCCTTCGACCCGCAACTGGCCCGATTCGGCTTGCACTGTCAGCCCAAATCGGTCGAATCCCTGCGCGGTGCAAACCTGCACGCGAAGTCCGGGAATGCGCTGCAGATCGAGGGTGAACGCGAAGGGCGAACCCACCTGACCATGGGGAATACGCAGCGCCTGAACCGCTTCCGCAAGCTTCAGCATGCACTCGTTCGCCTTGCCCCACACTGCCGCATCAACCCGATTGACCCGCAGCGCCAGCGTTATCTCCGGAGGTGTTTCCTCCGATGCGCAGGGTTCCGGTTCTTCGGGCGTCATCGCTGCCGCCGACTTCTGCGGCTCCTGCTCCTCTTCCATAGGGCTTCCTCCTTTCCGGCGTCCCCTGTAGGCGACCTACAAAACCAGCCGAATCTCCGAGGGCGGCGGCGGCAGGGAGTCGGAACGTCCGTCCACCGCCTGGCTCTTGCCGCTCACCGAGGCGGAAACCCAGGACCAGAACTTGGAAAAGGTGTTGCTGTCCATGGTGTCGAGGCTGACAATCTGCGACGTGATCCCCCGCAAGGGATCGACCTTCGCCTGCGGTCCCGCCGCACAGGCGATGATGGTGCCGAACTTCCGCCGCTTCACTTCCTCGGTCATCTGCCGGAAAAGCATGCTGTCCGAAGGGCTCCCGTCGGTCATAATGAAGGCCAGCGGCAACCAGTCGCCCTTCTTTTCCGGCGTGCTCTTCTCCACTTCCTGATCGTATTGCCGACAGAGAAGCTGGAGCGCCTCGCCCAGGTTGGTGGGGCTGGTCTCGGGGGGCGTGATCTCGGGAATCTGGAAGCGGGAAACCTCGGTCAGGGGAACGAGCACCCGCGCTTCACGATCGAAGGTTATGATGCTGAGGCAAACGGTTTCCAGCGCGTAAGGATCGCGGTTCAGGCTCGAAATCATGGCTCGGAGCCCCGATTTCACCGCCTCGATGGGCTCTCCCCGCATGGAACCCGACGTATCGAGCAAAATGTATACCGGTAAACGTCTCATACCGCATCGCCTCCGTAGAGAGTTTCCAAAAGACGCATCAGGACTTGACAAGGGTGATTTCGGGCGGCGGCGGGGGCAGCTCCCCCAGCGACGACAGCTCCGTGCGCCCTTCGTCGATTTTCTTGCTGCCCGTGGAAATGCTGGAGGAAACCCACTTGAAATAAGCCGCGATGGCGTTGGAATCCGCCGCATCAAGGCGCACCACGCATTCGGTGATGCGCATAAGCGTTTTCGTATCCGCCTGGGCTCCCGCGGCGCAGGCCACGACCATGCCCCATTTCTGCTTCTTGAACTCGGCCAGCCCCGCATCGAAGTTGTCCGTGGGCATGCCGTCGGTCATGAGGAAAACCAGGGGCTTCCAGTCGCCCTTTTGGTCGACCGTTGATTTCACCACTTCGCGCTCGGCGCACTCGGCAACCTTCTTCAGAGCCCCTCCAAGAGAGGTTCCACCCCCGGCGCTGACTGCGGGAGGCTGGAACTGGGCCACCTCGGTCAGGGGTTTCGTCTGCACCACGTCGCCAGCGAAGGTAATGACGCTCAGGTACGCGGTTTCAAGCGCATAGGGATCCTTCCGTAAAGCGGACATCATGGCCTGCATGCCGTTTTTCACCGCTTCGATGGGCTCTCCCGACATGGAACCCGACGTGTCGATCAAGATATATACAGGTAAACGTCGCATAAAGACACCTCGTTTGTATGGTTTATAAAAGCGACATCATCATGCGAAAATAATTCACGACAACCGCTATCGCAACCACGGCCAACGCAAGGGTGACATTTTTTCTCGTTGCGTTTCTCGATACCCAAGCAATAATTCCCTGTTTTTCCACTATTGCCATCCCTCCCGAAGATACGGCACAGGGGGAGTGCCGTACGCATCTCCCCCTGTGTGCTGTGCCGTTACGCGCCTTCGCTGCCCTGTTCCTCGGCCAACGTGGCCGGAGCCAGTTCAGCGTTTCGCTTCCGGGCGAAGCTGCGAACCACTTCACCAATTATGAGCACAATGCTCGTGCCGCCGATGATGAAGAGCCAGTCCTGGAGCGAAAGGGGCACGGTACGGAAGAATTTTCCTCCGACCTGCACCACCAGCACCTGTACCGCCGCAATGCCCAGGGCAATGAAGAGAAAAGCCTTATTTTCAAAAATGCCGCACAGGGCGCAGGTGTCGCGTCCAAAAATGCGAGCGTTGAACATGTTCCAGAACTGCAGGAACACGAAGGTGCTGAAGAAAACCGTCAGTTCCTTCTCCGTCACGCCGCCCCCCTGTATGTAGAGGAGCCAGCCAACCATGAGCACCGCGAAGGATCCCCCGGTCACCAGAATGTTCTGCCGCATGGCCGGGGAAAGGATGAAGGCCTCGGGATCCCTCGGCTTCGCCCGCATCACGTCGTCGTGGGGCGGTTCGGAGGCCAGCGCCAACGCCGCCAGCGTATCCATGATCAGGTTGATCCACAGCATCTGAATGACCGTGAAGGGCAGCGCCACCCCGATGAAGGGGCCGAGAAACGCCACGGTGAGCGCCGCCACGTTGATCGTCAACTGGAAGAGAATGAAGCGCTGAATGTTGGCGTAGAGACTCCGCCCCCATTTCACCGCCCGCACGATGGACGCGAAAGAGTCGTCGAGCAGCACGATGTCCGCCGCCTCCTTGGCCACGTCGGTGCCCGTCATGCCCATGGCGAGCCCCACATTGGCGAAGTTGAGCGCCGGAGCGTCGTTGGTGCCGTCTCCGGTCACCGCCACCACCTGCCCGTCGTCCTGCAGGGTTTTTACCAGTTTGCGCTTGTCAAGCGGACGCGCCCGCCAGATCACCTTCACCCGGCGCACCGCTTCCGTCGCCTCTTCTTCATTCATGGCGGAGAATGTGGCGCCGTCGATAGAAACCACGTCGGGGTCGTCTTCCTTTGACACAAGGCCGCACTGCCGGGCGATTTCGAGCGCCGTCGCCTTCACGTCGCCGGTGACGATCTTCACATCGATGCCCGCCGCAAGAGCCGCCCGCACTGCATCGGGCACCTCGTCCCGCACGGGGTCCATGATCGCTGCAAAGCCGATCCAGGAAAGCCCCGCCGAGCCCGCAAGGTTTTCCGTCGCCGCCTCGGGCGTTTCTCCCGCTTCCAGAGGACGCGAGGCAAAGCCCAGAGCCCGCATGCCCCGCACCTGCAACGCTGTGATCTCCCGCAACACCTCGTCGGCGGAAGCCCGCTCGATGCAAAGCCCCAAAATGATTTCCGGCGCACCCTTTACGTGCAGCACATTTTCGGAAACGGTCGCCATGAGCTTTCGTTCCGTAGAAAAGGGAAGCCGCGCCTGCACCTTGTGCGCATCCCGCAATACGCCCGCGTCGTACCCTTTTTCACCCAGCGCGAGCAGCAACGCGCACTCGGTGGGGTTCCCCAGACAGGCGGGTTTGCCCGTGGAGTCCTGCCCGATGGTCGCGCTCGAATTCAGCGCAATGGATATCGCCATTTGGTCGTCGAGGGCGAAGGATGTCTCCACCACCCGCATTTCGTTCTGCGTCAGCGTACCCGTTTTGTCGGAGCAAATGACGCTCGCCGCCCCAATGGTCTCGCAGGCATGCATATGACGCACGAGGTTGTTGTCCTTCATCATGGCGCGCATGGAATAGGCCAGCGAAAGCGTCACGCTCATGGCAAGCCCCTCGGGCACCGCCACTACGATGATCGTCACCGCGATCATAAAGTACTCCACCAGAGCCCGCAACACTTCCGACGGCATCCACAAAGCCGGGGACGCGCCCAGAGCGCCGCTCTGCGTCAGATAGAGAACCCCGCCGCCCAGAATGGCCAACCCTGTCCCGATGGTCGCGAGCCAGCTTTTGGCCCCCGGAGCATCGAGCCACGCGGGGACTTCCGCTTCGCTGCCCGCCAACTCAAGCCCATCGTAGAAAATGGGCACCCAAACCTTGGCCAGCATGACGAGCAACGCCCCGATGCCGACCCAGAAGAGTTTCCATTGCCCCGCATCGAGCACCAGCGTACCCGAGGAGGCCCCTCGCCACACCAGCGCGGCGAACAAACCCGCCGCAATGCCAAACCCCACCACGCCAATGAGTTTGGATAACTTTTCAAGTTGCCGATTCAGCGGCGTTTCCTCGTCGGTCTCTTCAGCCGCCGCCCGGGCCGTTTTTCCGATCTCGGTGCCGTCGCCGACGGCGGTGACGCGCATAACCCCGTCCCCTTCCCGCACGGCGCACCCGCGAAGCAGGACATCCACCGGGTAGGCTTTCCCCTCGTCCGACTCGGAACCGCCCACATCCTTGCGGACGGGAACCGATTCTCCGGTGAGCTTCGATTCATCCACCCGCAAACCAAGCGCTTCCAGCACCAGACCGTCGGCGGGCATCTCCTCCCCGGTCTCCAGCAACACGATGTCACCAACAACCAGGTCCTTTTTCGGCACCGAGGTCACCACCGCGTTTCGGACGACCTTCACCGGCGTCTCATCCTGCGACGTCAGGAGAAGATCGAACTCCCGGGCCGCCTTGTATTCGTTCGCGAAGGCGAGCCCTGTGGCCAGGAGCACCGCCATGACGATGCCGAGGCTGTCGAGATACTCCCCGTGCATGGCGCCGGTAATGAAGGAGATAACCACCGCCACGAGCAAAATCCGGATCACCGGATCTTCGAACTTTTCAAGGAAAAGCTTCCACCAGGGATCCCGTTCCGCCGGGGTCAACACATTCGCCCCATGTTCAAGGCGGCTTTTCAGAACTTCTTCGTTCGTTAAACCTCTATACGCCATCCTGCAATCTCCTCATTCCTTCGCAGCACATCCGCGAACCTACAAATTTGGGGTGATGACGGGCAGCAAGTCCTGCACGGTTCTGCCGCTGCCGTATTCACCCAGCGCATGCATCTTCCATTCCCCGTTGTGACGGTACAGCTTGGCCATCACCATGGCCGTATGCTTGCCGCTGCAACTCAGATCATATTTCGCAATTTCCTTCCCCGAAGCCTTGTCGACAATGCGGCAGAAGGCGTTTTCCACGCTTTCAAAGGTCTGCCCGGTAAAGCTGTTCACCGTAAAGACCAGCGTCTTCACATTCGCCGGCACCTTCGAAAGCTGAACGATGATCTGTTCGTCGTCCCCTTCACCCTCGCCCGTCCGGTTGTCTCCCGTGTGCACGACGCTGCCGTCCTTACTCTTCAACTGGCGGAACCACACGATGTCGAGAATCGCCTTCGCTTCGTCGAAAAAGACGCAGGACGCGTCGAGATCGATGCTGCCGCCCCCGCCGAAGAGTCCCTTTAACCCACCGGCTTTCTTTACATCCCAGCCAAGCCCCATAACCACTGTATCCAGTGCGGAACCCGCTTCTTTGTCCAGAGAAATTTTCTGTCCCTTTACAAGGCTGATCGACATTTATCCATCACTCCTGTCTGTAAATTATTGTCGCAACACTCCTGCGCGTTCTACTTTCTGCCCGCTTTCCAGTTGAAACCAAATCCGTAATGCTCGTCGCAGGGCTGGTGGTTGTCGAAATAGCGCTCTTCCTTGCTCAGCTCCAGCCCATGCCCCCGGTTCTCGAAAAGCCCCACGGCGCAGAACCGCTTTCCCGCATCGGGATTGTCGAGCCGAATGGTGATTTCCTCGTTGCTCGTCTTGATCGTGAGCCGCCCGTTCACATCGGAAAAACGCGCGGTTCCTTCGTAGATGAGGGCGAAAACCAGAACCCTCCGCAGGATTTCCGGCTTCAGAATGTACATGTTCTCGCCGTCGCTCGCGCCGCCGCTTCGGTCGTCCTTGTCGAGATAGATGAAGGGGTCCTCGCTCCCCGACCCCAAATAGCCGCCCAGGGGCTGGATGACGCCCTTTCGCCCGTCCTGCAGTTCGAACATGCAGCCGAGGTCGAGATCCACATCCCCGCTGCCGCCCCCGAAGAGCGAGGAGAAGAAGCCTTTCTTCGCCCCCGTCGGTGCACCGCTGTCCCAGTTCAGGTTTATGTGAATTCGCTGCCCTTCCTTCTTTTCCAGAGAAAGGAGCTTCTTTTCGCCTCGTTTTTCCAGCGTGACCTTGCTCAGGGAGAGAGAGCCCGAAGGTGAAGGAGCTGGAGATGGCGAGGGGGGCACGGGAGCGGGCATGGGCGACGCGGGAGGAAGGGTAAAGCCCGCCGCACCGTAGTGCTCGGCCAGAGAGCTGAAGCCTTTGGAAAAACCCTGCGCTTCTACGGAAAAACGCCATTTCCCGTCCTTACGGTAGACTTCGAGAAAAACCGCATCCTGCTCCTGACTAAAATCGGGAGCGAAGGCGTAGCTGTCCGAAAAATTGCCGCACTGCACGCTGAGCACGCCTTTTCCCGACGCCGCCAAAGGAAGCGTCGAGGTAAAGCCAACGCCGATGCGCTGCACCGCGGCGGGAACCGCCGAAAGAGTCATCTGCACGCCATTGCCTTCAAAGGAAAAAACCTGTCGGAAACCGTTCCCTCGGGCGACGACCACGTGGCTGCCGTCGGGAACCTTGTTGCCCGCATCCAGCAGGAAACAGACAAAATTGCCCGCAGCCCCCCCGAGGGAGACGTGAACCGTGTCGCCTTCCAGTACCTGTCTTTGTCCCCTTACGAGCATGTGCCTCATCCTCCCCGATCAAACCGAAGAATCCCGCTCCCGAAAGGGCTTGAAAAATCGCTGCAATTCCGGGGCAAGAGCCAGCATCTCCGTATCTCCGTCGGAATCGCCATAGGCAAAAAGGGGCGAAGGGAGGGAATCGCCGAAGCAGTTCCGAATGCGACGCACCTTCTCCGCTCCCCGACAGTTCTTTCCCGCGAGACGCCCCGTCAAAATTCCGCCGACATCCGCCATTTCGGTCGCCAAAAGCGTATCGACTCCGTGAAGCACGCACCAGGGGGCGAGCCATTCGCGCACCGACGCGGACACCACCGCCACATGATCGCCCCGCTCCCGGTGCCAGGCCAGACGCCGCAAAGCTCCGGGGCGCACGCAGCGTTCCACGTCTTCCACGAAAGCCTCTCCCAGCCAAGCGAAAGTTTTCCGGGGCACTCCCCGCCAGAAGTCCGAGAAAAAAAACTCCTTCATGGCCTGACGGCGATCCGCGCAATGAACTGCGCGGATCGCCGCCGAAAGCGCGCTGAACCCCACGCGCCGCCAGCCGAAAATTTTCCGGTGAAAGAGCGCCCCCGTATCGCAGCTGGTTATGGTGCCGTCGAAATCAAAAAGCGCAAGCCCCATCAACAATTTGCCGGAGAAAAGCCTGATTCCTACAACCCAAACTCGACCGGGGAAAGACCGACCACGGCGCAGATTTCCCGCACCACGGCCTTTTCCGATTCGTCGAAATTCCCGTCGGCTCCGCCCACCGAAATAGCCACCGCCACCGCAATGCGGGCTTCTTCGGGCTTGCTCTTCAGCTTGCCCATGGCATTCAGGGCCTGCGCCTTGCCGATGGTCAGGTCGAAACCGAAACCCGCCATGTAGTTGTCGAAGCTCTTCACCACATCGCTCATGCCAAAAATGGAAAGCTCCTTGCTGTTCTGGATAAAGCCCAGCATCTTCGCCTTTTCCGCTACATCCACCTTGCCATCCGCATAGGCCACCAGCGCGCATCCCGCCACGACTGCCTCCATCATATCCTTGCTCTTGTACTGCTTCACCTTGGTTGAAAGATCCGTAAACTTGTCCTTGAAGATATCGAGAATACCCATCGCAATCCCTCCTTGCCCTAGTGGGGCTGCCTAAAGTGTCTTCACGCTCCTGATGAACGCTGCCGCCGCATAGGGCAACTCCGCCGCCTCCTCCACGGGAACGCCCTTTTCCCCCGCCAGATGCACAAGATGCCGCACGCTGCGGTCTTCCCGGTTTTGCACCAGAATACGCCCCGGAACGCGCCGCAGAAGCACCCGGGTGGTCTCGCCTATCCCCACCTTGATGTGGTCGGGGTTCTCCATGCCGTACTCCCGGGCGCACTGGTCGAGAAAAGCCCGGTTCCCCCGCCGCAACCGCTCCTTTGCCGCTTCGGACAGGCAGACGCCGTTCGCCTCGCCCCCCTCGTCGTAACAGCGGGCGACCTCGTCTGCGACCGCATCGACGAACCAGCGGGAAAGATCCATGGGCGCGTACTCCTCGTAGAAGAGGCAGCCGTGAAAATCCCCCTCGCCGATGTAGCGGTCGTTGAGGATGGAACGGCTCACGAGCCCTGACACCACCGCATTGAGGATGCTCGACGGGATCAGATAGTCCGCGCCCGTGGCGGCCACCCCCGAAACCCCCGCGATGTCGGCGACCACGTACAGCTGCGGGTCGAGGGAGACCCCGTGCCGTCTATTATACGCCCGGACGAATCGGTCGAGCTCCCGGGCGATGACGCCCTTGCCCGTCCAGCCGTCGACGAAGACCACGCTTTCGGGCGAGCGACCATCCTCCTCCAGGATATGCCGTAATGCCACCTCGTCGATACCTCGATCACGAATGATCGAAACAGAGTAATGCGCCGCTTCGCGATGAAAGTGGCGGCGAAGGATCCGGGCGAGCAGCACGCCGATGGGTGTTCCCGCCCGAGCCAGCGACACAATGGTGACGTCGCCCCGACGCCCCGCGTCGACGGCTCGCGCCAGCCGCAGCAGGTCTTCGGCCAAACGCCCCCTGTTCTCCTGGAACGCCTCGTGAAAGAGGGCGAGATAGGCGGAAGACGGGGGAGCCTCCCAGCTGATCATCTCGCTGTAGTGCCGCTGCCCCGACTGGATCAGCCGCTCCTTCTCCGCAATGTCCAGCGGCGGCAGATCGATGACCTTGAGCAGAAAGGTGACGTCCTCGCGAAGATAGCTGCCGCTAAACATGGAGCGCCTCCCGCAGACTCGTCATGATCTGGCTCCCTCCGGGCACTAGGGCGAAATCGAGCCCCGCAAGGTAGGGCACGTCGCTCAGGCTATCGCCCATGCCGAAGGCGAGAAGCGGTTCCCCTTCGGCGCGTCGCACCTCCTCAAGCACGTAGGCCACCGCGAGGCGCTTGTCGAGACAGGAGGGCACGACGGCCAGATTGTTGTCGTTGAAGAAGAGGCTGTACCCCGTCGCCATCCCCTCCTCCCGCACCCTCCGGTGCAGCCGGGCCAGATCGCCCGATGCAGGATCGACGTTCTTGAAGACCACGTAGAGGGTGAGTCCGAAATCCTCGATCACTCGCCCCCGCACCGCCAGCACTTCCCGAGCCGCCAGCGCCGTCATCTCCCCATGGATTCGCCCGAGGGCTGCCTCGTACGGCGCCAGCGCCTCATCCATCCGCCCATGCCACGCGGGGTCGGGCGTATGATCCTCCCGCAGCACCACCGCACCGTAGTCGAGAATCGCCCGATGGGACCAGGGCAGGAGCACCCGCCCGAAGGCCCCGCTGTTCCGCGCCGTGGTGGGAATGAGGGTGGCGCTTGACGCAAGCCACTGGAAGAGGGCCTGCTGCCGCCGCGTCATGAACGACAGGGGACGCCCCTCCCGATCGAGGGCCGCAGGTACGAGCTCCTCGCCGGGGGCGCATTTCTTCGCCGTCTGAAAGAGTGTGTCGTCCAGATCGACGAAACCGTACATGGGCATCATGCGAAGAAGATCCCTTCGGCCCCGAGCTTTTCGAGCAGATCGTGCTCGGGCGGCAGGGGACGGGTCTCGTAGCCCGCGAGGATACGGTCGTAGGCTCCCGGCCGCACGTTGTAGACGAAGTTCGGAATGCCGTCGCCGTAGTTGTCGACGGTCTCCACCATCGAGCCGACATCCTCCCCCACGAGGATGGGAGACCGCGTGGAGGACTGGAAAACCACGTCGAAACCCGCCTCTTCGAGATAATCGGCGAAGAGGAAGGCGGGGTACATGAACTCGCCGGTACCGAGGACGAGCAGGCGATCTCCGGACGACAGCCCGTACCGCCCGGGCCAGGAGGAAAAATCGAAGGCGAGGGGTTCCCGACAACCGAAACGACCGAAATCTCCCCCGACACGCGTCGCCTTGCACTCGCCCGCCCCCACCGCGCTGGCCGAGGCCTGACAATCGAAGGATTCGTTGGGGACGAAGGAGAAGGAACCCTCCAGAATGTTGTGAAAGCGGATCGCAAGGTCGGGGAATTGCGCCTCGATCTCGCGCCGTCGCGCGTCGGAGAGCCAGTCGGTAATGCTCACGAAACGCGCCTCCTCCACTCGGGGGCAGCTCGTGCGGCATGCCGCGAGGAGATTGCAGAGGGTTTTGCCCGTGCTCATCTCGTCGTCGACGAAGACGAGGGCCCGGGCCTCCCGAAAGAGGCGAGCCGCCTCCTCCTCGCGGGGCAGGTAAAGCAGGTGTTCCGTGGCGTGGCTGTGCTGCTCCTCGAAGGCGAAGGCGAGAGGCTGCGGGAAGACGTAGCGGGTCGAGTGGAGAAAGACCCCCTCCCGCATCCCGAGACGCCACATGGCTTCGTACACCCCCTGCCCGAGGGCGATGGCGGTCTCGGCCATGCCGATGACCACAAAGGGCGAGGGCAAATCGTCGACCTGCCGGGCCAGCATCTCGTGGATGCGTCGCATCTGCCGTGGACGCACCGGGTAGTGCTTGCCCAACACCTTACTGATGAAGAGAAACCCGCGTTTCCTGTTCCGCCGGTTGCCGAAGCCGAAGAGTTCCTCCGGCGGCACGAGACTCCGGTCGATGGCCATGCGCAGCACGCCGCAATCGAGGGTCTTCTCGATCATCTTCGCCGCAGGAATCATCCATGTCCTCCGGAAAAAGCCGCCGTCGCGGCGGGACGATTTTTCACTTCTCCCTGGACACTCTGGGCGATGTAGAAGCCCGTTCGGGGCATGGGTATTTCCTCCCTCGTGCAATCTCCTGCGGCAAGCCGCAGGGCCCAATAGGGCATGTCGAGTCCGGTGAGGTTCGAGAAGACGAGCCCCCCGGACATTCGTCCGTTGATTTCCAGCAGATAGACCTTTCCCTCGTGCTCCCGGAACTGCACGTTGAACAGGGCGTCGAGCCACAGCGCTCGCGTCAGCGCCGCCGTGGCGGCCACCGCCTCGGGATGCTCCTCGATCAGTTGAAAGGCGCCGTCGTCGTGGGCCTTTCGCCGCACCACGCAGCGCAGCAGATCTCCCTTTACGGCGAGGGCATCGACGCTCCGCTCGACCCCGTCGAGAAAGGGCATCACGAGCAGGGGGCGAAAATTCCCCGCCTCGGCGAGCAGATGCCGGAAGTAGGCGAGTCCCATCTTCGAGCCGTCCCCCCCGAGCAGTCGGTTCAACCCCTCGTCGTCGTCGATGAGCACCCGAAAGCCCTGCCCGAACATGCCGGAGAGCGGCTTCACGCAGAGCCGGTCGAACTGCTCCCGGAGGGAGGCGACGGCGGCATCGAAGCCCTCCGCATTCTCCACCACCCGGTGCGGAGGCACCAGCGCCGCCAGCTCTCCCGCTTGGAGCGCCGCATAGAGCCGGTCTTTCCGGTCGAGGAGACGCAGCGTGGCCGCATCGCCCGCCGTGAAGAGCCGCACCCCGACCCGATCGAAGGACTCCCGCCGCTCGGCCAGAAAGGCAGCCCGACGTCCTGGAAAGAAGAAGGCCACCTCGTGGCGGGCGCACACGTCGAGACAGTACCGCAGATAGCCCTCGTCGTCGATATGCAGCGGTTCCACCTCAGCGCAATCCGCCGAACAGAAGCCGATGAAGCTCGGCAACGTATGGGTGCAGAGCGTGCGGAAACGCGATGCCGCATCGGAGGCCTTCAGATGGCCGAGGATATGGTAGATTCCCGACAGATTCTTGTTGAACCAGACCGTTTTCTTCGTCATGTTCTCCCCTGGAAAAACACGAGAAACACGCGGGGCGTCCGCAAAGGGGACACACCGCGCGTCTCTCGCCCGTCATTTCGTTCGTCGCAACCTACACGCTCAACCCAAAGGAGCGGGCCATGGCGGCAAGACCGCCTTCGAAGCCCTGCCCCACGGCGCGGAACTTCCACTCCGCCCCGTTCCGGTAGAGTTCGCCGAAGACCATGGCGGTGTTGACGCTCGCGTCCTCGGAAAGGTCGAAGCGGGCGATCTCTTCGTTGTTCGCGTCGTTGACGATGCGGATATACGCCTTGGAGATCATGCCGAAATTCTGCCGCCGGGTCTCCGCCTCATGGATGGTGACGGTGAAGGTAACCTTGTTCACGTCGGGGGTGATCTTTTCGAGATCGATCTTGACGACCTCGTCGTCGCCCTCGCCCTCGCCGGTGCGGTTGTCCCCCATGTGCTTCACGCCGCCGCAGGGCGACTCCTTCTGATTGTAGAAGATGAAGTCCCCTTCGCCGCGCACCTTGCCGTCTTCCTTCAACAGGAAGCAGGACGCGTCGACGTCGAACGCATCCCCATCGGTGACCCGGGCGTCCCACCCGAGCCCCACGTGAACCTTCGTCATGCCCGGTGCTTCCTTCGCCAGAGAGATGTTGCCGCCTTTGGTCAAGCTGATCGCCATAGCCGAAAACCTCCTCAATCATGGTTTGCACTGCTTCCCTTTGTTTCTTTCCGGCGGGCGACCACCGCCCGCCCCACGAACTACCCTGTTTTCGCGTCCGGGCTAGACGTTGACCCCATAGTTTCTCGCCAGAGGCCCGAGACCGCCCTTGTAGCCCTGCCCCACGGCGCGGAACTTCCACTCGCCGCCATGCCGGTACACTTCGCCGAAGATCATGGCCGTATCGGTGCTCGCATCCTCGGAGAGGTCGAAGCGGGCGATCTCCATGTTGTTCTCCTTGTTGACGATGCGGATGAAGGCCGATTTCACCATGCCGAAGTTCTGTCGCCGCGCATCCGCCTCGTGGATGGTGACGGTGAAGGACATCTTCTGGATATCCTGGGGCACGCGGTCGAGATAGACGATGATCGCCTCGTCGTCCCCTTCGCCCGCCCCGGTGCGGTTGTCGCCCGTGTGCTCCACGGAACCGCAGCTCGACCTGAGCTGGTTGTAGAAGATGAAGTCCGCATCGCTCCGCACCTTGTCGCCGTCCTTCAGCAGGAAGCAGGAGGCGTCGAGATCGAAGTCCGCCCCGTCGGTGGCGCGGGCGTCCCACCCGAGCCCCACGAGGATTTCCTTGAGATTGGGTGCTTCCTTGGAAAGAGAGAGATTGCCGCCTTTGGAAAGGGAAACTGCCATATTCTTCTACCTCCTCGAACGATAGAGTTTTGGCGCTAGCCGCGCGCCGGAAGCAGGGGATTCATCCACTGGCCGAAGACCTGGGGGTTGCGGGTCTGAATCATGATGTTGCCGGGTCCCCGGAAGCGGCAAACCAAGCCCTCCCCCGAGGTGAAGGAGGAAATCCACCCCGAAGCGGAGGCCTTCTCGATATAGAGTTTTGGCGCTAGCCGCGCGCCGGAAGCAGGGGATTCATCCACTGGCCGAAGACCTGGGGGTTGCGGGTCTGAATCATGATGTTGCCGGGTCCCCGGAAGCGGCAAACCAAGCCCTCCCCCGAGGTGAAGGAGGAAATCCACCCCGAAGCGGAGGCCTTCTCGATGTTGTAGTTCATCTGCTCGGGCCAGGCCACCAGATGCTTGTTGTCGATGATGATTTCCTTCCCCGGCGGCAGACTGATCACGTGAATCGCACCGAAGGATTCCAGAAAGAGCACCCCCTTGCCCTGCGCCCGGAGGACGAAGAAGCCCTCGCCGCTGAAAAGCCCCCGGGTCAGGTTCTGGCACGTGGTGCTGATCTCCACCCCTTCGGTGGCGGCGAAGAAGCCCCCCTTCTGCACGAGAAAGGGTGTGCCGTCCATTTCGAGATCGATGATGTCGCCGGGGCATTCGGGGGCGAAGCACGCCTCGCCGTCCCCCCGGGTGGCGGTCACCAGCTGGAAAAAGAAGGACTCCCCGGAAAACATGCGTCCCAGAGCCCCCAGCACGCCTCCGCTCATGTTCCCCTTCACGTCGAGGGTGCTGTCCATGCAGACCATGGCGTCGGACTGCGCCTTGATGGTCTGGCCCTTCTTCAGGGCCACGCGCAGCATGGAAAAGGCCCCTGCCTGATAGAGCAGTTCGTAGGACAATCCGGAATGGTACTCCAAGTGCAATCACCCCTTATCCGCTCCCCAAGCTATTCACCCACGAGACCCCTGAACAATCGGGGTTTTGCAGAACATGAGCAAGCGGGAGACCCGTATTTGTGCCCCCTGCTGCCAAAAAGCGCTTCGAAAATGCAATTCAGGCTAGTTTGCGGCCCTTTCGGGCGCGACGGCGCGCGCTACGTCCGCAACACCACCTCCCCCAAGGTGTCCGGCGGCAAAACGGGCACCGCTACGCGTCCAGCAGCGCCACGAC
Source organism: uncultured Synergistaceae bacterium (assembly GCA_937868015.1). Classification (GTDB taxonomy): domain Bacteria; phylum Synergistota; class Synergistia; order Synergistales; family Aminiphilaceae; genus CALMLW01. The sequence continues at coordinate 3,252 of CALMLW010000200.1, read as the reverse complement.
GCGCCGGAGATTGAAAGCCATGCCCAGGCAAAACGTCTTCAACGCGTTTCGTGCCTTTCCGCGATAGGGCATCCGGGAAAGATCGAAAGCACGTTTGAAGATGCCGAAAACCCGCTCCACTTCGCTGCGCGTGCCGGACCACAGCTTGTTGAGCCCCTTCTGGACGTCATTGAGCGGCCGGTTTCGGGCGGCCTTATGGAGAATGCGACAGGCAATGCCCTGCTTTTCGTACCAGTTCCGCACATGCCGGCAGTCGTAGGCCTTGTCTCCGTAGACGGCCTGCACATCGAGAGGCATGAGATCGCGCAGGCAGCGGCTGTCATGGGTGGAGGCAGTGGTAAGGCACGAGGGTGCGGATGAGCAGCTGGCCCTCGTCGATGCAACAGTGAATCTTGTACCCGTAGTACCACGTGCCATGCTTGTATGTCCAGCTGGCATCGGGATCCACGCTCTGCGGGGACGCCGACGTTGCGTCCGCTTCCTGGTCGTTCTCGCCAGCGAGCTCTTCGCCCACGGTCGCAGACGCGGCCTGATCGTTTTCCAGCGCACCATGGCCTTTCCGGCTCTTCGGAGATCGCGGCTTCCGGACCGCCGCATCGACAATAGTGGCATCGATGATGGCGCCCTTTCGCACGAAAAGCTTGCGCGCATCGAGCTGGGCGTTCACCAGCTCGAAGAGCTTCTGCCCGAGGTTGGCGGCTATCAGGCGCTTGCGGAAGACCACGAAGGTCGTCTCATCGGGGACGGGATCATCGAGGCCAAGTCCCACGAACCCCTGAAAAGAGAGACGATCGCGCAGCGATTCTTCGAGCCCCGAATCGGAAAGCCCGTACCACTGCTGAAGCAGCAGCGACTTGAACATGAGGAGCGGCGGGTGGCTCGGACGCCCCAATCTCGATCCGTACAGCTTCTCCAGTTCGCGCTCGATGGGCGCTCAGTCGATGTACTCGTCGAGACGACGAAGGAAATGGGTTCGCAGGCACTCGCGACTCGCGTTCCAGATCGAGGAAAGACAACTGATTCGAGCGACGGCCGAGCATTTACAGACCCCTCCCAAGCGCTTTATTGTCGAGACTAATTATATCGCAAAGGCGACTTTTTCAGGGGTCTCAAAACCTATTTGTACTCATTCACCGGTCCTGCATCCATAACGACATCGATAGTTCCATCCTTTTCCCGGACCAGTTTTGGACGGTTCTCAGAATTTGGTCGACTGTAGCGTTCCACCGGATCGATGATGATTCCCTGTGGGGTGTTTCGGATGATGCCCGGAACACAGGAATATACAGTGCTCTTCTTACTGGCGTTTTTCGCGGGAATACTTACAGTCGTTCCTCGTTTATTGTCTATCAACATCGAAACCTGGTACTCATAGAATGAACCCGTACCGTTTGATTGGGCGGAATAGGCTACCGGAACGACCGCAAGAATATCGTCGTTGAGTCGGATCTTGATGATTTCGGTTTTGTCCGAACCGTCACCCCGCCCGACGTCTCCCATGTGCACCACCGCTCCATTACCGTAATTCATAAGAGGTGGTACCCCTTCTGCTCCGAATGTCGCAACATCCACCTGGCCTCCGTCTTTGGTGAAGACAAGGGCAAGGACATCGTAGTCGGTACCGGAAGGCCAGGAAATAGATGCTGTTATTTCCGGAGTCTTTTCAATAAGAACGGGTTTCTGTCCTTTAGTAAGATTGATAGAACCGCTGACTTTTTGGAGGTTGAGGGAAGAAGTGAGCAAGGCTGGTGCCGATGGGGAAGGCTGTGGGGCAGAGCTTTCATCGACATCCACCCCGTAGTTCTTGCACAATCCGTCAAGACCTGAGGAAAAACCTTGCCAGATCGCACGTGCTTTACACTGTCCGTTTCGAACATACAATTCGAGAACGATTATGCCGTTTTCAGTTTTAAAAGCATTGGGAAGCAGATGGAGAACATGACCTCCAGAATGTATTTCAGCTTTAAGATTTTTTACTGCAGAGAAACCCAGGCGTTTGTCCTCGGTAAGAGTAACGGCAATTTTCGTGATTCCCGTTGGAGCTTTCTGGAGGTCGAAGTTGATGCAATGGCTCTTTACGGCCCCCGAATCCTGAGGGGAAATGAAAGTCGCCACGCCCTGGGGTCCCTTGGGCTGATTGTAATACACAATCCCACTGTCTCCCTGAACCTTTCCGGAATCAGTTAGAAGAAAGGCTGTTAAATTAACATCCAATCTCGGGTCAACGTCGTGAGTAACAATGACCATACCGGAAAAAGCCTCGAGCGCAGTGTTTTCACCAGGTTGAAGAGACGGACTCATCGTTCTTACCCCCCCAAAAAAAGAATGTTAATTGGAAATTTTTTAATAACTACACATTTGTATTAATTTTTTGATATTATTAACCTTAATATATTAATTTTTCTACTTTTGCGCGTGTGCCTATTGCTTACCGATAGACCAGAGGGCGAGCGTATTGCGACTGTCTCCTCGCAACCTATACCGAAAGCGATTTTCTACATTCTTTGTTCTCCCGTCGGCATAGGTAAGCCGATGTCGCTCTGTCACGAAAACGATAATGTCGTTGCCTTCCGGTTCAACCCGTGTTACTTCAATGCCAAGCAATTGTTCGGACATTCCTTTTTGGTAGAGCGAATCGATAAGTTTCATCTGTTCCCGAAGCAAAGGACCTCCCGGATTGAAGAAAGGACGGACAATAGATCCGTCACCGGTAGAAACGGCTTCCGCCATAGCAGTTGCATAATTTTGCATGTAACGCGTTGTCATATCGTAGATATCACTAGCGTTCGATGAGGAGGCGTTATCTGTCTCGAGATATCGAGGATCGACCGGGATGTTTGTTTCCTTTCCACGGTCGGACATCGTTTGGGAATGACCTGTGCTGGAAATAGATGTGGCAGCCGAGCCAGAATCCTCAAACAACGTACGCGATTGAGATCGCGGCGAAGAATCGAAAAACCACCCGCACCAGATTTCTGCCCAACGAGCATGTCTTTGATTTCCATCAACGACAGCAGCGATGATAAGCAACGCTATGAGTGCATAGGCTGCGATCGCCTTCCACAAACTCTGAAAGAACGTTGCCAGTCCGACGAAGATGCCAATGGCGCACAGGAGAGCCCCCACCCACATCCAGATAATCGGCAGAGCAATCCCTATCGTTCGGAGAAGCGCCATGACCAGCATACCGGGCGAAAGGTGTTTGTCAAGGAAGATGTCGCGTTTCCCCGAACTTTAGGAGCTCTTCTTTTT
>CALMLW010000199.1 GCA_937868015.1 uncultured Synergistaceae bacterium | reverse complement strand
CGCCCCCCCCACCCCCCCATCGGCACCCTCCGAAAGATCCGCAAGCGGCGATGCCACCGGGTAGCGGCCCCACGTTTTCCGTGTTGCCCCTGCCCGGTGGGCGTCCCAGGTCCCCACCAGGAGCAAAATTTTCCGCCCCCCCGCTCCGGGGACCTAAGGAGAGCGACGTCCCCCCCGCCGCGCCGTTGGGGCGCCCCCGGCGGGAACTTGAGGAAGGAGGGCGACCGGGGGACTTCCCCCTTGACTGATCTTCCCTGATCAATATAATAGGCGTTGATCAACTTTGATCAAAAAGCGGCGCGCAAGGGCCCCAGACCTCACGGGAGGCCCCCGGGCACGACACCGTCGAGGAGGGATCGTCATGGATCTGAACAAATTGACGCAAAAATCTCAGGAGGCCCTGGGAGAAGCCCAGAACCTGGCCCTTTCCCGGGGGCATCAGGAAGTGGACGGAGAGCATCTGGTGCTGGCCCTCCTCCGCCAGGAGGGGGGGCTCATCCCCCGCCTTCTCCGGCGCATGGAGGCCTCTCCCGAAGCGCTGGGGGCCGCCGTGGAGCGGGAGCTGGACCGACGTCCCCGGGTGAAGGGCCCCGGCGTGGAACCGGGGAAGATCTACATCTCGGGGCGCCTCTCCCGCCTTCTGGTGGGGGCGGAGGAAAGGGCCAAACGGCTTCAGGACGAGTACGTTTCGGTGGAACATCTCTTTGCGGGGTTGGTGGACGAGGGGAGCGCCACCCCCGCCGGTCGCCTGCTGAAGGAGGCGGGGATCACCGAGGAACGCTTTTTGGGGGCCCTCACCGAGGTGCGGGGAAACGTGCGGGTCCAGAGCGCCACCCCCGAGGCCACCTACGAAGCCTTGGAGCGCTACGGCCGGGATCTGGTGCAGATGGCCCGGTCGGGCAAGCTTGACCCCGTCATCGGCCGGGACGAGGAGATCCGGCGCGTCATCCGCATTCTGAGCCGGAAGACCAAGAACAACCCCGTGCTCATCGGAGAGCCCGGCGTGGGAAAAACCGCCGTGGTGGAGGGGCTGGCGCACCGCATCGTCCGGGGCGACGTCCCCGAGGGGCTCAAGGACCGCACGGTGATGGCCCTGGACATGGGGGCCCTGGTGGCGGGGGCCAAGTTCCGGGGGGAGTTTGAAGAGCGCCTCAAAGCGGTGCTCAACGAGGTGAAAGAGAGCGAAGGGCGGGTGCTGCTCTTCATCGACGAGCTCCACACCATCGTGGGGGCGGGAAAAGCCGAAGGATCTTTGGACGCGGGAAACATGCTCAAGCCCCTGCTGGCCCGGGGGGAGCTTCACTGCATCGGCGCCACCACCCTGGACGAATACCGGGAGCACATCGAAAAGGATGCGGCGCTGGAGCGGCGCTTTCAGCCCGTGCTGGTGGACCAGCCCACGGTGGAGGACACCATCTCCATCCTCCGGGGGCTTCGGGAGCGGTACGAGGTCTTCCACGGCGTGCGCATCCAGGACAACGCCCTGGTGGGGGCGGCGGTGCTCTCCCACCGGTACATCACCGACCGCTTTCTGCCGGACAAGGCCATCGATCTGGTGGACGAGGCCTGCGCCTCCATCCGCACGGAGATCGACTCCCTGCCGGCGGAGCTGGACAGCGTGGCCCGCCGGGTGATGCAGCTGGAGATTGAGGAGGCGGCCCTGGCCAAGGAGACGGACCGGGCGAGCTGCGACCGATGCGCCGCCCTCCGGAAGGAGCTCGCCGAGGCGAGGTCCCGGGCGGACGCCCTCCGGGCCCAGTACGAGGTGGAAAAGCAGTCCATCGGCCGGGTGCAGGCCCTGCGGAGCGAATTGGAACAGACCCGGGCCGAGGCGGAACGGGCGGAAAGGTCCTACGACCTGAACCGGGCGGCGGAGTTGCGCCACGGCAAGCTCCCCGAGCTGGAGCGGCGGCTTCGGGGGGAAGAGGCCCGCATGACGGAGCACCAGGGGGAGGCCCGCCTGCTCCGCCAGGAGGTCACCGAAGAAGAGATCGCCGCCATCGTGAGCCGGTGGACTGGCATTCCCGTGGCCCGGCTGGTGGAGGGGGAGCGGGAAAAGCTGCTGCGCCTGGGGGAGGTGCTCCACCAGCGGGTGGTGGGGCAGAACGAGGCGGTGGACGCCGTGGCGGACGCGGTGCTCCGGGCCCGGGCGGGGATCAAGGACCCCCGGCGCCCCATCGGCTCCTTTCTCTTCCTCGGCCCCACGGGGGTGGGCAAGACCGAGCTCGCCAAGGCCCTGGCCGCCGCGCTCTTCGACAGCGAGGAAAACATGGTGCGCATCGACATGTCGGAGTACATGGAGAAACACACCGTGTCCCGCCTGCTGGGGGCCCCTCCGGGGTACGTGGGGTACGACGAGGGGGGGCAGCTCACCGAGGCGGTGCGCCGCAAGCCCTACAGCGTGCTGCTCTTTGACGAGGTGGAAAAGGCCCACC
>CALMLW010000198.1 GCA_937868015.1 uncultured Synergistaceae bacterium | reverse complement strand
TGGCGGTGCTGGGAAGGGGGTAGCGCCCCCCGGGGACGTACACCGCCCCCCGTCGCACGGGAAGAAAGCGTACCCCCGCGCGCACCCCCGGAGAGAGCTCCCATTCTTGGTCGGAGAGGAGGGAGCGCTGGTGCCGGCAGAAGGCGCGAACGTTCTCCTCCGCCGTGAGGAGGGCTTTCCTCAGGGCGGGAGGGAGCTCATCGGCGGAGCGGAGCAGGTCCTCGACGGGGACGCGATGGGGCCCCTCGAAGTGGTCCAGAGATCGGGAAAGATCTTCCACGGCCCCCCATCCTTGGTGGCGCAATCGCGCCACCAAGGATGCCACTTCGGCGGCCACCGAGCTTTCTGCGGACGAGGGAGGAGCGACACGGCTCTTGAGGTAACGCAGAGGAATCCCTTCTTTCTGATATCAAGATAAAGTGACATTCTGAGCAAACGAAGGGATGATAGCAGAATAATCCGGAGAGGGCAAGGGGGAAAAGTCGATTCGCCGCGAAAAAGGGGGATTCCTCTCCGAGGAGCGACGGGCGCTTAAAACATTTCCCTTTCGATTTCCCGGGGATCTTCTTGGGGATCGGCAGAGCCCGGGGGGGGCCTGAAAAAACTCCTACTAAAGGGGTAAGACCCCGGCGTCCGGTCTCCGGGCGAAGGGGTGGGGAAGGATCGGTATGAGGCGTGGGGACGGCGACAGGGGAGGCGGTCCGGGGGGCATCGCCCATCTCGATCCGAACCCCCTGGGCCTTCCGGGGTCCCATGGCGGACAAGCCAGGGAAGCCAGGGGAAGGGAGCTGGGGGACGCTGGGGGAAGGATGGGTCCGTCGGGGCTAGGCCCCGAAGGGCGGTGCTCCTATGCGGGGCCGTCGCCTTCCACCGGATTGTCGCGGAGCATCACCTGCTTCACGAAGGCCTGGGTCGCCCCCGCCACCGGGAGGGCCAGGAGGGCTCCCATCATGCCCGCCAGAGATGTGCCCACCAACATGACAAGGAAGACCAGCAGAGGATTCATGCGGATGCTTCGGCTCTGGACCACGGGCTGCAGCACGTTGCTCTCGATGGCGCCGTAGATCAAAAAGACCCCCAGGAGGGCCACGGCGGGCCACGATCCCAAGGTGGAGAAGGTGGTGCTCACCACCAGCACCGCCGCCAGGACGGGGCCCAGGTAGGGCAAAAGGCCCAGGAGGGCGGTGCAGAACCCCAGGGCGAGATAGTAGGGGCTTCCGGCCAAAAGAAGGGCGGTGCCGATGACTCCTCCTCCCACCAGGGCGATGAAGACCGTCCCGGCCACATAGGCGCTCACGGTGGTCTGCATGGTGCGCAGGGCGGATCGGACCCCGGCCCGGCGCCTCTCGGCGACGAAGGCCAACAGGTCCTCGGTGAACTCGTTGCCGCAGAGGAGCATGAACACGGTGAGGACCAACACCATGCCGAGGGAAAGGACCCCTGACAGGGCCCCGGTGACCACGCTCACCGCCGCCTGGGCCAGGTGGGGGGCGTTCTGAGACGCCCATCCCCGGAGCTGGGCGAAGACGTGGTACTCTTCTTCCAGGGCCTGGACCGCCGCCAGGTTCTCCAGCTTGGCTATGGCGTCGGGGGCCACCCGCACCAAGGCGGCGATCTGGCTCACCACCAGGGGGATGATGGTGGACACCGCCACGGCGATGGCGCTCCCCGCCAGGATAAAGACCACGCCGATGGCCCATCGCCGGCGGAGCCCCCGGCGCTCCAGCCCGAGGACCCCGGCATTGAGGGCCACCGCCAAGAAGGCCGATAGCACGATCCAGGTCATGACGTCCCCCGTGCGGTACACCACGGCGATGATGCCGCCGATGAGCAATAGGTGCAGGGCCACGGTCCAGATGGTCTTGGGAGATACCTGAGATGGGGGCATGGCGAAGTCCTCCTCATGGGACAAGGTAAGGGGTCCGGGGAAAGGATTTCTTCGCCCCTTCCAGAAGCATTATACGGCATCGGGGCCCGGGCCCTTTCGCCTCGCGGAGCCCCGCCGGGAGATACCCCGGGGCCTTAAGGCGTGGAGGGGGTTGGGGTAGAATGGGAGCCGTAACCCTGCGTCGCCTCGGGCGACGCGAACGACGGAAACCTTAGGCGGAGGACCTTTCATGGCGAAAAAGAACGAAACACGCTTTGTCTGCACCTCCTGTGGGGCCCCCTCGTCGTCCTGGGCGGGGAAATGCCCCCGGTGCGGCGCCTGGGGATCGCTGGAGCAAGATTTCGCCCCCCGGACGGCCCCGGGAGGGGGCAAAGCCCCCGGGGGAGTTCCCCAAGCCCGGGCCGTCCGGGCGTCGGAGGTCCCCCTCCTCGACCGCATCCCCACAGGGCTGGACGAACTGGACCGGGTGCTCGGGGGGGGCTTCGCTCCGGGGAGCGTGTCCCTGCTGGCGGGGGAGCCGGGGATCGGCAAGTCCACCCTTTTGCTCCAAGCCTGCCTGGCCCTGGCCCGTCGAGGAAGGACCGTCCTCTACGTCTCGGGGGAAGAATCCTTGGAGCAGGTGGCCTCTCGGGCCCTGAGGCTGGACGGTCAGCCCCCGCCCCTGGACCTTTTGGCCTCCGGGGATCCCGAGGAGTTCATGGATCTTCTCCCGGGGCGATCTCTGGTGGTGGTGGACAGCGTGCAGGCCATGGGGGACGGGGAGTCCCTTCCCGGCACCCTGTCCCAGGTGCGGGGAGTGGCGGCCCGGTGCA
>CALMLW010000197.1 GCA_937868015.1 uncultured Synergistaceae bacterium | reverse complement strand
GGGAAAGAAGGGCCGCGCCCGGCACCAAGAGCGGTTTCGGACGCGACCACAGGCTGTCGACGGAAGGAGGAGCGACCAATCTTGACAATCACAAAAAGTCGCGAGATAATCCAAAACTGCGGGCGTATTGGGGTGTAGCCAAGAGGCAAGGCAGGGGACTTTGGATCCTCCATCCGCTGGTTCGAATCCAGCCACCCCAGCCAATTCAGATCTGGGAAAGGGGCTTTACCCGGGGCCCCTTTTTGTGTGGTCGTGGTGCGGTTTCCTCGGGAGCTTTCTTTCGCGCCGCGAGGCCGATTTATCGGCATGTTAACGAAGGGGTGAGACCCATGGGTAACGCGGTAAGGCGAGGTGCCCTTGTCTTGGCGGCCGGAAAGGGCACCCGTATGAAGAGCGCGACTCCCAAAGTCATGCACTCGATCCTGGAAGAGCCGATGATTTCCTACCCCCTGAGGGCGACCCTGGGGGCGGGCTACGATCGCGTGGCGGTGGTGGTGGGCTTTGGGGGGGAAGAAGTCCAGGCCTACCTCCAAGCTCATTGGCCCCAGGTGGAGGTCCTCTGGCAGCGCGAGCAGCTCGGTACGGGGCATGCGGTGATGGAGGTCCGGGGTTGGTGGCAGTCCCTGGACGAGCTGGTTATTTTGTACGGAGACATGCCCTGCCTCACCCCCGAGGCCCTAAGGGCCCTGGATAAATCGACGGCAGAGGGGGCTTTCCTGTCCTTCCGGGCGGGAGATCCCCGGGGATACGGGCGGGTGGTGCGGGGGGCGGGAGCGGTTCGTATCGTGGAGGACCGAGATGCCACTCCGGAAGAGCAGCGCCTGGACGAGGTCAATAGCGGCATCTACCGTTTTTCTGTTCCCCTCATGGCGAAAGCCCTGGAAACCCTTAGCCCGGCCAATCAACAGGGAGAATACTACCTCACCGACGTGGTGCACGCCCTGGGTGCTACGGGGCGGGGTGTGGACCCCGTGCTCTGGCCCGAGGCCGAGGATCTAGAAGGAGTCAACGACCCTCGCCAGCTAGCAGCGGCCACGGCCGTCCTTCGCGATCGTATCCTGGGGGAGGCCATGGGGAACGGCGTGCGGTGTCTTGACCCTTCCTCCGTATGGGTGGGGCCCGAGGTGGTGCTGGAAGAGGACGTCTTTTTGGCGCCCCAAGTTCAGATCTTCGGCAAATCCCGCATCGGCGCAGGATCTACGGTGGGCTCGGGAAGTATCCTAAGGAACGCCGAGGTGGGGCGCTCTTGTCGCTTGGTGTCCTACGTGTGCCTCCAGGATAGCGTGGTGCGCGATGGAGTCTCCCTGGGGCCCTTCGTCGTCATTCGAGACGGGAGCTGCTTCGAAGCAGGGTCCCTCGCGGGAAAGTTCGTGGAGGTGAAAAAAAGCATCGTGGGGAGGGGGAGCAAGGTTCCCCACCTCTCCTACCTCGGCGACGCCACTGTGGGAGAGGGGACCAACATCGGGGCGGGGACCATCACGTGTAATTACGATGGAGTCAGGAAAAATCCCACCATCATCGGTGATCGTTGCTTTGTCGGCAGTGATACCATGCTGGTGGCTCCGGTGCGCCTTGATGATGACGTGACCACCGGCGCCGGATCGGTCATCACCCAAGACGTGCCTCCGGGGGCCCTGGCGGTCGGTCGGGCCCGGCAGCGTAACGTGGAAGGGTGGAAGGCCCGACGCCGGGCGAAGGAGGAGGGGTAATGGTTACGCGGTTGCGGGAGATCAAGATCTTTTCCGGTTCGGCTAATCCGGCCTTTGCCCAGGAAATTGCGGATCACTTGCGAGTTTCCGTGGCGTCTTCCAAGCGCTTTCGCTTCGCCGATGGAGAAATCGGCATTTCCATCGAAGAGAGTGTGCGAGGGGCCGATGTTTACGTGGTGCAGTCCACCTGTCGGCCTGTAAACGAGAATTTGATGGAGCTTTTGATCATGGTGGACGCCCTCCGGAGGGCCTCGGCCTATCGGATCAACGTGGTCACCCCGTACTTTGGCTACGCCCGGCAGGACCGAAAGACTCGGGGGAGAGAGCCCATCACGGCGAAGTTGGTGGCAAACCTCCTGACCCATGCGGGGGTGCATCGGGTCATCGCGGCGGACCTGCACGCGGGGCAGATCCAGGGCTTTTTTGACATTCCCGTGGACCATCTCACCGGCATGCATCTTTTGGCAGCCCATTTCCGGGAGCAGCTCAAAGGGAGTATCGACCAGGGGGAGGTGGTGGTGGTCTCCCCCGATGTCGGGGGAGTGGTGAGGGCCCGAAAGTTTGCCGGGCAGCTCAATGCCGATCTTGCCATCGTCGACAAGCGCCGATCTTACGAGAAGACAAACTCTTGCCAGGTGATGGAGATCATCGGCGACGTCCAAGGAAAGGATGTCATCCTGGTGGATGATATCATCGACACCGCCGGAACCATGGTGAACGCCGCCGCCGCTCTGGTAGAAAGAGGCGCTCGGAGCGTCTACGCCTGTGCCACCCACGGGGTGCTATCGGAACCGGCCTTGGAGCGCCTGCGAGCCTCGTGCATCCAAAAAATGGTCCTGGCCAATACCATTCCGTTGCCCCCGGACGAGAAACCGGATAAAATCGTACAGCTGTCGATCGCCCCTCTTTTTGCCGAAGCCATCGACCGCATTCACTCGGATCACTCCGTCAGCATCCTTTTCGGTGCTTAGGGTCACGGCTTCCTTCGCCCGAGGGGCGGGGAGTTCAATTTTGGAAGGGGGAAATGTTTCATGTCTGGATTCATCCCTATCACGCTGGAATCCCGAGAGGGGATCGGCAAGGAAAAAAGCGGCCAGCTGCGTGCGGCAGGGTACCTGCCAGCGGTGTTCTATGGCCCCGACTACAAAGACGGTATGCCGGTGCGCTTTCAAGCTAAGAGCCTTTTGCCCCACCTGCGTAAGTCTCACTGGGAGACGTTGCGCCTAGACGTGACGCTCCCCGACGGTAAACAGGAGATGGCTCTGCTTCGGGATCTGCAGCGAGACAGCATCTCCGACGAGGTGTTGCACCTGGATCTCTACCAATTGGTGCGGGACCGCAAGGTGCGCGTGGCGGTGCCCGTGCGCGTGATTAACCGGGAAGGATGCCCCGGGATCAAGGCGGGGGGAGTCTTTGAGCTGTTGCACCGCGTGGTGGAGATGGAAGTCCTTCCCCGGGAGATCCCGGACGACATCGTCATCGACGCCGCCTCCCTGGATAAGGGAAAGGGCTTTCGCGTGAGGGAGTGCGCCCTGCCCGAAAGCGCCGAAGTCCTGTTGGGTCCCGAAGACTTTGTGGCCCTCATCAGCGAGCCCCGGGCCGAAGAAGAGGAAGAGGCGGAGGCCACAGCGGGCTCCATGGACGTGGAAGTGGTCCAGAAGGGCAAAAAAGACAAGGACGGGGCGGCCTAAGGGGTCCGCTGTTGTCCTAGCGGGTTTTTTTCTCCGGGGAAGGGCGGAGCGTTGCGCCTGATCGTGGGGCTGGGGAACCCGGGCCCAGAGTACGCCTGGTCCCGACACAACGCGGGATGGATGGTGGCGGACGCTGTGGCGGAGAAGTTCGGCATGGGGACTCCAGCGGTCAAATTTTCCTCGCTGTTTTGGCAGGGACGCCTTCCCGACGGGGAGAAGGTGCTGTGTGCCAAACCCGTGACGTTCATGAACCTAAGCGGCGTGGCGGTGCGAGAAATGGTCGCCTACCACCGCTTGGCGCCGGAGAGGATTCTGGTGTTGTACGACGACGTGGCGTTGCCCTTCGGCCAGCTCAGGCTCCGGGGAAAGGGGTCGTCGGGGGGGCATAACGGCATGGCTTCTGTCCTTGGCGCCTTAGGGACTTTGGAGGTCCCTCGTCTGAGGGTGGGGGTGGGCCCCCTCCCGGCGGGATGGGATTTGGTGTCTTTCGTGCTGGGGGCCTTTCCTCGGGACCAACGGGAGGCGATGCCGGGCGTGGTGGACCGGGGGGTGCGCGCGGTGGAGTTGTGGATCGCCGAGGGCCTCGAGGGGGCCATGGGCCGGGTCAACGGGGCGGGAAAGATCCAGGGCTAAGATCCCGTCCGTGGGGAGGTCTACCCCGGCCCTTTTTAGAAAGGGACGAAGGGCCGGAGCGGGGAAGGAAGTTTTGTCTGCGTCTTCGTAATGGAGGAGACTTCGGAGGATCGGTATGACGGCGTGGAGGGATGGGGGAGGACAGTTCTGGGACCTGCCCTCCGAGGCGTGGTATGGCGGGGCGGGCGTTCACCTTGCGACGGCGGGGGGGGCCCGCCCCTGGGCTTGTGCCCATCCGAAGGGGCCCATGGTGGTGGTGCTGGCGGATCTGAGGCAGATGGAGACCTTTGCCGAGGACTGGAAGGCCCTGGATCCGGAAAAATCAGGAGGAACGCTGTCGGTCCTTCGAGAGCTTCCTCTGGGTCCGGAGGCCGCAGGGAACCGGGCTTACTGGATGCAGCGGGGAGAGACGCTCCGTCGTTGGCGCCACCGAGGAGGGGTACTGGTGGCCACTCCGGGGGGGCTCCTGGGCCCCTACGAGGAAGGCACGGAGACCCTTTCTCTGCGGGAGGGGGAGGTCGTGGGGTGGAATCGCCTCCTGGCCTGGCTGACGGAGGGAGGCTATGGTCGAAGCGACCTGGTCTGGGCCCCGGGACAGTGGGTTTCCCGGGGGGGCATCGTGGACGTCTTCGATCCGGCGGAGCCCCTTCCCCTGAGGATTGAGTTTTGCGATGATGAAATTTCCAGTATTCGCTACTTTTCCCCGGAGAACCAGCGAAGCGTAGGTTCATTGGGGACGGTGGAGCTCCGGCGCCTTTCTGATTCCCGGAGTCTTCGAAGGGGGATTGCGGCGGAGCGAATCCCCGAAGACGTACCTGTGGTTTTTTTCGAGCCCCGAGACGTGGAACTCCAGGGGGATCTCTACGAAGAGCTCTGGAACGGCTTGCGGGAACAGGAGGACCTCCCCGAAATTCCCCCTTGGCAGGAAGTGGCCCTATCCCTCTTCCGCCACCCCCGCCTCCGCGTTTCCCGTGCGCTGGCCCCGGGAGATCATCGGATGGCGATCCAGGAGCTTCCCCCCTTTCGGGGAAAGATCAAAGATGCCGAGGGCTTTGTGGCGGCTTGGCGCGACCGGGGATTTTCTCTCCTTTTGGTGTCCCGCACCGAAGCCGTACGGCTCTGGGGAGAGCAACGAGGTTTTCACGTGCGATCGGGATCCCTATCGGGGGGCTTTTTAGATCTGGACTCCCGATGCGGGGTCTTTTCGGACGCGGAATTGGTGGGGGTATCCCTTTCTTCTCCCTCCTCGGGGTGGTATGGGGTCCCTCGGGAATGGGCGGATCGATTGGCTCCCCAATCCTGGGTGGTGCACGAAGATTACGGGGTTTCTCGATTTTTAGGAACCCAAGGGGTGGAAACCCCCCAGGGAGAGCAGGACTACCTCGTGCTGGAGTTCGCCCAGGGCAAACGTCTGTTGGTACCGGTGGCCCAATTTGGCAAGGTGACTCCTTTTTCCGCTTTGCCGGAAGAAGAGCCCACTCCGGACGCCCTTTCGGGTTCCCGGTGGCGCAAGGCCGTACAACGAGCCCGAGAGCGAGCCGCAGAAGCCGCCAAGAAGCTGGCGAACCTCTATGCCCTCCGGGAGACGACGGCGGGCATGGCCTTCCCCGCCGACGGCGAAATGTTGCGCATGGTGGAACACTCCTTTCCCTACAGAGAGACGGAGGATCAGCTCCGGGCCATCCGGGACGTAAAGAAAGACATGGAGCACCACTACCCCATGGACCGATTGGTGGTGGGAGATGTGGGGTTCGGGAAGACCGAGGTGGCCCTTCGGGCGGTGCTCAAGGCCGTGGAAGGGGGCAGACAGGCGGCGTTCCTCGTGCCCACCACGATCTTGGCTCAACAACATCATGGCACCTTCGAAGGGCGCCTGGCGGGGCTCCCCTTGCGGGTGGAGTCGATCTCCCGCTTCGTCTCCCCCGCCCGTCAGCGACGCATCCTCGCCGATACCGCCGAAGGCAAGGTGGATCTGTTGATCGGCACCCACCGCCTTCTCCAAAAAGACGTATCCTTTGCCCGGCTGGGGCTCTTGGTGGTGGATGAAGAACACCGTTTCGGCGTGCTCTCCAAAGAAGAAATCAAGGGGCGATTTCCCGGGGTGGACGTCCTCACCCTCACCGCTACGCCCATTCCTCGGACCCTTCAGCTGGCCCTGGGAGGGATGCGCCCCCTATCCCTCATCTCCACTCCCCCCGAGCACCGTTTCCCCGTCCTTTCGGTGGTCTCTCCCTGGAGAGACGAGCTGGTGCGCAAGGCCCTCCAGC
>CALMLW010000196.1 GCA_937868015.1 uncultured Synergistaceae bacterium | reverse complement strand
GCATCGTCAGCCGCATCACCCCCCGCACCCGGGCGATCCTCCTCTCCAACCCCGGAAACCCCACGGGGGCGGTGTACTCCGCCGAGGAGGTCCGCATGGTGGCGGACGTCGCCAAGGAGCACAACCTTTACATCATCGCCGACGAAGTGTACCGTGAATTCATTTACGATGGCCTTTCCTACACGAGCTTCGGCACCATGAAGGACGTGGAGGATCGGGTGATCATCGTGGACAGCATCTCCAAGCGCTACAGCGCCTGCGGGGCCCGCATCGGCTGCCTGGCGAGCAAGAATCAAGCCTTCATCGCCAACGTGCTGAAGCTCTGCCAGGGGCGCCTGTGCGTCCCCACCCTGGAGCAGGTGGGGGCCATGGAGCTCTACAAAGTGGACAAGAGCTACTTCAAAGAAGTCAACGACGAATATACCAAGCGTCGGGACATCGTCCACGCGGCGCTCGAAGAAATTCCCGGAGTGGTCTGCAAGAAGCCCCGGGGGGCGTTCTACGTCATCGCCAAGCTCCCGGTGGATAACGCCGAGGACTTTGTCATCTGGATGCTGGAGCACTTCTCCGTGGACGGCGAGACGGTGATGATGGCTCCCGCCGAGGGCTTCTACGCCACGCCGGGGCTGGGGCGCGACGAGGTGCGCATCGCCTACGTCCTGAACGAGCACGATCTCCGCAAGGCCATGGCCATCCTCAAGGCCGGAGTGGCGGAGTATCCGGCGGCGAAAAAGCAGGGGGCTTCTTCGGAGAGCTGCTGCTGCTGCGGCGGCAAAAACTAGATCTTCCGGGGCGGCGGAGGCGGCGCAAAAAGGGCCTAGAGGATGCCCCGGGGAGCGTGGTGCTGGGGGGGAAGGGGCTTGGGCCCTTTCCCCCTTTTGTTCTATGGCGCCGGAGGAGGTTGGCTCCCGAAGGGGGGAGTGATAAGGCCTTGAGCCCCGCGCCGGAGTGTGTTACCTTGCAGAGGACGAAACTCGACGGAAGAGGGGCGGAACGGAGAGGGTGGGGGGGGCTGCAATGGGAAGCCATCCATCGCCAGAGGTCTGGCTGCGGGGAAAAAAACATCGGGTGAGGGTGATCCCCGGGGGCTTCGTCCCGGCCTTTCGCGCCGTGCGCCGCGAGGAGGGGGGGCTGGTGGTGGCAGTGTCCCGGCGATGTGCCCTATCTCCGGAGGAGGCCCTGCAGGAGTGGCTCCAGCTCCAGGCCCGAGAGGACCTGATGGCTCGGGTGGCCCTGCGGGGAGGGGAGATGGGACGCCATCCCCAAAGGGTCTCCGTGCGGGGGCAAAAGACCCGGTGGGGATGTTGTACCGGGCGGGGGACGGTGACGCTCAACTGGCGTCTGGTGATGGCCCCTCCCGAGGCCCTCGACTACGTGGTGGTGCACGAGCTGGCCCACCTGACGGAGCCCCACCATCGTCCGCCCTTCTGGCGCCGGGTGGAGGCCTTTTGCCCCGAGTGGCGGCGGTGGCGGCGGTGGCTCCGGGACTTCGGGGGGCAGCTGAT
>CALMLW010000195.1 GCA_937868015.1 uncultured Synergistaceae bacterium | reverse complement strand
CCCGGACGGCTCACCGACGCCGCCGAGGCCTGGGCCCGGGAGTTTGGCTGCTATATCTGCTTTCCCACCTACGAACGGGGACCGGCGCCGGACGTGGTCTACAACAGCGCCGCCCTGGTGGGTCCCGAAGGGCTCCTCGGGGTGTACCGCAAGACCCACCCCTTTCCCACGGAGCGCCGGGAGGCGGGGGGCTGGACCACGCCGGGAAGCGATCCGGTGTGCGTGGAGACCCCCCTGGGGCGCATCGGCATGGTGATCTGCTACGATGGAGATTTTCCCGAGCTGGCCCGGGTCACCACCCTGATGGGGGCGGAGGTCATCTGTCGCCCCTCGGCTTTCCTGCGCTCCTTCGACCACTGGGAGCTCACCAACCGGGCCCGGGCCTACGACAACCACGTCTACTGGGTCGCCACCAACGCCGTGGGCCCCGACGCGGGGGGCGGGTGGTTCGCCGGAGGGTCCATGATCGTCCACCCCACGGGGGTGAAGCTCGCCCAAGCCCGTTCCTCGGACGAATTCGCCTGGGCGGATCTGGACCCCGACCCCCTGCGGACCGTGGCTCCGGGGAGCTCCGCCCCCCAGATCTTCGACCACGTGGAGGACCGAAACCTCCGGGCGTACCAGTACCTGCTTCAGGAAGGGACGGGGCCCTTCGAGCCCGCGAGCCGCACGCCGTACCGACGCTAAAAAAGGCCCCTGGCGACACACCGGATCGCACACACTTTTTACAGGAGGGATGCGTCATGCAGTTTCTCGTTCTTGGCTACGACGGCACCGATCCCGAGGCCCTTTCGAGGCGTCTCGCCGTGCGGGAGGAGCACCTGAAGCTCTTCCGGGAGGGGTTGGCTTCGGGGAAATTCCGCTTCGGCACCGCCATCCTCAACGATGACGGGCAGATGGCGGGCTCGGCGATCCTCGCCGAATTTCCCTCCCGGGAGGCCCTGGAGGAGTGGCTCCGGCGGGAGCCCTACGTCACCGGCCACGTCTGGCAGACCATCACGGTGCACCGGGCCCAGATGCCCGCCTGCTTGCTGGAGCGGTAATTCCCCC
>CALMLW010000194.1 GCA_937868015.1 uncultured Synergistaceae bacterium | reverse complement strand
AGGATGATAGGGGAAAATGTGCGGGGTGGGTACTTTTTCGAGGATCATTTGCCCCCTGCCTGGGGGGATTTTAGGTTACCAAATACATCCATGATCATTAACTTACGATGAGCCAGGCGGCGCGTCACAGAATGACCTCCCAATTCTGGAGCAGGTCCTGCATCTCCTCGATGCCGATCCGAAGCATCTCCGCGCCACGGCTGAGCGATATTTTATCTTTTTCCACCGCTTCCCTGGTCAGGCGTTTGAATCGGTCTTCGTAGAAATCGAACCTTTGCATCCCGAAGGGCTCCGCCGGATCAATACCCATCGGTTCTTCCTTAAAAGAAATCTTCCGGTTCAAGTGTTGCCGATAGGCCATGTTAAATTTCATCCAGATGGACTTGTCCCCGGCCCCCTCTTCCAGGAGACGCGAGAGGACCGTTTTATAGCTGACCCGGAAAATGCGCTTGACCTTGAAGACCCTATCAACGAAGTGTAATCCGGCCGCTTCATTCCATTCTTTGCGGAACCCCTCGTTTGGCATCAAAAAATGCCCGGCAAAATGGTCGGCTTCCTGTTCTTCCTCTTTGCTTTCATCGACCTTGGCGACGTCGAAGGCGTCGAGATGCAACATGATATGGCCTAGTTCATGTGCGGCGCTGAAAATGCGCCTTTCCACCGAAATCCGCTCCCATACATTCACCACCACCGCTGGCCCGCCGTCCTCCTCGCCCACAGAAAGGCCGAAAAAACTATCGGAAGCCATGGGAATCGGGAAAACCTTCACGCCCGCGTGTTCGAGCAGGCCGCAGATGTCGTGGATGGGTTCGGTGGCCTTCAGACCCAGCTTTTCCCGGCAGAGTCCGGCCGCCTCGGCGGGACGGTCTCTGGAGCATGGCCTCCGGACGGCGCCAAGGCGGAACGGCATCTTTTTTTTCAGACTCTCCTCGAGGAAATTGAAATCATCAAGCCACCTCGCCACCTCGGCCAGGACATTCTCGCGATTCTGCATCCGTTTCACCGAACGGAAACGGACGGTGCGCAACTCCCGAACCGGCTGGAAAAGCTCCCGGAGCTCCACCCCAAGGACCTTGGCGATGGCCTGCACGGTCCTCATCCGAGGCTCGCTCTTTGCGAGTTCGAGGCTCTTTATCGCTGGCAAGGAGAGACCCGCGTCGTCCGCCAGGGCTCTTTGGCTCAAGTGCTTCGCGGCCCTCAATCGCCTCACATTTTGGGCAAGTATTTGCAGATTCATGGCCGCCTCCTTTCTGCGCTTGTTTAAAAAATACCACTTATCAAAATCTTGTCAAGTGGTATTTTTAGGCGAAAGGAGGCGCCCCGACACTCCCGGGCCGCCTCCGGTAGGCACCCAACGGAGGCGACCGCTTGAGAGAACCCCGACCAGGCCCCGTCAGGGGGCGACGGTCACCGCCACCCCTTGGATCCTCGCGGGGGGCTTTCCCTGCTCCCAGGGACGGGCATAGACAAGGCGCAGCGAGTAGAACCCCGGAGAGGGAAAGACGAAGGTCCACCGCTCCGTGCCCCCCCTCCCCACCACGGGGCGGGGCCCCGAGGGCGGGGGAGGAATGAAGGCGCTCTCTGCGGTAAAAGGG
>CALMLW010000193.1 GCA_937868015.1 uncultured Synergistaceae bacterium | reverse complement strand
TCCCCGTGCCCCTGGAACTCCCTCTGGATGGGTATTCCGACAAGGCCACGGCCCAGCCCCGCCAGAGCTGGGTGAGCTCCAACGGCACGACCTGGGAAGACGTCACCACGGACATGCCCAACGCCAACGTCTGCCTCAAGGCCTTCACGGTGAAGGGCTCGGGAGCTCCGGGAACCCTTCCCTGCCGGGCCCAGCTCCAGGGACACGGCGCGGGACAGCATGGCGCCACCCTGAACGTCCGGATGCGCCCTGCGGGAGGCGGAACGGTGGAAAACGTGGTGGTGACCTCCGACACCGAAGGAAGCTTTCTGTTGACCCCCTCGTCGGGAGGCGAATGGCGCGTTGCCGCCAAGGAGCGCCGGACCCTTTCCTCGGTGCGTCAGGGCGCCACGGGGGGCTCCCTGATGAACTTTGGTCTCCTCCGGGCGGGGGATGCGGACAACAACGACCAGGTGGCCATTCTGGACTTTTCCATCCTGGCGTCCACCTTCGGCAAGAGCACAGGACAGGGGGGCTACGACGACCGGGCCGATTTTAACGGCGACAACACCATTTCCATCGTGGACTTCTCGCTGCTGGCGTCGAACTTCGGTCAGTCCGGCGAGGTCCTTGGTGCCGGAGCCGGGAACGCCGCTCCGGCCCAAGCAACTTCTCCCGCCTCCGGGAACGACGCGGGGGCCCGGGGATGCGCCCTGGGGACCAGCCCGGGGGCGCTGCTCCTCCTCCTCCCCGTGGTCTTTTTCCTGAAACGGTAGACGGCGGCGCGGGGGGCTCCCAAGGGGCCCCCCGCATGCCCCCGGAGGGTGTTGCACAAAGGAGGCGAGAAGAGGGGAGGCACGGTGGACGAGAGAAGTTTTTCTTGTGGGTTGGAGCGGAAAAGGCGCTGGAGCGGCGGAAATGACGGACGAGAAAGAGGAGTGGTTTCGTGATGAGAAGAGCGATGCGACACGTGGGGGCGGTTATCCTGACCCTGGCGTTCTGTTGGGGCGTGGGGGGGGCGGAGGCCACCTGTCGCCTGGACAATCCGGCGGCGCTGCGGGCCAAGGCGGCGGCTTCGGGGGGAGTGCGGGTCATCGTGGGGGTGCAGACCCCCTTTCAACCCGAAGGAAATCTGGCGTCGGGGCCCGTTGCCATGCAGCGGGGCGGCATCGCCGCCGCCCAAAACCGGGTGCTGGCCCGTCTTGGAGAAAAACTTTCGGGCGCTCCGGTGACGCGCTTTGAGACCATTCCCTACTTTGCGACGCGGGTGACCGCAGCGGCTCTGGAGGCCCTGCAGAAAGACCCCGACGTGATCTCGGTGCAGGAAGACCGGCTGGACAAGGCGGATCTGGCCCAGAGTGTTCCCCTGATCCACGCCCCCGAAGTCTGGGCGGCGGGGTACTCGGGGAGCGGGTGGGCCGTGGCGGTCCTCGACACCGGAGTGGACAGTACCCACCCCTTCCTCGCGG
>CALMLW010000192.1 GCA_937868015.1 uncultured Synergistaceae bacterium | reverse complement strand
TGGTCTACGCCAACATGGGACTCCTGGCGGCGGTGGCGGGGCTGGTTTTCGCCGGGCGCCTCAACGCCGCCTCTCCCAAGGCGGGGATGAACTTCGAGCTGGACGCCATCGCCGCGTGCTTCATCGGGGGGGCTTCGGCCTCGGGGGGCATCGGCACGGTGGCGGGGGCCATCATTGGCGGCCTCATCATGGGGGTGCTCAACAACGGCATGTCCATCATCGGGGTCTCCATCGACTGGCAGCAGGTGATCAAGGGGCTGGTGCTCCTGGGGGCCGTGGCCTTTGACGTCTATACCAAGAACAAGGCCGCCAAATGACGCCCTCCTCGCGTTCCGCCGCCCCCCTCTTTCTGGGACTTGACCTGAGCACCCAGAGCCTCACCGCCCTGGCCCTGGACGAGGGCGGTGAGGTGGCCTGTCACCGGTCGATCAACTTCGACCAGGGGTTCCCCTCCTACGGCACCCAAGGGGGCGTGATTTTGGACCCGGCGGACCCCACCCGGATCCACGGCGACCCCCTTCTTTGGGTGGAAGCCCTGGAGGAAATGATGCGGGGCCTCGGTCGGGAAGGGCTTCTCTCCCGGGTGCGGGCCGTGGCGGTCTCCGCCCAGCAGCATGGCACGGTGTACCTGAAACCCTCTTTCGCCGAAACGCTCCTTTCCCTCGCCGGGAAGGGGCCGCTCAAGGAGCAGATGGCTCCGACCCTCGCCCGGCGCACCGCGCCGGTGTGGATGGATTCCAGCACGACGAAGGAATGCGGGGAGATCTCCGAGGCCCTGGGGGGGGACGCCGCCGTGGCGGCCCTCACGGGATCCCGGGCCACGGAGCGCTTCGCCGCTCCCCAGATTCGGCGTTTTTTTCTGACCCACCCCCGGGAATACGGGGAAACGGGGCACATCGCCCTGGTGAGTTCTTTCATCACGTCGCTGCTGGCGGGGCGCATCGCCCCGGTGGACGGAGGGGACGGCTTCGGCACCAATCTGGCGGACATCTCCCGGGGGGAGTGGAGCCCGGCGGCCCTCGACGCCACCGCTCCGGGGCTCCTGAAGCGTTTGCCCCCCCTCGTACCCCGGGATGCGGTGGTGGGCCCCGTGGCCCCCTTCTGGACGGAGCGCTTCGGATTTTACCCCGAAGCCCTCGTGGTCACGGGGTCGGGGGACAATCCGTGCAGCCTGGTGGGGCTGGGGCTCCTGGAAAACGAGCACCCCGGCGGCATCAGCCTGGGCACCAGCGACACGTTTTTTGCCTACCGCCGGAAGATTCCATCCGGGGAGCGCACCGAGGGACACCTCTTCGGCACCGCCGACGGGGGGTTCATGGCGTTGCTCTGCTTCAAAAACGGAAGTCTTACCCGACAGCACGTGCGGGATACCTTCGGCTTGACCTGGGAAGATTTTTCCGATCTGCTCCTTGCCACGCCGCCGGGAAACGACGGCAAAGGGATGATCCCCTGGCGGTGGCCGGAAATCACCCCCCGGGTGCTTCGACCGGGGGTGCGCTATTTCGGAGGGCTGGCGCCGGATGACAGGGCGGGATGCGTTCGGGGCGTGGCGGAGGCCCAGGCCTGCGCCCTGCGGCTCCATGCCCAGGGCATGGGTCCCCTCCCGGAAAGTCTTCTGGTCACTGCGGGGGGGTCGGAAAACGCCGGTCTTCTTCAAATTCTGGCCGATGTCTTCGGGGTGCCCGTGCGGACCATCGCCATCCGGGACAGCGCCGCCCTGGGGGCCGCCCTGCGGGCCGCTCACCTGTTCCTGAAAGATCAGGGTACGCCCCGGAGCTGGAAGGATCTGGCTTCTCCTCTGGCGGGGCCCTTCTCCAGCGAGGTGCGCCCCCGCCCCCACGCCTCGGAGCTCTACACCCGCCCCGGGGGCTTTCTAGAGCTCTACGGGCGGGAAGAGCGACGGGCGCTGGAAGCCCTGGGAGAGGCCTAGGCCATGTTTTTGTCCGGAAATGGGGCCGAAGGGGCCCCCCGGGGGGCCTTCTCCCCTTCGGTGACGTCGGAACCCTTTGGCGTCACCCAAAAGGGGGAGGCGGTGCGCCGCCATACCCTCACCGGCGGGGGGCTGACGTTGCGTTGCCTGGATTACGGCGGCGCGGTCCAGGCTCTGGAGGCGCCAGATCGCCAGGGACGGCAGGAAAGCGTGGTGCTGGGGTACGACACCCTGGAGGAATACGAACATGACCCGGTCTGGTGCGGGGTGCTCTGCGGCCCCGTGGCGGGGCGCGTCGCCGGGGCGTCCTTCGAGCTGGGGGGGCGACGGTACGCCATGGAAGCCAACGACGGCACCGCCTGCCTCCACGGCGGATCCCGGGGCTTTTCCCGGCGGGTCTGGCACGGCAAACCCTTCGTCGAAGGGGACACGGCGGGGGTGCGCCTTTCCCTTGACCTTTCTCCGGAGGAGGACCCGTTCCCGGGGCCCCGCTCCGTCAGCGCCACCTACACCCTCTCTCCCGGAGGGGTCTTTTCCCTGCTCTGGGAAGCGACAAGTCCGGAAGCCATGGTGCTGGCCCCCACATTTCACGGCTACTTCAACCTCGGGGGCCCCCGGTGTCCCTCGGTGGAGGGGCACCGGCTCCGGCTCGACGCGGAACGCTACATGCCCCTGGACGAAGCCCACCTGCCCCAGGGGCCGGAACCCGTGGAGGGCACCCCCTTCGACTTTCGCACCCCCCGTCTCCTCGGGGATTTTTTCCGCCAGGAGCACCCCCAGATCCTCCGGGGGAGGGGGAGCGACCACGCCTTTGTCTTTCGCCCCGCCCCCGGGGGGCCCCAGGGGGTGCTGGAGCACCCGGAGAGCGGGCGCCGCATGGAGCTTTTTTCCCATGAACCCTGCGCGGTGTTTTACTCCGGAGGAGGACTGGCGTCGGTGGCCCACTTTTCCGAGCAGAGGCGAGGGGCGCCGCACCTCGCTATGGCCCTGGAACCCCAGTGGTATCCCAACGCCCTGGGGCTTCCCGAGCTCCCTCCGCCGGTACACCCCCCGGGCACGTCCTGGAAAAGCCGCTCCACCTGGCGTTTTTCCGTCATGCCCCTTTAGCTCAAGCCCCAAGGCGCCGCCCCTTCCCCCTACGGGATCCCCCCGAAGGGGTAGCGCTAGGGCTTTTTCTTTTTCTCCAGGCGCACCGGCACGAAGGACACCCGATCTCCCCGGACGTGCACCTTCATGTAGTGGTGAAAGAACTCCTCCCCCTTGCCGTAGAGCCCCCCTCCCCCGCCTCCGCTCACCACCACCCGCACGGGGCCGTGGTCTCGAAAGAAGCAGCCGTGCACGTGGGAGCTCATGACGGTGACGGTGCGATGGCGGGTCGCCAGGGGCTCCAGCAGGGCGAAGAACTTGCGGGCCTCCCGGGCGTTCATGCTGTGCCCGGGGGAATTGGTGCGGGGATCGAAGGGGGGCACGTGCATGACCACAAAGAGATGGCGGAGGGACGGGTTAGCGGCGTAGGAGTCCAACAGGGCGACAAAACTTTTTTTCACGTCCTTTGGGATATTTCCCGTGGTATTTTGCAACAGAATAAACTGACTCTTGCCCACCACGAACGAAGTCACCCCGTCCCCGATGTACTGCCGAAAGAGGGTGGCGCCGGGGTCACCGTAGAGGTCGTGATTCCCCGGCACCGCCACCACAGGAAAGGGCTTGTTCTTCACCCGGCGGAGAAAGGCCTTGAAACCCTCGTCGCTGGCTTTGTCCATGGTGTCCCCCCCCACGATGAGAAAGGCCACCTGGGGGTCTTCGCCCATCCGTTGTAGCGCCTGCTCGAAGAGACTGAAGTTTATCTGCACGTCCCCGATGTAAGCGAAGGAAAAGTCCCCTTCGCGG
>CALMLW010000191.1 GCA_937868015.1 uncultured Synergistaceae bacterium | reverse complement strand
ATGGACTGGGGGGTGATCTCCACCAGCTCGTCGTCGGCGATCCACTCCAGCGCCGCTTCCAGGGTGAGGCGCCGGGGCACCTTGAGCACCACGGTGCTGTCTTTGGTGGCGGAACGCATGTTGGAGAGGTGTTTTTTCTTCGTGGGGTTGCAGGGGATGTCGCTGGGACGGGAGTTTTCCCCCACCACCATCCCCTCGTAGACCCTTTCCAGGGGGCCGATGAAGAGGGTCCCCCGGGACTGGAGGTTGTCCAGCTGGTAGGCCGTGGCGTCCCCCGTGTCCATGCTCACGATGGAGCCCGCGATGCGCCCCGAGACCTCCCCTCGCCAGAGATCGTAGCCGATCATGCGGGCCGAGAGGATCCCCAGCCCCCGGGTGTCCGTGAGGAAGTCGCTGCGGTAGCCGATGAGCCCCCGGGTGGGGATGGTGAACTCCAGGCGCACGGTGCTGGGCCCCGTGGGAAAGACTCCCACCAACTCCCCTTTTCGTCGGGAGAGCTTTTCGATGACCACCCCTTGGTACTCCTCGGGGACGTCCACGATGAGCTGCTCTATGGGCTCCGTCAAGTTCCCTTCGGCATCGCGCTTCGTGATGACCTCTGGGCGGGAGACGCAGAACTCCATTCCTTCCCGGCGCATTTCCTCGATGAGAATGGCCAGGTGAAGCTCCCCTCGCCCGGAGACCTTCACGCCGTCGGCCCTCCCCAGGTCTTCCATGCGCAACGAGACGTTGCTTTTTAGCTCCCGCTCCAGCCGATCCCGGACCTGGCGCAGGGTGACGGCTTTGCCCTCCTGCCCTGCCAAAGGCCCCGTGTTCACCAGGAAGAACATGGACACCGTGGGCTCCTCGATCTCCAGGGGAACCAGGGCCGCCTGGGGAAAATCTGGGGCGGCGAAGGTGTCCCCGATGCCGATCTCCTGGGGGCCCGCGATCCACACGATGTCCCCCGCCTGGGCTTCGTCCACGGCGGTACGGTCCAGCCCCCGGGTGGCCCAGAGGTGGGCCACCTTTTCCGTCCGGGTGGAAGTGACCTCCCAGGTGGTGTGTCCCTCGTCCGTCCAGTGGGTGGCGATGCGGGAGAAGGGGTCCCCCAGGGAGATCTTTCCCGAAAGGATCTTGCCGCAGCCGATGCGGCCGATGTAGTCGCTCCAGGCCAGGGTGCTCACCTGCATCCGGAAGGGAGCCTGGGGGTCCACCTGGGGAGGGGGCACGCGCTCCACGATGGTCTCAAAAAGGGGATCGAGTCCTTCCCGGGGATCTTTTTCCATGTGGCGCACCATCCATCCCTGCAGGGCGGAGCCGTAGAGCACGGAGAAGTCGGCCTGGTGCTCGTTGGCCCCCAGGTCGAGGAAGAGGTCGAAGGTGCGGTTCAGGGCGTCCTGGGGATTGGCGTTGGGACGGTCGGCCTTGTTGATGATCACCAGGGGACGAAAACCCATCCGGAGAGCCCGTAGCAGGACGTATCGGGTCTGGGGCATGGGGCCCTCGGCGGCGTCCACCAGAAGGAGCACGGAGTCCACCATGGAGAGCACCCGTTCCACTTCGCCGGAGAAGTCCGCGTGCCCGGGGGTGTCTATGATGTTGATCTGGTAGTCTTGCCAGAAGACGGTGCAGTGCTTGGCTCGGATGGTGATGCCCCGTTCCCGTTCCAGCTCCCCCGAATCCATGACGCGCTCCTGCACCCGGGCGTTATCCCGGAAGGTGCGGGTGGCGCGGAAGATGGCGTCGATGAGAGTGGTCTTGCCGTGGTCGATGTGGGCCACAATGGCCACGTTGCGGATCTTATCGGGAGTGATCATGGGTGGTGATTCTGCCTTTCCCCGGAGAGTGGCAAACCGGCATGGCCGGAGCAATTTTTTATTATAGCACTTTTTTGGCGATCGGGGAGATCCCCTGGGAGTAAAAAGGCGCCATCGCCTAAGGGCGAGCCCCCCTTCACCCGGGGCCCTCGGGAGGGCGGGGACAAAAAAGGGCGCGCCGCCGGTCGGCCCGCCCGAGAGATTTCCGGAACTACTCTGCCTGAGGAAGTCAGGGTCTGGCGACTTCGAAGCCCTCTTCTTCCAGGATGCGCCCCCCCTCGGGGCCGGTGACGAAGCTCCAAAAATCTCGGATGACTTCGGAGCTCTCCGGAGCCGTGAGCCCCCCCACGTACTGCTGGGGCTTGCCGGGGAGGGAAGCCCAGGAACCTCCTAACTTTTTCGCCGTGCCCTGGGCCAGAAATCCCAGGTCGGCGCCGTGGCTTTTTACCGCCAGGGCCACTCCCAGTATGTCCGACGTCAGGATGAGGCGTTTTTCTTTTTCCATGGCGTCGTAGAGCCCCTCGCTTTGCAGGTAATCCCGGGCCGCCACTCCCAGGGGCGCCACGTCGGGATTGGCCACGGCCACCCGTTTCTGGGGATCTTTCAGCAGGTCTAGAGAAGGGGCCGTGTCCTGGGGCCACCAGAGCACCAGGGCGCTCTGGGCCACAGGGCGCTTCTCCCGGAGAAGGCCCTTTTCCTCCAGGTACGAGGCCCATTTTTCGTTGGCGCTGACGAAGAGGGGATAGGGGGCCCCCTGTTCAATCTGCTGGGCGAGCTTTCCCGAGGCCCCCGCCACGATGGTGATGGATCCCCTGCCCTGGGCCTCAAAGGCCCGGGCCAGAGATTCAAAGGCCGGGGCGATGCTGGCGGCGACGGCGGCATTTTCTGGGGCCCCCAGGGCGCCGGGGACCGTACTGCCCCAGATCAGGGCGGCCAGGAGGAGGATCGAGGAGATGGAACGGAGCGAACGGGACATGGGAAAACCTCCTTGAGACGTTTTCCCCCGAGGGAAGGCCTCTGGGGGTGGAAAGAATCGGCCCTTCGGGCCCCTAAGCCGCCCCCCCGGCAAAGGGTCCCGGAACTTCGGCGGGGACCTTGAAAAAGGCCGAGGCGCGGGGCCCACTCATCGAGCTCTGGGCACTCTCGGTCCCCGGGGGGGGCTTAACGCAACAATGTTGCGCGATGCATGGTATCCCAGGAAGGGAGAAAAGGCAAGGCGAGGAGGGCCTTTCGCCTTCTTTTGCTTCCTAGGGACACAAAGGTGGCGAAAAATGAGGACTTTCGTATAATGGGGGAGAAGGGGCGCCGCCGGAGCTTTCGGTAAGTGTGATAAGGGGGCAGGAGCGATGGATGAAGAGGGGTTCCCCGAGCGAGAAGCGCTGCGCCGGGCGGGGTTGCGCCGGACGCCCTTCCGGGAGGCCCTGCTGGGACTGCTGCGCCGGGCCGAAGGTCCCTTGAGCCACGGAGAGCTCCTGGCCCGGATGCCTCACGGCGATCGGGTGACCCTCTATCGGGCCCTGGAGGCCTTGGAGCGGTCCGGAGTGGTGCATCGCATCCAGGGTACCGACGGGGTCTGGCGCTTTCGGGCCCACGTCGCCGAGACCCCCCGGTGTCCCGGGGGGCATCCGCACTTTCTTTGCACCGCCTGCGGTCGCATGTGGTGCCTGGAGGGGCAACCCTGGCCCACGGTGGCCGTTCCCCCCGGGGCCCGGGTCACGGACAAGCAGCTGGTGGTTTCTGGCCTCTGCGCCTCGTGCCTCGCGGAGGAGCCGTCATCCCGGAAGGAGGGGGTGGAAAATGCGGAAGATCCTCTTGCTGGACGATGACGTGGAGCTCTGTGAGCTCCTGCGGGAGTATCTGGCTTCGGAGAACTTTGCGGTGGAGTTCGCCCACGATGGCGCCGGAGGCCTTGTCCGGGCCCTGGAGAAGGATTTCGACATGATGTTACTGGACGTCATGCTCCCTGGCCGCAACGGCTTTGAGGTGCTCCGGGAGCTCCGGGGTCGTTCGACCATGCCGGTGCTCATGCTCACCGCCCGGGGGGATGACGTGGATCGCATCGTGGGGCTGGAGATGGGGGCGGACGACTACCTACCCAAACCCTTCAACCCCCGGGAGCTGGTGGCCCGCATCCGGGCCGTGCTGCGACGCCACGGGGACAGGGGGGAATCCATGACCCGCCTCGCGGTGGGGGACGTGGTGCTCGATTCCAGCTCTCGGTCCGTGCGATGCGACAAGAAAGAGGTGGATCTTACCGGGGTGGAGTTCAAACTCCTCGAAGCCCTCATGCGCTCCCCCGGCCGGGTGGTGCCCCGGGATCGCCTTGCCCGGGCGGCCCTGGACCGCCCCCTGGAGCCCTTCGACCGGAGCTTGGACGTGCACGTGAGCAACCTGCGTCGCAAATTGGGTCCCTTTGCCGACGGAAGCCCCCGTATTCGTACCCTGCGGGGGGAAGGGTACCTGTTCGCATGTCCCGGTTTTTTCTGAGACTCCTTCTCTGGTTCTGGTTTACCCTGGCGGTGGCCCTCCTGGCCTTTCAGATGGTCACGGGGACCTTGGCACCGGAGCTTCCCGCCGAACGCTGGGAGCGGGGGGTCTTCCAGGCCGCTACCCTCTTCGGCCAGGGATTGGGAGATCTGTGGCGTCAGCACGGCGCCCAAGCGGCCCGGGCCCGGCTCGACCTGCTGGAGACCACTGTGGGCATCCGGGGATTTCTCTTCGACGCCACAGGGGAGGAACGCCTGGGGCGGTCGGTGTCGGACATGGTGCGACGGGAAGCCCAGAAGACCCTCACCTCCCGGAGCCCCTCCCGGAGCGCCCGGGGCACCCAGACCCTGCTGGTGGTGCCCCTGGAGAATCCGCCGGGGGTGCTGGTGCTCCAGGCGGAATGGCCCTCCTGGCAGAGCGCTCTCCCCGCCCTGATCCTGCGCGTGGGGGCGGTGCTTCTGGTGGTGGGGGTCATGGCTTGGCAGCTCGCCCATCATATCTCCCGCCCCCTGCTCCAACTCCGGGAGGCGGTACGACGCTTCGCCTCGGGAGACATGAGGGCCCGGGCCCCTCGCCAGGCCTATCGTCACAAGGATGAGATCGGAGCCCTCATGGAAGACTTCAACGCCATGGCGGACCGCATGCAGGGGCTCCTCCTGTCCCAGCGCCGCCTCCTGGGGGACGTCTCCCACGAGCTGCGATCCCCCCTCACCCGGGCCTCTCTGGCCCTGGCCCTGGCCCAAAAGCAGCTTCCCGAAGGGGCGGCGCCTTTGGATCGGGTGGAGCGAGAGCTCCACCGCCTGGAAGAGCTGGTGAGCTCCCTCCTATCCCTTTCTTCCCTGAACATGATGAATCGCCCCGCCCGGAACGACCTGGTGGACCTGAGTACCCTGGTGAGGCAAGTGGCGGAAGATGGGG
The DNA here is from genome assembly GCA_937868015.1 of uncultured Synergistaceae bacterium. GTDB lineage: Bacteria > Synergistota > Synergistia > Synergistales > Aminiphilaceae > CALMLW01. The sequence goes on along the minus strand of CALMLW010000191.1, from coordinate 5,705 downwards.
CCTTCGAGGCGGAAAGCGGAGGGAAGCAAGTGGAGCCCCATCTGACCCCCGGCATATGGGTCCGAGGGGACGAATCCCTGCTGCGCAGCGCTCTGGAGAACGTGGTCCGCAACGCCCTGCGTTACGCCCCCGGGGGTACGTCGGTGGGAATTGACCTCCGGCGAGAACCCTCCGGGGCCCGGCCGGTGCGTTTGGCGGTGCGGGACTGGGGCCCTGGGGTCCCCGATGGGGATTTGGGGAGTATCTTTCGTCCCTTCGTGAGGAGCGAGCGGGCCCGGGAGCGCACCGGAGAGGGGGGGGCGGGGTTGGGGCTCGCCATCGCTGCCCGGGCGGTGAAACTTCACCGGGGCATCATCCGGGCGGAGAACCCCTCGGGAGGGGGGTTGCGGGTGGAAATGGCCCTCCCCGCCGCCGATCCCCCCGAAGATTTCGAGGCCTAAAACGGCATCCGGGCGGGAAAGGGACGCCCGGGACTTGGAGGGCGGTGGCCCGGTCCGGCGCCGTCGCTCGCAGGGTAAGACTCAGAGAGGAGGAATGGCGATGCTGTCGCTCATCCGCAGTGGACCGCACTTTCTGATGTTACGAGGAGAAGGGGAAGCCCTCCGGAGCTTTTTAATCCATAACTTCGAGGCGACCTTTGGGCTTGTCGATCCGGTGGACCAGTCCCGGGAGGACCAGACCGTGCTCCACGTGGAGGACTCCTCGGGGGGAGACCTCTCCGTGGGGCTCTGTAACGCCTCGCCCGCAGAGATTTTTTGTGCCCTCCTGAACGTAAAAGGGGATTCGGGCCTGAAGGAATCCCGGCTCCTGCCCCGGTGGATCTTCCTCCGGTCCTTCGGGAAGGGATCCTCTGTGCTGGAAGACATTCGCCGGGAGCTGGGGGGCACGGTGGCGTCCTTGGATGCCCTCTTCGAGTGGCGCCTCCGCTCGGGAACGGTGGTGGGGTGCACCTCTCGCCCTCTGAACCGCCCCGTCTTGTGGCAAGACCTGCACCCCGAAGTGCTGGTGCTCGACCTGCCCTTTGACCTGGCCTACCGGCGCCTCCGCCCCCGGGCCTTCGAGCTCTTCAGCCAGAGCCTGGGGGACGCGACCTGGGGTGAGGTCCAGGTGCAGATCTACGACAAGTACGACCTCTATCCGGAGCACATCCGTCGGGTGGAGCTGGTGCTCGACGCCCTGGAAATGGGCTTTCCCTTCAGCGAAGGATGGACCCGAGAGGCGGCGAGGATGCTGCTCGTGGTGCGGGTTTACCGCATCCGGCTGCTCACCTTCCTGGCGCCTTCCGTGGTGAAGGAGTTCCTCATGGGACTGGAGTACGACGCCACGGGGGAACGGATCCTCGACATGGACCTCTACTGCGGCCGGGAGAAGATCGGTTGGGGGCCCTTGGGGAGGGAGCGAGGCCTTTCCCGGGACGAGCTGGGGCGCCGGGCCCGGGAAAAACTCTGGCGTGCCCTGCCCGCCGACGTGGTGCGGGAGTTGGAAGAGCTGGAGCGTCGGGTGCGGGACGCCTCGGGGATGGAGTAGGCCGGAGTCACTCCAACAGACGTCGGATCGCCAGACGCCACCCCAGGGCCCGGGAGAAGGCCCCCGGGGTGTAGCGCGGCAGGTTCATGGGGTCGGAGCTCCGGGTGCAAGGGGCCCCCTCCGTGCCGAAGGCTAGGGCGTAGCCGCTCTTGGCCGCCATGCGGCGGATGGCGGGGCCATTGCGGCCGTTGGGGTAGGACAAAACGTCCACCGAGACCTCGAGAAGGCCTTCGAGAAAGGCCCGAGATCCGGCAAATTCTTCGGTGAGTTGGGCCGCCGACAGCCCCCGGAGGTCCCGGTGGTGCTGGGTGTGGCTGCCAAAGGCCACCAGGCCGCTTTGGGCCATGGCCCGCATCTGGGGCGCCGAAAGCCTCCCCGGGGTCCCCACGTTGGCCCCCACCACGAAGACCGCAGCGGGGACGTCGAAACTCCGAAGGATGGGCAGTAGCTCCGAGGCATTGTCCTCATAGCCGTCATCGAAGGTGAGAAGCACGGAAACGGGGGGGATGGGACCGGTCCCCTCGATCCACCGGCGGAACTCCTCCAAGGAGAGAAAGGCCGCCCCCCCTTGTCGGAGCCGGGCTAATAGCGAGGCGAACTCCCCGGGGGAAACATACATTCCTCCGTCCTCCCCGGGGACGGGGGCCACGTGGTGGAGGCACAAGACGTACACCGCCTCCTTCGGCGTCGACGCCACCAGGATAGCGGCCCCCAGGGCCAGGGCCGCCCCGATCCCCAGGGCCCCCTTTAGGACCTGACGATTTGCCTTGACCTTCACCGGGAAATCCCCCCTCCTAGAGGGGATTATAGCGCGAGTCCCAAAAAAGAATCGAGGGCGGTGGGCGAAAAAGGGAAAGGCAAAGGCCTGCGGATCTCGCCCCGCCCCCCCTTCGCCCCGGCCTTTTCTCTCCGAAATAAGCCAAAGAGCGGTGGCAAAAAAGGCCGCCCCGTGATAATATCTCCAAGCGTCGGAAGGCGACGAGGATCTATGAAGGAGGAGTGAAGTACATGCGGAAGACAGTGGTATCGGTGGTGGCGGTGCTGGCTCTGGTGGCCTTCGCTTCCATGGCTGCGGCGGCGGCCATGCCCGATTTTTCGGGCACGTGGAAGTGGGAGAAGGACGGCAAGACCCTGGTGTTGGAGCTGGCTCAGAAGGTCCAGAAGGAGAAGGGTAAGCCCCCCATCCTGGTGAAGGGAAGCCACAAGGCCACGGCGGAAGACGGAGCCAAAGTGGATTCCAGCAATGGTGAGATCAGCATCTTCTCCGACAACTTCGTGGACGGCGCCATCCTGGTGAAGATCCGCAGCTACGCCTGCGACGCCGAGGGTCGGGCCATGATGCGGCTGGAGGGCCCCAAAAAAGACATCATGCTCTTCCAGATCGTATCTCCCCCCGAGGGAGAGCACTTCATCCCCGAGGGCAACGTCTACCTGAAGAAGGTGGCCCCCGCCCCCAAGGCGACGAAAAAGGGTAAGTAGATTTAGATTACCCCTTTTGGACTCCTGCGCGCGAAAAACTCCCCGGGCCCAAGGTCCGGGGAGTTTTTTTGTGGCGTTATGGTGCGACGGAGGACGGTGCCGCCGCAGACCTCGCGGAAGTGATCCGGGCCCAGTTCCTTCTCTTGCCCCCTCGGGGGCCCCGGGGCGACCCCCGCCACCCCTTTCGGTCACATCCCCACAGCGGCCGATCCCACCACCACCAGGACCGAGCCGATCCATTGGATCCGCCGCAACCTCTCTCCCATGAAGCAGACCGCAAAGAGGGTGGAGAGGAGCGGGTTCACGGAGGTGAGGGGAGTCACCATGGAGGCGGGGGCGAATCGCAGTACGGAGATGAAGATGAAACCTGCCACGCCGAGGCTCACTCCCCCCGAGGCCAGGATGGTGACCCACCCCGCCGGGGGGATGGTCCCCAGGCGCCGGAATCGGCTCCCCAGGGGGGTTCCTCGGCGGGGCCATAGCCATAGGGCGCCGGAAAAGAGCAACAACACCAGGGATCGCCAGAGGTTGACGGTGGATGGGGGCACCTGTTGGGAGGCTACCAACCACTTGGTGATGGGGATGCCCATGCCCCAAAAAATCCCCGCCATGAGGGCCCACAGAAAGCCCCGCACGGGGTGGGCCCGGACTTGGGCGTCGGCAGACGTTCCCTCGAGGCGAAGCAGGATAAGCCCCCCCACGATGCTCGCCGTCCCCAGGATCAGGGGCATGGTGAGGGGCTCTTTCAGCCAGAAGGCCGAAATGCCCGCCGCCACCAGGGGGTAAGTGCTGGTGATGGCGGCGGCGCGACTCACGCCGATATCGGAAAGGGATTGAAAGTAGAGCAGATCTCCCAGGATGTTGCCCAACATCACATTGGCCCCCACGGCCCCCAGGAGGGACAGGGGATGGTGCCAGATCATCGCCGAGGGGTCGGTGGCCAAAAGCCATGCACCGCACACCCCGGTGAATCCCAGGGCTCGGATGAAGTTGACCTCGTAGAGGTTCGCGCTTCGCATCCCCACCATGAGCAAAAGGGGTGAAGCGGCCCAACAGACCGCCGTGAGAAGACATAAGACGATGATCAATGCGGGTGATATGATCTTTCACGCTCCCGGGAGCCCTAGAAACGCCGGAGGGCTCGTGGGGCCCATGATACACGAGGGAGACGGCGAAGCAAAGGGAAAACGCCTTTGGATGCTCGAAGAGAAAGGCCCTTGGATGCGTCCCTGGGATTTCGCGCCCTCCGGGGCCTCACAGCCCCAGGGCCCGGGGCAGGGCGGTGGTGAGGGGAGGACAGAGGATGAGGAGGAGGAGCGTGCCCACGGCCACCCCGATGAAGGGCCAGATCTCCCGGAAGAGTTCCCCCAGGGGCACCCGCCCCACCGCCGCCACGATGTAGTTACAGGCCCCCACGGGGGGCGTGATGAGGGCGATGGTGACGTTGAGGGTCATGACGACGCCGAAGTGCAGGGGGTCGATGCCCGCCCGGGCGGCGAGGGGGGCGAAGATGGGGGTGAGGAGCGTGAGCACCGCCACCTCTTCCATGAACATGCCGATGACGAAGGTCAGGGCGCTCAGGGTCAGAAGCAGCAGCAGGGGGGTGTCCAGAAGCCCCCACCCCGCCAGCGCGGCGGCCACCGTCTGGGGCACCCGTTCCCACTTGAGGAGCCACCCCACGGAGGTGGCGGCTCCCATGATGAGAAAAATGGCGCTGGTGAGGCGCACCGTTTCCACCAGAGCTTCTCCCAGCCCCCGGAGGGTCAGCTGCCGTGTGCCAAAAAATCCCACGGCGGCACAGTACGCCGCCGCCAGAGCCCCCGATTCCGTGGGGGTGACGACGCCGGCGACGATGCCCCCGATGATGAGCAACGGCGCCACCAGGGCCCCGACGGATCGCTTCAGGATCTCCCCCTTGCGGGCCCGCACCGCGGCGCCGTCGGAGAAGGGAAAGCGGTATCGGGCGGACCACAGGGCGTTCATGGCGAGGAAGGCCCCTCCCAGCAAAAACCCCGGCACCACCCCCGCAGCGAAGAGCCCTCCGATGGAGGCGTTGGTCATGGAAGCATAGATGACCATGAAAATGCTGGGGGGAATGATGGGACCGATGAGGGCGCTGCCGGCGGTGAGTCCCGCGGCGTAGGCCCGGGGAAAGCCATCTTTTTCCATGGCGGGAATGAGGAGGGAGCCCAGCGCGGAGGCGTCGGCGGCGGCGGAGCCGTTTACCCCCGCCAGAATGATGCCCCCCACCACGTTGACGTACCCCAGCCCTCCTCGGGCGGATCCCACCAGCAGACGGCAGAAATCCATGAGGCGGTCCGTGAGCCCGGCGCGGTTCATGAGCGTCCCCGTGAGGAGGAAAAAGGGAATGGCCAGCAGAGAAAAGACGTCCATGCCCCCGAAGAACTGCTGGGGAATCACCCGGAAGAGGCTTTCGTTCCCGAGAGATGCCACCCCCAGAAAGGCCGTGGCCACAAGCCCCACGAAGAGCGGAATGCCCAGAAGCATCTGCAGAAAGAAAGCCCCCAGCAGGGCGCACCACATCATGGGCCTTCGGTCCTTTCGGAGTTTTCGGGGGGGAGCAAGGCCCCCAGAAAAAGCTGGAGCCCCAGCAACAACATCCCCACGGGCAGCGCCAACAGCAACGCCGCCTTGGGAACCCCCAGCGCCATGGTTTTCACTTCCCAGGTGCCCGCAAG
>CALMLW010000190.1 GCA_937868015.1 uncultured Synergistaceae bacterium | reverse complement strand
AGAAAAATCACCTTTCCCGAGTTGCGCTCCAGCAGGGCCTCGTAGGGAACCCCCACTCCCCGGCGCTCCGTGCGCACCACCCGCATGTTCACTAGCACCCCCGGCACCACGTGCTCCCCATCTCCCGAAAGCACCGTGCGGATCTCAAAGGTCCGCAGGGTGGGGTCCACCACGGAGCTCTTATACGTCACAGGGGCGACGCGCTCCCAGCGCTCCTCTTCTCCCAGCCGCACGGAGGTCCTTCCCTCCCGCACGTCGCCATAGAACTGTCCCGGAAGGTAGGCCACCGCTTCCACGGTCCCCACGTCGTCGATGCGCAGAATGGGTTTTCCTCGGCTACCCACCTCTCCGGGCTCCGCCATGCGCTTAGTCACCACGCCGCTGATAGGGGCGTACATATAGGCGTCCTGGAGGTCCTTTTCCGCCATGGCCAGAGAGGCCTCCGCCTTGCGCTCCGCCTCCCGGGCCATGGCGAGGCCGCTTTGCACCAGCTGCCTCATGGATTGGAGCTGATCGTATACGGCTTGCTTATCCTCGTAAACGCTCTGGCTCACCGCCTGTTCCCGGTACAGGGCTTCAAAGCGGTCAAAGTCGCTTTTCGCCCGACGAAGCTCCACGTCAGTCTTGCGCACCGACGCGGCCTGTTGTTCCCGGGCGAAACGGGCGGCCAAAAGGTCCTGGCGGGCCATCTGCACCCGCTTTTCCAAGTTCGTCGTGTCCCCTCGGAAAAGCAGCGTCTTGCCCGCCTCCACCGGGTCTCCTTCACTCACGGCGATCTCTTCCAGCATGCCGTCCGAACGGGGAGAGACCAGGGCGAAGTTCTTGGCCCGGAGGGTCCCCTGGACCTTCACCGAATCCTCGAAGGATCTCACCTCGGCTAGAGCTGTCACGACAGGCATCGCCTGGGGCTGGTCCACCGACGCCCCCTTGACCTCTCGCGAGTTGGCGGGCCCCACAAAACGAACCACGCCATATCCTCCCAGCGCCAGGATCATCAGCGTAGCCAGCATCAGGACCCTTTTAGGCATGGGAATCCACCGCCCTTTCTTTTTCTCCCTCCGGGGAGGATGTTTTCGCTAATCGGAAAAGCTCGTCCATGAACAATCTCTGATTGTAATCCCCCAGGGTGATCCCCAGGAGCTCCATCATCCACAGGCCGTGGAGCGCCATCATGATCACCGACACCCGGCCGGGAAGGATCCCCGCATCTTCGTAGTTTTGCAGCTCTTTTTCGTACTCCCAGGCAAAGGGAGCCACCAGGTCGGGGTCGTGGGCCGTGGCGGCGAGCAAGGATGTGTAAAGGCGTCTCCGCTTTGAATCCACCCGACTCCACCAGGAGATGTGGGTCCGGATGATCAACTCCGCGTCAAGGGGTCCCTCCCCCCGCTCCGCGTCCCGCACCTCGTGGAGCGTGTCCACCATCCGCCGGATGAGGGCCTGCGCCAGGGCGTTTTTGGAAGGAAAGTGGTGCAAAAGGCCTCCTTTACTCACCCCCGCCCGGGCCGCCACCTTGTCCAGGCTCACCCCCGCCGCGCCGCGCTCCACGATGAGGTCTTCCGCCGCATCCAAAACCGCATCTCTGAAGCTTTTCCCTCCCCTTTCCGGCCGGTTAACTTCCGGGGGGGCCGTCGCTCGAACCATTTTCTTCCGCGTCAGGCTCCACGGCAAGGCCTTCTCCCCCGCCGCGAAGCGCTCTCCGGGAAGTCTTTCCGCCCTCCTTAGGCCGAGGAAGGCCCGAGAATTTCTCGCTACCCTTTCCCCCGGAGCCCTCGGAGCGGAGCTCCCATGGGTTCTTCTTTGCCATGCCCCTCTCTCCTCTCTCGGAAAAAACAGACCGTCTGGACGGTATGCTACCCCCTCGTCTCGGATCTGTCAATCCTCCTTCTATGGGTCGTCTGAGGTGCACCGGGAAAGGAAAAAGAGGGGTGACGAGGGGATGGCCTCTGTGGGGCGCGGGGGCACGGAGGCATGCGGGGGCGCGGGGCACGGGGGCGCGGGGCACAGGGGCGCGGGGCACAGGGGCGCGGGGCACAGGGGCGCGGG
>CALMLW010000189.1 GCA_937868015.1 uncultured Synergistaceae bacterium | reverse complement strand
ATTTCGTTTTTTACGTTTCAACAAATCGCCTACTTAATAGATGCCTACCAAAACCGAACCACCGCGAAGAGTCTTTTGGAATACACACTTTTCGTGACGTTCTTTCCTCAGCTGATCGCCGGGCCCATCGTGCATCACGACGATCTGTTGCCTCAATTTCGCTTAAAAGAGACCTTTCAGCTTCACTGGCACTCCTTGGCCCAGGGGATCGCCCTACTGGCCTTTGGCCTGTTCAAGAAAGTGGTCCTGGCAGATTCCTTCTCTCCTTGGGTGGGGGCCACTTTCGACGCCTCCGGTCCCCTTTCCGCCCTGGAGGCCTGGAGTGGGGCCCTGGCCTACACGTTCCAGATCTACTTCGACTTCAGCGGATACTCCGACATGGCCCTGGGGCTCGGCAAGCTATTTCGCATCCGCCTGCCGGAGAACTTCGCATCGCCCTACCAGGCCCTTTCCATCGGGGAGTTCTGGCGCCGATGGCACATGACCCTTTCCCGTTTCCTGAAAGATTATCTGTACATCCCCCTGGGGGGAAATCGACGGGGCCCCTTCCGGAGGTACCTGAACCTCCTGGTCACCATGGTTCTGGGGGGGCTCTGGCACGGGGCCGCCTGGACCTTTGTTCTCTGGGGAACCCTTCACGGTTTTTTTCTCGTCGCCTATCACCTCTGGGAAGCCCTGCGCGCCCGCTACGGCCTTCGCCCCTTGCCCCTCGGGGTAGGGTGGAGCCTCACGTTCTTCGCCGTAGTAATGGGATGGGTCATATTTCGGGCCCCTTCCTTGGAGCGCGCTGGGGACCTTTTTCAGGGTATGATGGGATTCCACGGCATGGGGGCGGTCGCCGATGCGCTAGCTCGAGGGACGATGCCCGGAGGCCTGGGAGAGGTGGGGGCCCTGGCGGGGGCCCTGGGGTTCTGTCTTTTCTTCCCCCGCAGCACCGTTTGGTGCGACCGGCACCTCGCGACCCCCTCCTGGCGCACGGGGGCTCTGGTCGCGGGGGCGGCCCTCGGGGCCCTACTGTCCCTGACAGAAGTGTCGGAGTTTTTATATTTTCAGTTCTAGAGAGGAAGAGCGAGGAAAAATCATGAATTTTCCATCCTGGAAGAAATGGGTGCTCTCCGTCCTGGGAGGGGTCAGCGCTCTCCAGATCCTTGTCGTAGCCCTAAACGTGGCCGTGGATCCCCTTTGGTGTTTCGGATTTTATTCGTCCTGGAACGACTTGAGCGAGGGGTTCGACGAGCGCCAACAGAAGACTAATTACGTGAATTTCTTGCCCTTTTCCCACGACACGATCCTGTTGGGGAGCAGCCGGGTGACTTATATCTCTCCCCCCGAGGTGCCCGGTCGAAGTTTTTTTAACTATGCCGTGAGCAGCATGAAACCCCGAGAGTACGCCCCTTTCGTCGATTTTGCCCAATCTCGACAGGGGCGCCCCTTCCGCCTCATCATCTTGGGGGTTGATTTTTTCGGCACCAACGGAAGGCTGCGATCCCTGGACGCCTTTGCCCCCCCTAAAACCTACATAGAACACGCCCAGAGTCCCTTTTCCCGGTGGAGCACCGCCACTAGTTTCGGTGCCCTGAGCCACAGCTTAGTAGACCTGGCTCTTAACGCGGGATGGAAAAACCCCGACGGAGACTACCGTCGTCGCGCTCTTTCCAGGGTTTTTCTGATCCCAGACCAAGGGGAAAAGCGACGAGTGGTCGAGGAACAGCGGGCATACTACAAAGAGCACATCTACGGGGACTACTTTTACGATTCTCCCTATGGGGATTACTCTTCTCTTTTAAAAAATCGATCGTCCACAGAATTCAAGGTCTTCACGACGCCGGAATCGGCGGTGTTGCTCCAGGCGCTCCTTGAGGAGGGAAGATGGGAGGACTACGCCCGATGGATGAGAGAGCTCGTCGAGGCCTTCGGCGCCGTATGGAACTTCATGTATGTCAACCGTATCACCGCAGACCTGGGAAACTACAAGGACGCGCACCATTTTTCCCCCCAGGTGGGGGAGTACATCATGCAACGCCTCTTGGGAATCCCCTACGAAGGTCCGGAAGATTTCGGCCTTTTGGTCGATGCCTCCAACCTGGAAGAGCACCTCGCCTGGGTACGGCAGAACATCGGCGAACTCCAGAAGGCTTCGGTCGATCCCTGAGGAAAAAAGAATAGAGTCTTCACTCCCTTCGAGCGGCGGCCACGGCCACCTGGCCCAGGGCAATCCCTTCGTCATTGGGGGACACCAACCGGGGCACCCAGACGTCGTATCCCCGGCGCTCCCCACGTTTCACCGTCTCCTCCAGGAGGAATCGGTTCTGCCAAACTCCCCCCGATAGGACCACCGGCATGGCTCGAGGAGGGAGAGCCATCTCCTCCAGGAGATTCGTAATCCCCGAAACCAACCCTCGCAAGAGCCCCCGGGCGAGGGCAGGACGGGGAACGCGATCTCCCATCCGCTCCCGGAGCCATCGCACCGCAGGGCGCCAATCCAGACGGAACATACCTCCATCGTCCCTTTCCCAGGAGAAAGGGGACTCCTCCTCCGGCCAAGATGGGTTGTCCCACGCCCAAGATTCCATCTCCATGGGACCCTGACCGTCGTAGGTTACGACTTCGGGCCCTCCCATCAGGGCCGCTACCCCGTCGAGCCAGCGCCCGCAGGAAGTGGTGAGGGGCCCCATATCCCCCAGAGATCGCCCCTGCTCCACGGCCCGCTGGCGACGGGGCCAAAGCTCCTTCGCCCAATCTTCTCCCGCCGTCTTGCCCAGGGATTCCCGGGCCAAGGCCAGGGCCGAACGCCAAGGTTCCTCTGCAGCCCGGTCTCCTCCCAAAAGGGGAAAGGGCGCTAGAGAGGCCACCCGCTGCACCTGTTTCCTGTCGCCAATAAAAAACTCTCCCCCCCACACCGTCCCGTCCTCGCCATATCCCGTGCCGTCGAAGATAACTCCCAGGGCGGGCCCCGCCCAACCCTTCTCCCAAAGCACCGAGGCGAAATGGGCGTGGTGGTGTTGTACCGTCAATTCCTCCTCCGGAGAAAAGATCTCCCGGGCAATCTGGGTGGAAAGGTATTGAGGGTGTCCGTCGTGGACCAATAGGCGAGGGTGGAGGGAGAAAAGGTCTCTAAAGTGCCCCAGGGTCTCCCGATAGAGCTCTGCGGCGGACAAGTGGCGCAAGTTCCCCAGATAAGGGCTCAAGAAAACGTCCCGCCCCTGGGCAAGGGCAAAGGTGGATTTCATTTCTCCCCCGGCGGCACACAGGGCGGGCAGTTCCCTGGAAGACCTCAGGGGTGCGGGGGCAAAACCCCGGGACCTCCGCACCAAGATGTGTCCCCCTTCCCAAGTCCGGAGAACCGAGTCGTCCACCCGCCGCCGTATGGGCCGATCGTGGGCCAACCAGAAGTCCGCCATGTCCCCGAGCCGATCCAGGGCCTCGTGGTCTTCGGCCACCAGGGCCTCTCCGCTGGCGTTGGCGCTGGTAAAAACGCAACATGGCAGGCTTTCGAGCAACAAATGGTGGAGGGGGGTATAGGGAAGCATCACCCCCAAATCGCTCTGTCCGGGGGCCACCGAAGGAGCCACGGGGGCCCCCGGTCTGGCGGGGGCAAGGAGTATGGGGGCCTGGGGAGAGCGGAGCAGATCTCGGTCTTCCGGGCGCAACACCACCAGAGATTCCGCCGTGGCCATGTCGCGCACCATGAGAGCCAAAGGACGATGCTGGCGTCCTTTGGCCCGGCGTAGCCGCCCAACCACTTCTTCACTCCCGGCGTCACAGACCAGGTGATATCCCCCAAGCCCCTTCACGGCCACGATCTTTCCGCAGACCAATGCCTCCGAGGCGAGGCACAGGGCTTCTTCTCCCTCGGCCAGCATCGTGCCCGATCGGTCGGTCCACCGGAGGCGAGGGCCACAGATGGGGCAAGCAATGGGCTGGGCATGGTAGCGCCGATCCGTCGGGTCGTGGTATTCTTCTTCACAGTGGGGACAAAGAGGAAAGGATCGCATGGTGGTGCGAGGGCGGTCATAGGGCAAAGACTCCACGATGGAAAACCGAGGACCACAGTTGGTGCAGTTCGTGAAAGGATACCTAAAGCGGCGATCGGACGGAGTTCTCAACTCGCGCAGACATGCGGGACAAGTGGCCACATCGGGGGGGAGAAGGGCTCCGGAAGGCGTATCCGAGGCGCTCTCCGCAATGAAAAACCCCCCCAAGAGATCCCCCTTCAAGGGAATTTCGTCCTCCTGGATCACGGCATCCACGCGAGCCAGGGGAGGAAGTTCCTCTTGGAGGCGGCGAAAAAATATGGCAATCTGCCCGGGAGTTCCTTGAAGTTCGAGCTCCGCGCCCCGGGAAGTGTTTCGCACTCCCCCTCCCAGGGCGAGCTCGCGGGCCAGACGGGCGCAAAGGGGGCGAAAACCCACGCCTTGTACGATGCCGGTCACCTGCCATCGGGAGACGACCGCTTGGTCCAAAGGATCGTTTATCAAGGCAAAAGTCATCCTCTCCATCGCTTCTATCGTAGCTTAGCCGGAGCCCTGTCCTGTCCGGGAGTCCTGGAGTTTGTCACGACACTCCCCCCGGGGCTCCGCCCGAAAAAAGGCCCCGCCATCGGACGAGAAAGGGAGCTCATCGTCATGACCTTGTTTGACCGCAGCATGATCCACCTTTATACCGGGAATGGCAAAGGCAAAACCACCGCCGCCCTGGGCCTCGTGCTCCGCGCCGTCGGGCACGGGGCTCGGTGTGGAGTGGTGCAATTTCTCAAAGGATGGGATTTCTACGGAGAAATCGCGGGCCTGGAGCTCTTGCCCGGGGTCACTTTGGTGCGCACCGGGCGGGCTGAGTACGTCCATAAATCGGATCCCTGGCCCGAGGACTTCTCCGAGGCTCTCCGGGGGCTAGAAGTGGCCACCACCTGGCTTCACGACGGTCTGCACGACCTGGTTGTGATGGATGAACTCAACGTCGCCCTGGATTTTGGCCTGGTTCCGGAGGAGTCCGTCCTCTTCGCTCTGACAAATCGCCTGCCCAGCGTAGAGGTGGTCATCACCGGGCGAGGAGCCCCTAAAAGTATACAAGAACTGGCGGATATTGTGACCCACATGGAAGAAATCCGCCACCCGTACCAATCGGGGATCCTGGCCCAAAAGGGGCGGGAGTATTGATCAAAAATATGGTGTTTTAACTTGACCCCCGGGGCGCGAAGAAGGCGACATTTTCGGTAGACATCCCCGCCGTTTCCGATATACCATGGGGAGAGTAATAGGAGTTTTTTGAAAAGACACCCTTTGGACAAACAGAAAGGAGCACTGACCTCCATGTCCGTTCGCGAAAAGGCACTTCTTCCCATCCCTCAGCTTCGGCGGCGTACCGATGCGCTATCACTGGGTTTTTCTTCTACCGATGACATAAAAGGCCTCGACGGCCTCATAGGACAAGACCGAGCCGTACGCGCCGTGGCCTTCGGGCTCAGCGTGCCGTCTAAGGGGTACAACCTCTTCGTCGTGGGTTCTCCCGGCACGGGGCGGACCACCTACGCGCTGCGCCAGCTCCAAGAGCTTGCCAAGGGACAACCGGTGCCCGACGACTGGGTTTACGTCTACAACTTCAAAGACGCGGGACACCCCATCGCGATCAACCTCGCCCCAGGGCGAGGCAAAGAACTCGCCACCAGGCTTGAGACCCTCACCGAGGACCTAAAGATCGCCCTGTC
>CALMLW010000188.1 GCA_937868015.1 uncultured Synergistaceae bacterium | reverse complement strand
AAATATACTCCAAGATGTACTGCTCTTCGATCCAGGCGGCTTGGCATCGGATCGGCTTGGGGAAGCGAGAAGTTAGGAGGAGCATGTCTCCCCGCCCCAGGAGTCTCTCAGCCCCCGCCACATCGATGATGGTGCGAGAATCCACCTGTGACGGTAGGGTGAAGGCAATGCGAGCCGGGACGTTGGCTTTGATGAGGCCCGTGACGACGTTGACCGACGGGCGCTGAGTGGCGATGATCAGGTGAATCCCGGTGGCCCGGGCCTTCTGGGCCAAGCGGCAGATGGCATCTTCCACTTCTTTGGGGGCCGTCATCATGAGGTCGGCAAGCTCGTCTACCACAATCACTATGTGAGGCAGCACGTCTTTGGGTAGTACTTTGGCGTTATAGAGCTGGAGGTGGCGCACCCGGGCCTGGGCAAAGAGGGCGTACCGGCGCTCCATCTCCTGAATGGCCCAGTTGAAGGCGTGGAGGGCCTTTTTGGGGTCGGTGACCGGGGCGGCCAGCGTGTGCGGAAGTCTTTCGTAAAGCGCCATCTCCACCTGCTTGGGATCGATGAGGATCAACCGGACCTCCTCCGGGCGTCGGAGGTAGGTGAGCCCGATCAGGCAGCTGGAGATAAAGACGCTCTTTCCCGACCCCGTGGTGCCCGCCACCAGAAGGTGAGGCATGTCTTCCAGGGGAAGGATCAGAGGACGGCCGTCGATGGTCACCCCCAGCGGCAGGGGAAGGGTGGCCCGGGTGTTCAGAAAGGCCTCCGCTCCGATGACCGACCGTAGAGAAACGGATCGCCGGTGCGGGCTGGGGATCTCGATTCCCACGTAGGGCTTTCCGGGGATGGGTGCTTCCACCCGGAGGCTGGGAGTGGGTAAGGCCACCGCCAGGTCATTGCTCAGGCCCGAGATCCGGCTGACTTTGATCCCCGGGGCCAGTTGTAGGCGGAACTGCACCACCGTGGGCCCCGTCACCGTTTCCGCCAGAGAAGCCTCCACGCTGAATTCTTTCAGGGTGGCGACGATCCGCTGCCCCTGGGCCAAAAGCTCCGGAGAGAGGTCTTGAGAGCGGTCTTCCTCGGCGGGGCCCAGGGCGTCTAGAGGGGCGGGAAACTTTCCTGGTTCCACGTCCAGGGGGATGGCAAAGCCGTCATCGCTCCATTCCCCTTCCGTCGTGGGGCCTGAGGCCATGACGGCCTCTCCTTCCGGGCAGAGCGCGGAGGGTTTCCCAAGGGGTGATGGGGGCGACAGAGGGGGATTCGCCGGAGGTCTTTCTTCCGCACCACGGGAGGCCGGGACATCAATCCCGGGCCCTTCCGGAGCATTCAGGAGCTTGGGGGACCGACCCCTTCGTAGGATGAGGTTTTCCCGAGGATCCATATCGGAAGGGGTGTCCGGGGTAAAGCGCGGCAAAGGCCCCTCCTCGGAAGCGATGGCGGTGGGGACTTCGAAGCCTGCGAAGGCCCAGTAAGGGTCTCCCAAGGAAGCCTCTGGGGTTTCCTCCGCCGCAGGAATAGAGCTCTTTGAAGCCCGGAGATCGGCGTCGGGGCTCTCCGGGGCCTTTTCTTCTCCTTCGGGTCGTTTGGTCCGGAAGGCCCTTTCCCACCACGATGACACCACTCCCCAGCTCCCGTAGCACATGATGGCGACCAAAAGGGCCCCGAGGGCGGCAAGGACGGTGCCAAAGGCTCCCAAGTTTTTGTACAGGAAAGTTGCTAGGGCGGTTCCCCATAGTCCCGCCTTTCCCCAAGAAGGGGGCAAGCGATACAGGCCGAAACTTTGCAGCCCCAGGATGATCATCAGGGAAAACGTCAGGGCCACCGTGCCCCCGATCTGGGCCCAGGGGCGCTCTACGGTGCGATGGATGAGAAAGGCGATGCCCAAATAGATGCCGTAAAGCAGGGGGACCAACACGGAGCCTCCCACCGTCCCCAGGAGGTAAGACGCCCACGCCGTTCCCCGGGGACCCGCCCAGGGGGTCCAGAACCCCGCCAAAA
>CALMLW010000187.1 GCA_937868015.1 uncultured Synergistaceae bacterium | reverse complement strand
GGGGGGCGGCGGTGCCTTCGCTGCTTCGCCCTTCAGCTGGCGGCGGCGGGGGCGGCGGCGGCGCGCCAGGGGGCCGAGGCCCTGGGGACCACCCTCACTATCAGCCCCCATAAGGATCCCGCCCTCATCAACGCCCTGGGGGAGAAGGTGGCCCGGGCCTTTGGCCTCGCCTGGGAGCCCCGGGTGTGGCGTCGCGGCGGGGGCTTTGCCCGCTCCGTGGAAGAAAGCAAGCGCCTAGGGCTTTACCGGCAAAACTACTGCGGCTGCGCCTACAGCCGGAGAAAAACGTCCTCTGGGGGGTTGGAGGGGGCATCCCCCTTCACTCCTGGAGGGTTTTAAAGGAGGAGACGATACGATGGCGGAAGGTCTTGGGGCGTCGCCCTCGGGCAAGCTGCCTCCGGAAGATCTGGAGGCCCGGGTCCTGCGCTACGTCGGCGCCCCTCGGGACGAAGTCATCATCGGCCCCGGGGTGGGGGAGGATGCGGCGGTCATCGACTGGCCCCCGGGGAGGTTTTTGGTGGCGTCCTCGGACCCCATCGTGGGGGCCTCCCGGGGGGCGGGGCGCCTGCTAGTGCACGTCAACGCCAACGACGTGGCGGCCAAGGGGGGTGATCCGGCCTACCTCCTGGTGACCCTCATCCTCCCCCGGAGCTGGACGGGAAGCCAGGTGGAGGGGCTCATGAAAGAGGTCGACGAGGCCTGTCGGGAGCTCGGCGTGGCGGTGGTGGGGGGGCACACGGAGTTCTCCGACCGCTACCGGGACCCGGTGCTCTGCGGCACCCTTCTGGGCCCGGCAGATCGGGTGCTCTCCGCCCAGGCCATCCGTCCGGGAGATGTGGTGGTGGTGACCAAGCACGTGGGCCTCGAGGGCATGACCATCCTGGCGGCGGATCGACCGGACCTTTTGGGGCCCGTCCTGGGGGACGAGGGCCTTCGTGAGGTCTCCCCATGGTCCTCGTCGGTGTCCGTGGTGCCGGAGGCCCGGATCTTGCGCCCCTGGTGCCGTTTCATGCACGACCCCACCGAGGGGGGCTTCATGGGGGGGATGGACGAGCTGTG
>CALMLW010000186.1 GCA_937868015.1 uncultured Synergistaceae bacterium | reverse complement strand
AGTCCCCGGGAAGGGTCAGCTCGTCGCATACCGCCGGAGTTCTTCCGTGGAAGGGAACGCTAAAGGCGTCCCTCGGGCGGCGGCGTAGGACCACACCAGGTTTCTCAAAAGAAGCGCCACCGTGACGGGCCCCACCCCGCCGGGAACCGGAGTGAACGCCCTCCGGGGGGCGTCGTCGTCCCAGAGGACGTCACCCACCAGAGATCCGTCTTCCTGGACGTGAATCCCCACGTCCACCACCACCGCGTCGGGGCGCAAGCCATGGCTTCGGACGATCCCCCGTTGCCCCGCCGCCACCACCACTATCTCTGCTCGGGAGAGGTGTTCGGTCGTGGACCGGGAACGGCTGTGAAGTACGGTAACTGTGGCGTGGCGGTGTAGCAGCAAAAGGGCCACCGCCCGTCCCACGGAGACGCTCCGGCCCAGGACCACGGCCTCTTTTCCGGGAAAATCTCCCCATCCATACCACTCGGGGAGGAGGACCGCCGCTTCGGCGGTGCAGGGCAAGGGCACTTGGGAATCCCCCATGTACATGCGGCCAATGTGATCAGGATGCAGCCCCTCCACGTCTTTCCTGAGGGGGATGAGAGATCGGAACTCATCCTCCCATCCCCGGGGAAGGGGGTGCTCCAGGAAGATGCCATCCACCCCGTCGTCGTCACCCCAGCGCCGTAGCACCTCTCGAGCCTCTTCCCGGGATGCCGAAGCCTCCAAATGGACGACGCGGGCCTCCCCTCCCAACGCATCTACGGCCTTCACCTTTTGGATCCTATAGGCCGTCGAGGCGGGGTCGTCCCCCACCTGAAGAATAGCCAAAGAGGCCTTGCGCCCTCCCCCTAGAGATCCTAGGGTGTGAGCGCACCAACCCCTTAGCGCCCCCGCCAGGGGCTTTCCCCGCATCTCTCGCATCAGACTAACTTTTCTTCCACCAAGGGAAGCACTTCGTCAGCGGTGGCCAGGGTAACTGCCAGCGCATCCTCTAGTTCCCGCCGAAGCCGAGCAGCCACATCTTGGTCTTTTAGCGCCAGAAGGTTCGCCCGCACGTTGTACGCCGCCGCCAGGGCCGCCGCCCGGGCGAGGAGAGCCGCCGTCCCCGCATCGGTGACCGCATTGCGGTTGCCACGCGCCACCGCTTCCCGGGCCAGGCGGGCCATCTCCCCCATGGCCCGGACGGTCTCCAAGGGGATGCGAGCCGCATGGAGCAGGGCCTCTTGCATGGCCTTCGATCGTTTCGCCTTCTGGTCCTCGGTGTCTTTGGGGAGTTTCATGGCCTCCATGAAGGCATTAAAAGAATTGGCATCTTGGGACAAAAGATCCAAAAAACGGATCCGCAAGGCGTCTGCCTCGTCCCGGAGCCGCTCCATGCCCTCCCATTCGTCCCGATACTTCTCCTTTCCCACAGTCAAGCGCGCCACCATGGCCGCCAAGGCCGCCCCCAGGGCTCCCCCCAAGGCCGCGACGCTTCCCCCTCCCGGGGCCGCCGACTCGGACGCCAGTTCTTCCAGGAAAGATCTCACGCTTAGGTTCGTCAGCTCCATGTCCTTTTCTCCCCTTCTGATTTTACTCGCCCCCTTGCCCCTTCCCGGGGCGAGGGAGACCTATCCCCAAGCACCCTCCGATCCGATCTTCCGATCCGAGGAGGCGACAAAAAAAGGCCCTTTACCGGCAATATTTGGTCCCGCACCCCTCGTCCTCCGCCCTTCGAGGGGAAGAAGGGCAACATCGTCTTAAGCCACGCGCTCCCCCATCTTGTACACCTGGGTCACCGGGGAAACCCCCGCGTGGTAGGCCAGGATCGCGGGACTATCGCCGTCCAGCAAGAGGAAATCCGCCTTCTTCCCCCGGTCCAGGCTTCCCACCTGGGAGGCCTGGCCTATGGCGTAGGCGGCGTTGAGAGTGGCCCCCGTCAGGGCCTCCTCGGGAG
Organism: uncultured Synergistaceae bacterium; assembly: GCA_937868015.1. Taxonomy (GTDB): domain Bacteria; phylum Synergistota; class Synergistia; order Synergistales; family Aminiphilaceae; genus CALMLW01. The sequence continues at coordinate 3,586 of CALMLW010000186.1, read as the reverse complement.
AAAGGTACATGTTAAGCACCGCCAGGCCAAAGACAAAGGGCATGGATTCGGTGAAACTGGATCCCGGGTTACAGTCCGTAGCCAGCGCCACCGGCAAGGCCAGATCGATCATCGTCCTCCCCGCCGCATAGGGCTTTCGGAGGCTATAGGCGGTCGCCGGAAGCAAGACGGCCACGGTGCCCGCCTTGGCCATGGCCCGCAGTCCCTCCTCTCGGGCCGCCAAAAGGTGTTCCGCCGAAATGGCGCCAAGCTCGGCCGCCAGCTCGGCTCCTCCCAGGTCGTGCACCTCGTCGGCATGGACTTTGAGCCCCAGGCCGTGCCTTCGGGCGGCTTCCAAGATGCGGCGGGTTTGAGGAACGGAAAAGACCCCCTCCTCGCAAAAGACATCACAGAAAGAAGCGATGCCTTGTTCTTGCACCGCTGGAATCATTTCTTCCACGAGGAGCGCCACGAAGTCGTCCCCCCGCCCCCGGTATTCCTCGGGGACCGCATGGGCCCCCATGAAGGTGGCCACCACATCCAGGGGCGTCTCCCGGGCTATGCGCCGCACCACCTGAAGCATACGTAGTTCCGTGGCCGTGTCCAAACCATATCCACTTTTAATCTCCACTGTGGTGGATCCCCGCCGGAGGGCCGAAGTAGCGTGGGCCAAGGTAGTCTGGTACAGGGCTTCGTCAGAGGCCTCGCGCACGGCCCGGACAGAAGACAGGATACCTCCCCCCGCCTTGAGGATGTCCAAATATGGAGTTCCCTGGAGGCGAAGGCCAAATTCCTTCTCTCGGCGCCGGGCGAAGCACATGTGGGTATGGGGGTCCACGAAACCGGGGACCAGACATCGCCCCTCCCCGAAGATTTCCTGGTCCACGTCGAATCCCTGGGCTTCACGCAGTACCTCTTCTTCGGAGCCCACCGCCGCCACTCGGCCCTCTCGCACCAGCAGAGCTCCCCTCTCCCAGTCGGCCACCCTTCCCTGGTCGGGCCCCGCCAGGGGGCGTCCTGGGTCTTGGGGGGTCACCACGCGCACCGACCGAAAGAGCTTGACGGTCATGACGTTTCCCCCATCATCTCCAATAGACGGAGTTCGATGATCTGCTTGGGGTCGAATCCCGCGATCTGCATGTAGTACGCCGCGCTGGAAAGCACGGCGTCGGCAGGCACCATGCCGTAAACCTCGCTCTCCACCACAGCCACCCCCCAACGCCGGGCCTCCATGCGCACCATCTCGAGCACCCGATATATGGCGTTTTTCTCATGGTCCACGATGTTCATGCTGACTTGCACCATGCCCCGGTCTTCCAAGGCCAGGCCAATGCCCTTCACGTGGCAAAGCCCTCCACTGGAGGCCCGGACGGCGTTGGCGATCTCTTTGGCCACTCTCGCATCCGTCGTTCCCAGGTTGACGTTGAAGGCCACCAGGAATTTCCGGGCGCCGATGACCGACGCTCCGGCGGTGGGGTGGAGTCCGGGTCCTCCCACATCCGGCCGCCGCTCCTCCCGGAGGCACTCTTCTTTCAGGGTCTCGTACTGCCCCTTGCGGATGACCTCCAACCGGCGTCGCTCCGGTCGGAGGGCCGCGTCCTCGTAGAAGTAGACGGGGATTTTCGTCTCCTCCCAGTAGCGCTGGCCAAAGTCGCGGGCCAGAGCTGCGCACTCTTCCATGGTAATGTTGCGCAAAGGAACAAAGGGGGTCACGTCCACCGCTCCCACCCGGGGGTGTCCCCCCACGTGGGTGTTCATGTCGATGTGGCGCAAGGCCACCTGGGCGGCCTCAATGAGGGCATCCTGGATGGGTTCGGGCTCCCCCACGAGGCTCACCACCAGACGGTTGTGGTCCTCGTCCGCCCGATAGTCGAAGAGGTAGCACCCTCGACGCCCCTGAAAGGGGGCCACCAGGGCATCGATGATCTCGGGCCGACGTCCCTCGCTGTAGTTGGGCACACACTCGATCAACTTCGTCGCCATTTTTACGACCTCCTAGTCTTCGAACTCATTTCACGGTCAAGCCCCGGTGGAGGGGCTCTCTAACATCGTCGATTCCCGAAAAGGGAGCTCCTCCATCGGGCGAAGACCCCTTCGGCAGGGCCATCCCCGAGGGAAACTCCGCGCCACCAGGGGTACCTCGGGGAACCAAAAGATTCCAGAATGGTGGTTCAGGCCAGATCCCCCACCGCCCCCTCCACCGCCCGCAGGAGGGTCCCCTCGGATACCATGGCCAGGGCTTCATGCATGAGGGGAGAAAGGAATGCATCTTCCCGCACAAAGGGCACTCGATCCCGCAAGGCTTCGTAGGCCGCCCGGGTTCCCCTCCCCGGACGCAGGGGTTTACTGAATTCCAACCCCTGGCAGGCCGTCATCACCTCGATACCCACCACGCGGCAGACATTGTCCAGGATCATCCGCCCCTTGCGCGAAGCATACATGCCCATGGAAACGTGGTCTTCCTGGTTGGCCGAAGTGGGGATGGAATCCACCGATGCGGGGTGGGCCAGGACCTTGTTCTCGGACACCAAGGCGGCACTGGTGTACTGGGGAATCATGAATCCGCTATTAACGCCACTTTCTTCCACCAGGAAGGGGGGAAGACCCGACAGCTTGCCGTCCACCATCCGGGCCTGGCGCCGTTCGGAGATGTTTCCCAGTTCGGCCACCGCGATGCCAAAGAAATCCATGGCGAGGGCCATGGGTTGGCCGTGGAAATTCCCCCCGCTTAGGGCCTCACCGTCGGCGGGGAAGATCAGGGGGTTATCCGTGACGGCGTTGATCTCCACCGCCACTTTCTGTCTGACGTACTCCAAGGCGTCCCGGCTGGCGCCGTGGACCTGGGGAACGCAGCGAAGCGAATAGGCATCCTGCACCCGCTGATATCGGTACTTTTCCACGATCTCGCTGCCTTCGATGAGGCGCCGCATGTTCGAAGCCACGAGCCTTTGTCCCACGTGGGGGCGCAACTCGTGGGTCCGGGCGTCGAAGGCGTAGGGAACGCCGTGAAGGGCCTCCAAGGAAAGGGCGGCGGCCACGTCTGCCGTCTTGGCCAGAGACAGGGCGTCGGCCAGGGCCAGGGCCCCCACGGCGGTCAGGGCCTGGGTGCCGTTATTGAGGGCGATGCCTTCCTTGGGGTGCAGGGCGATGGGCTCCAGTCCCTCCATCTGGAGGGCTTCCATGGTGGGCATGCGCCGCCCCCGGAAGATCACTTCCCCCAGCCCCAAAAGGGTGATGGCCATGTGGGATAGGGGGCAAAGGTCCCCGCTGGCACCCACGGAACCCTGGCATGGGATCACCGGATGAATCCCAAGATTGAGGTAGTGGAGCAATCGGGATAGGGTCCCCAGGGTAATGCCGGAAAAACCACGGATGAGGGTGTTGATGCGCAGGAGCATGGCCGCCCGGACCACATCCTCCGGGAAGATCTCCCCCATGCCGCAGGAATGGCTTACCAGAAGGTTTCTTTGAAGAAGTTCCCGCTTATCCGGAGGGATTACCACGTGAGACAGGTCTCCAAAGCCCGTGGTGATGCCGTAGACCACTTTGCCTTCCCGGGCCCAGGACGCCACCAGGTCGGCGCCACGATCCACAAAGGTCACCGCCG
>CALMLW010000185.1 GCA_937868015.1 uncultured Synergistaceae bacterium | reverse complement strand
CACGAAATCGCCCCGAATGGCAAGGGGGGTAGGGACAAGACATCGGGCACACGACACCTCTCCGGTCCCCTCCACTCGGAGGGCCACCTCGAAGGAGTCCTTCTCCCACCGACATCGAGCGTGAACGCGAACCCCCTGGGGGAAACAAAATTTTTGTCCCCAATGATCCACCCCAAAGGGACCCTCTAGGACCCACTCCCGTTCTTCTGTCTCTTCTCGGCCGATCCTCATAGGGTAGACGGCTAAGTCCCACGTGGGGGGAGCTCCCCTCCAGGGGGAGGTCGGAGTAATCCCTTCCGACAAGGAGACCATTACGCTGTGAGGGTGACGGTATCCCGGGCGATGACCAGTTCTTCGTTGGTCGGTATGACCAGAATGGGCACCCGGGAATCGTCGGTGCTGACCACTGCTTCTTTGCCTCGGATATTATTTTTATCCAGATCGATGCGGGCCCCCAGGAATTCCAATCCTTCGCAGGATTTAGCGCGCACAGTGGTGCTGTTTTCTCCGATGCCCGCCGTGAAGACGATGGCATCCACCCCACCCATGGCGGCGGCATAGGCGCCGATGTACTTGCGAATGCCGTAGCAAAGCATATCCAACGCCAGGGCGGAGCGGTGCTCGCCCCTTTCAGCGGCGTCTTCCACATCGCGGAGATCGCTGCTAAGGCCGGAAATGCCTGCGATGCCGCTTTCTTTGTGCAGCATGTGGCTCAGGGACTGGGCATCCATGCCATCTTCCTGCATAAGGTGGATCAAGGCCACGGGGTCCACATCGCCGCACCGGGTGCCCATCAGCACGCCGGTCACCGTGCTGAAACCCAGGGAGGTATCCACAGATTTCCCCTTCTTTACGGCGCTCAGGGAACTGCCGTTGCCCAGATGGCAGGTGACGATGTTCATGGATTCGATGGGTCGATTCAGCATCTCGGCGGCTCGGTGCGCCACGTAGAAGTGACTCGTGCCATGAAAACCGTAGCGCCGGATGCGGAGGTCCTCATAGTAGTGATAGGGGATGCCGTAGGTGTAAGCCGTCTCGGGCATGGTCTGGTGGAACGCCGTGTCGAAAACGGCCACCTGGGGGACCTTGGGTAGGACTTCCACCATGGCCCGAATACCCATGAGGTTGGCCGGGTTATGGAGCGGAGCGAAGGGAGTGCAGTCTTCGATGGCCTTGAGGACCTCGTCGGTGACGATGGCCGATCGGGCGAACTTCTCGCCCCCGTGGACAACCCGGTGTCCCACCGCCCTCAACTCGTCCAGGCTGTTCAAGGATCCGTGCTCCGAGGAGAGAAGGGCTTCGAGGACAAACTTGATGCCCACCTTATGGTTGGGGATATCCACATCGGTGACCACGGGTTCCATGCCGCTTTTGACGTGCTTGATCCGGGATCCGGCGATGCCGATGCGCTCCACGAGCCCCTTGCTGAGCACCTCTTCCGTGCTCATGTCGAAAAGCTGGTACTTCAACGAAGAACTCCCACAATTCAAAACCAGAACTTTCACCAATGCCGCCTCCTTGACGTTGGGCTTGCCATCCGCATAAATAATGGATACGGGGGGGATGGTCATGTCTGAAGCCGTCGTGGGTATCATAGCGGAATACAATCCACTGCACAACGGGCACTTTCATCATCTTGCGCGGGCCCGGGAGGAGAGTGGGGCTCGAGGCGTGGTGGTGGTGCTTTCCAGCTACTTTGTCCAGCGCGGAGAGCCCGCCATGGTGGACAAATGGGCGCGCACCGCCATGGCCCTGGCCTGTGGCGCCGACGTGGTCCTGGAGCTTCCCACCGTTTTTTCCTGCCATAACGCCGGAGTCTTCGCCAACGCCGCCGTGGACCTTCTCGCGGCGTTGGGAGGAGTCACCCACGTGGCCTTCGGCATGGAAGAACCTCAGGGAGATCTGGAGACCCTTGGGGCCATCCTCATGGAAGAGCCCGAAGCCTTTAAATCCGCCCTTCAGCGCTTTCTCCAGGAGGGTTTTTCCTTCGTGGAATCCCGGTCCCGAGCACTGGAAACCTTGGTGCCAGGTAGCGCCTCCCTCCTTCGGGGGTCAAACAACAC
>CALMLW010000184.1 GCA_937868015.1 uncultured Synergistaceae bacterium | reverse complement strand
ATCACCCTTCTTCAGGGTTGGCGGGCGGAGCAGATCATGAAAGATTACGGACCTCACGCCCACAAGGAGGGCAAGATGGGCATCCCCAGCGTGGGGGGAGCGGTTTTCCTCCTGTTGGGGCTGGGGGGATGGGGGTGGGGGCTATGCCAGATTCCGGGGGCTACGGGGGAGCACCTAGGAGTCTGGGGTCTGGCTTTAGGGGCGTCCCTGGTGGGGTTCCTCGACGATTTCCTGAAGCTTTCTCGCAAATCCAGTGAAGGACTGAGCTCCAGGCAAAAATTTTTGTGGCAGATGGCGGTGTGTCTTCCCTGGGCTTTCTACGTGGTTGCCCTTCGGGGATGGGGCGGATCGGCGGCTTCGGAGGTCCTGCTGGTGATGGGGGTCACTTTGGGAGCCAATGGCATGCTTAATGCGGTGAACGTCACCGATGGGTTAGATGGCCTGGCGGCCGGAGCCTGTGCCCTTTCCTTTGTTGCCCTCGCGGGGATGGCCCCTGCGGGATCCCCTGCCTGGTGGGGGGCCCTGATGGGTGGAGGCATCGCGACGGGTTTTTTGTGGCACAACGCCCACCCCGCCCGGGTGTTCATGGGGGACGGAGGGGCCCATTTTCTAGGAGGGCTTCTCGTGGGGGTGGCGGCCTTTGGGCGATCTCCCATGGCCGTGGTGGCGGCGTCCCCCCTTTTCGGAGTCGAAATCCTTTCCGTGGCGATACAGATCGTGGCCCTTCGATGTTTTCATCGTCGGGTGTTTCGCATGAGCCCTCTGCACCACCACTTTGAGCTGGGCGGGTGGGCGGAAACGCAGATTGTCACAAGATTTTTGGCCCTCCATGCGCTGGGCATCGTCGTTTTAGGGTCCCTCGGGGGATGTTTTAGTTGAGAGGGGGGATGGGAGTGAGTCATGTCACGGAGGCGTCGGAAGAGACGGGGGCGCCGCAGCCCCTACCTCGCCGGATCACGGTGGTGGGGGCGGGAGTGAGCGGAATTTCCCTGGGGCGTTTTGCGGCGGTTCGCGGGGTCCAAACCTTTGTCAGTGACCAAAAAATACTGCGGGAAGACCAGAAGAACGCTCTGGCGGAAGCGGGCATTCCCTGGGAAGAAGGGCACACTCCCCGGGCCCTTGAGACGGACCTACTCCTATTGAGCTCAGGGATTTCCCCGCAGGCGCCCTTGGTACGAGAGGCCCGAGATCGAGGCATCGCGATAAAGGGAGAGT
>CALMLW010000183.1 GCA_937868015.1 uncultured Synergistaceae bacterium | reverse complement strand
CCCCACCCCCCAGGGCCCCGAGACCCAGCGCCTGAGGGTGAACTTTCGCCAAGCCCTGGCGGGGGACCCCGCCGCCGACATCCTCCTGGAGATAAACGACTTCCTCATCGTTCGTTCCGTCCCCGAGTGGCGGCTCTACACCACGGTGAGCGTGGCGGGGGAGGTGCGCTACCCCGGCACCTATACCATCAACCCTGGCGAGCGCCTCTCGGATGTGCTGGAACGGGCCGGGGGCCTCACCTCGGGGGCCTTTCCCCGGGGCACGATCTTCACCCGGGCCAGCGTCCGGCGCCAGCAAACAATCACAAAAAACGAAATGGTAGACCGCATGGAGCGGGAGCTCCTGCAGCAGGCGGGAGTGGCCAGCTCTCAAACGGCGGGCTCGGGGGAAGCGGCGGAGGCGGCGACCTCCGCCACCCAGCTGCGCGCCTTTCTCCAGCGCCTTCGCCAGGCCCCCGTGACGGGGCGCCTGGTGGTGCGCGTGCCCGAAGACTTTCGCCTCCTCAAAGGGAGCCCCTACGACGTGGAGATGGAGCAAGGTGACAGCATAACCATTCCCCGCCGCATGATGTCGGTGCAGATCTCCGGGGCGGTGTACACCCCCCTATCCCAGATCTACCGCCCGGGGCTTTCCTACCGCCAGTACATCGCCCAGGCCGGAGGGTTCACCCCCACGGCGGATCCCAGGCGGATCTACGTCCTCCGGGCCGATGGCTCGGCGATGCGGGTCACGACGGGCAAAAAGGCCCTGGCCATCGAAGAAGGGGACACCATCGTGGTCCCCGAACGCATCGAAGTCCTCAGCAAACTGCGCCAGACCCGAGACCTGGTGGACATGATCTACAAGATCGCCGCCAGCGTCGTGGTCTTCAAGTAGGGGGACGACCATGGCCCACGATCGTGAAACACTCCAGGAGCGCCAGGCCCCCGCTCCCGAAAATCAGGTGGACGCTTCTTCCCAGGAAGACGATGTCGACCTTTTGGACCTTTTGCTGGTCTTCGTCCGCCACTGGAAGCTCATCTTTGTTGTGACGTTTCTCTTCGCCGCCGGGGGGCTCACCTATGCGCTGATGGCCACTCCCATCTACCGGGCCGAAGCTCGCCTGGTGCCCCCGTCGGGGGGGGGGAGCTCGGGGGCCATGGCCATGCTCGCCCAGCTGGGGGGAGCGGCGGACTTTGCCGCCG
>CALMLW010000182.1 GCA_937868015.1 uncultured Synergistaceae bacterium | reverse complement strand
TCGCGAAGGGGGCCGCACGGTGGGAGCGGGCGTCGTCACCCAGATTCTCGACTAGAGGGGAGCCTGGCAGCATGGCAGACATCGTGTCGTTGCAGTGCACGGAGTGCAAGCGGAAGAATTATGGCACCACGGTTAATAAAAAGAAGCAGCAGAAGAAGTTGGAGAAGAAGAAATTCTGTAAGTGGTGTGGGGGGCACACCTTGCACAAGGAGTCCAAGTAGGGTATAATCCCCTTTGGCACAGGTCCGTAGCTCAACTGGCAGAGCACTGGTCTCCAAAACCGGGGGTTACAGGTTCGAGTCCTGTCGGGCCTGCCATTTTTTTGTAAGACTGGAGGCCGAAATACGTGGAGAAGCTGATGGAATTCCTGCGTGAAGCCCGGGCCGAGCTCAAGAGGGTCACGTGGCCGGGCAAGCAGCAGGTGTGGTATTCCACACTCATCGTCATCGCGTTCACCTTTGCGGTGTCTGCGTATCTCGGCATCGTCGATGTGCTGCTCACCGCAGTGTTTTCTCGAGTCGTTGGCTAGGCAATAGGCCGACGAGGGACAACGGGAGGAGGGGGGCCGCAAGGCCCCCTTTTAAATGATGAACGAAAACATCGAGCGTCGTTGGTACATCATTCAGACCTACTCGGGGTACGAGAACAAGGTCAAGGCCAACCTGGAGCAGCGCATCGCCAGCATGGGCATGGGGCATCGGATCTTCAGCGTGCTGGTGCCTGTGGAGGAGCGCCTTCAGGTCAAAGAAGGGAAGGCCAAGCGCACGCGGCGCAAGGTCTTCCCCAGTTATGTTCTTGTGGAAATGGTGCTGGACGACCAATCTTGGTTCGTCGTGCGGCATACGCCGGGGGTGACGGGGTTTGTGGGGGCGGGCAACCACCCCATTCCCCTCTCGGAGCGCGAAGTGCAGGACATCATGACCAAGCTGGGGAAGGAGCAGGCCAAGCCCCGGGTGGAGATCGATCTTAGGCCCGGCGACACGGTGCGGGTGCGTAGCGGCCCCTTTGAGGGGCAGGCGGGGCCCGTGGTGGAGGTCATGGCGGACAAGGGCAAGATCAAGTTTTCCGTCACCGTCTTTGGCCGGGAAACCGTCGTGGAGGCGGATTACTCGGAGCTACAGAAGGTGTAGGAGTGGGACCCTTGGGGGCCGGAAGGTACGGCGCCCGGATCAAGGAGGAAGAGAAAGGACATGGCGAAGAAAGTAGTCGGTGAAATCAAGCTTCAGCTGCCCGCCGGAAAGGCGACCCCGGCGCCCCCGGTGGGGCCCGCCCTGGGGCAGCACGGCGTGAACATCATGGAGTTCGTGAAGCAGTTCAATGCTAAGACCGCAGACCAGCCCGGCATGGTGATTCCCGTGGTTATCACGGTCTATGCGGATCGCAGCTTCACGTTCATCATGAAGACTCCCCCGGCGAGCGTGCTCATTCGCAAGACCCTGGGGCTGGATAAGGGCTCCAACGAGCCCAACAAGAAAAAGGTGGGTATCCTTACGCAGAAGCAGGTGGAAGACATCGCCCGGCTGAAGATGCCCGACCTCAACGCCAACACGGTGGAGGCGGCCATGGAGATGGTGAAAGGCACCGCCCGGTCCATGGGCGTGGAGGTGCGGGCGTAGGATTGGCGCTTCGGAGCTTTGGCTCCGGCCTGTGGGAGGACCTTCTGTAGGGAGGTCCGTCCGAACCACAAAGGAGGAAGAAGACATGTCCAAGTTGAGCAAGCGCTACAAGGCCCTTACGGAGAAGGTGGATCGGCAGAAGCTTTATGGTCTCCGCGAGGCGGTGGACCTGGGGAAATCCCTGGCCACGGCCAAGTTTGACGAGAGCGTGGAGCTTCACGTGCGCCTTGGTGTAGACCCCCGGCATGCGGACCAGCAGGTGCGTAGTACGGTGGTCCTGCCCCATGGCACGGGGATTGTCAAGCGGGTGCTGGTCATCGCCGCTGGGGAAAAGATGGCCGAAGCGGAAGCTGCGGGCGCGGATCACGTGGCGGGGGAAGACGTGGTCTCCCGCATCCAGGGAGGATGGCTCGAGTTTGACGCGGTGATCGCCACCCCCGACGTGATGAAGGTCGTGGGGCGCCTTGGCAAGATCCTCGGTCCCCGGGGACTCATGCCCACCGCCAAGACCAACACGGTGACCTTCGACGTGGCGGACGCCGTGAAAGAGATCAAGGCGGGGCGCGTGGAGTTCCGGGTTGACAAGACCGCCATCGTCCATAACTCCGTGGGAAAGGCCAGCTTCGACAACCAAAAGCTCTTCGAGAACGTGGCCACCCTGATGCGGGCGATCCTCAAGGCGAAGCCCGCCGCCGCCAAGGGACAGTACGTGAGGAGCGTGACTTTGAGCACCACCATGGGCGTGGGCATCAAGATCGATCCCAACGCCGCCCAGAAGGAGTGCGTGGAGTAGCGTTTCTCGCGAGTTTCCCCGCGTTTTTCGGGCCCCTTGCGCGAAAACTATTTTTCTGTTATAACAAGCGGCGGTGATCTTTTCGGATCGCCCTTGACCACAAGTCGATAGCTTGTTCGGTACCGTAGACAGCGGGTGCGCCCTCCGGGCGCCTAAATCGCGAGAGCCCGCCGAGGTCCCGGAGCGTGCGCCCTCCAGGCTTGCCTGACTGAAGAGGAGTGTCATGGTCTCCCGGAACGCCTCGGTTCCGGGAGATTTTTTTGTGTGAGGAGGTGAAACTAAAATGCCAACAGCTGCACGTATGCAGGTTGTCGCGGAATGCCGGGAGGCCCTTGCCCGGAGTTCGGCGGTCTTCATGGTGGAGTACCGGGGAATGACCGTGAAGAAGATGACGGCCATTCGCGTCTTGGTCCGCCGGGCCGGGGGCGAAATGAAGGTGGCCAAAAACACCCTTTTTTCCATTGCCATGCAGGAAGAGGGGCTGACTCCCCCGGAAAACATCATGACGGGAGCGAACGCCTACACGCTGGTGTACGGTGACGTGGCCGCCGTGGCCAAGACCCTTAGGGATTTTTCAAAGGAAAAGGGTAACGAGGCCCTGATTATCAAGGGGGGCCTCCTGGGGAACAAGCTCCTTTCGGCGAACGATGTCTTTGCCCTGGCGGATCTTCCCAGCCGCGAAGTGCTCCTGGCCCAGGTGCTGGGGACCATGATGGGCCCCGTCCGAGGACTGGTCACCGTCCTGTCGGGCACCGTCCGGGGTTTGGTCACGTGTCTCGACCAGATCAGAGAGCAGAAGGAAAAGCAGGCGGCCTAAGGGCCGTAAGGATTACAGAAAGATCCGGGCCCCAGAGGGTCCGTAAAAAATTCCAAGGAGTGTGACCCCCATGAACCGCGATGAACTGATCAAGGCGATTGAAGAGATGTCCGTGCTGGAGCTTTCCGAGCTGGTCAAGGCTCTGGAGGAGAAGTTTGGCGTCTCCGCCTCCGCCCCCGCCATGGCCATGCCCATGATGATGGCCGCCGCCCCCGCCGCCGTCGAAGAGGAGAAGACCGAATTCGACGTGATCCTGAAGAGCGCCGGAGCCACCAAGATCAACGTCATCAAAGTGGTTCGCGAGCTCACCGGCCTGGGCCTGAAGGAAGCCAAGGACCTGGTGGACGGAGCTCCCAAGCCTGTGAAGGAAGGGGCCCAGAAGGCCGAGGCCGAGGAAATCAAGAAGAAGCTCGAAGAGGCCGGAGCCGAGGTCGAGCTGAAGTAATCGCCTCAGGGACATAGTTCAGAAGCGGGACGGCGGAAAAACCCGCCGTCCCTTTTTATATCCGTTCGGGGAGAGGCTCCGGAAGCCCCGGGCGGTAAATATCAATAGAATCGCGGAGCTTGCCTAGGAGAGGGAGGCGTCCTATGATGACGGTATGGAGCGGATGGGTGGCGAAAAAGACGCCACGATCGGGCGACAGATAGACGATGGAGGTGCGGCGTGAACGGAAAAGCCCTCAAGGAGTGGATTCGTCAGTATGGTCGGGTACCCCTCATGGATGGCGGCATGGGATCGCTTCTGGCGGAGCGGGGGTGGTCCCCCCCGGCGTTGCCGGAGGAGATGAACCTGAACGCCCCCGACGTGGTGGCCAGCGTCCATCGGGACTACGTCGCCGCCGGGGCCGTCATGGTGGAAACGAATACCTTCGGAGGAAGTCCTCTGAAGCTCGCCCATCGTGACCTGGAGGGGCAAGCCCGAGAGATCAACGCCCGGGGGGCTCGCATCGCCCGAGATGCGGTGGGGCCCCGAGTGCTGGTGGCGGGCTCTGTGGGGCCTCTGGGAGATCTATTGGAGCCCTTTGGCCCCCTGTCCTTCGACCGGGCCCGAGGGGCCTTTCGGGAGCAGATCATCGGGTTGGTGGAGGGGGGGGTGGACTTTATTCTCATCGAGACCATGATGGATCTGCGAGAAGCCAAGGCCGCAGTCCTGGCCCTCAAGGACGTGGCTCCCGACACCGCCTTCGTGGTGAGCTTCACCTTCAGCGAAAAGGGGCACACGGTCACCGGCACTCCCCCTGCCGTGGCGGCGGCCTGGGCCCGGCTGGTGGGGGCGGCGGGGGTGGGAGCTAACTGCGGTGTGGGGCCCGACGCCTATCTTCCCGTAGTGGAGGAGCTTCACGCCTTCGGAGGAATTCCCATTTTCGTCTACGCCAACGCGGGTCTTCCCGGAGACGAGGATTTCTGGGATCCCTTCCGCTTTGCCCGGAGCGCCCGGGCCCTGGCTCTGGCGGGGGCGACGGTCATAGGAGGATGCTGCGGTACCACCCCCGCCCATATCAAGGCGATGGGAGACGCCCTTCGCCCCGTGGCCACCATGCCCCTGCGAGAGCTTCACGCGGCCCCCCTGGCGAGCCGCCGCCGGGTACATCTGGCGGGGACCTCCCATCCACTCCTTGTGGTGGGAGAGCGCCTGAACGTCTCCCGCAAGTCTCCCTTGAAAGAGGACGTGGCGGCCTTCCGCTGGGATCGCGTCCGGGAGGAGGCCCGTCGCCAGACCGCCGCCGGGGCCTTTGCCCTGGACATCAACGTGGGACTCCCCCAAATCGATCAGGCTAGGGCCATGCGAGAGGCGGTGCGGGCCGCCGAGGCCGCCTCCGACCTCCCCCTATCCCTGGACAGCGACGCCCCCGACGTGCTGGAGGCGGGGCTCTTGGAGGCCACAGGAGTTCCCTTGATCAATTCCACCACGGCAAAGCGAAAGAACCTGGACGCGGCCCTGGAGACGGCCAAGCGCCATGGAGCTTGTCTCGTGGTGCTGGCCATCGACGACGACGGCATGGCAGACAGCGTGGACCGGCGGGTGGCCATTGCCCATCACGTGGCCGAAGCCGCCGACGCCCACGACTTTCCCCGGTGGGCCATCCTTTTTGACGCCCTGTGCCTTGCCGTGGGAGCGGATCCCAAGGGGCCCCAGGGGACCCTGGACGCCCTGCGCCGCATCAAACCCATGGGCTTTGCCACTTTGCTGGGCATAAGCAACGTATCCCACGGCCTACCCGCCCGAGCCCTGTTGAATCGTACCTATCTAGCCATGGCGTTGGGGGCGGGGCTGGATGCGGTCCTCGCGGACCCCTGCGACGAAGATACCATGGCCATGGTAAGCGCGGCCAACGTCCTCACGGGAAGGGACCCCCAGGCGCGGCGTTACATCGAGAAGTTCTCGTCGGTTCCTTCCCCGGAGGCCTCCGGAGCGAGTCCGGAGTCCCGGGAAGAGCTTCCGCCCTTGGCACGCCTGGAAGAGGCCATCCTCCTGGGGGAGGTGGAGAAAGCCCTGGCCGCAGCCCGGGAACTGGCGTCCCTGTCCCCCATGGAATTGGTAAACCAGGGGGTGGTACCAGCCCTGGACAAGGTGGGGCGACGCTACGACAGTGGGGAGTATTTCCTGCCCCAGCTCATCGCCTCGGCCCAGGCCGCCCAGGCCGTGTGCGACGACGCCATGTCCCGTCTGGGAGAGCAAGGCGAGAGCCTCCGGGAACAGGTCATTCTGGCCACGGTGGAGGGAGACCTGCACGACCTGGGCAAGAACGTGGTGGGTACGGTGCTGCGGAGCCACGGCTACCGGGTGCGAGACCTGGGGAAAAACGTCCCCCTGGAAGAGCTGCTGCGGGCGGCCCGGGAAGAAAACGTGGCCCTGGTGGGTCTTTCGGCCCTCATGACCACCACCATGCGGGAGATGGAGCGGGCGGTACGGGTCTTTCGGGAGGAGCTCCCTGGGACGAAGGTCATCGTGGGGGGAGCCTCGGTGAACCAAGAATTCGCGGACCGCATCGGTGCTGCGGGCTACGCCCGGGATGCCCTGGGGGCCGTGAAGCTCGTGGACCGTCTTCTCAAGGAGTAGGGCGTCATGGCGCGCCATATCAAAGACCTTTTTGCGGCGAAGCGGCCGGTGATTTCCTTCGAGGTCTTTCCCCCCAAACCAGGGGTGCGGGTGGACGGCCTACTGGATACCTTGGGGGCCTTGCGGGAGCTCAATCCGGACTACGTGAGCGTCACCTATGGCGCGGGGGGAAGTAGCCGGGCGCGCACGGTGGAGATCGCCTCGGCGGCCCAAAACCGTTGGGGACTCACCGCCCTGGCCCATCTTACCTGCATTGGCCAGACCCGACGGGACCTGGAAGAAGTGCTCGAAGAGCTGGAGCAAGAGGGGATCACCAACGTCCTGGCGCTCCGGGGAGACCCCCGGGACGACTGTCCCCCGCTGGATCCTCCCCCCTTTCGCTATGCGGCGGACCTGGTGGCCTACCTCAGAAATTCTCGGAAGGGAGATTTCTGCGTGGGGGCCGCAGCCTACCCCGAAGGCCACGTGGAGTGTGACGACCTAGAGGCGGATCTACGCCACCTGAAAGAAAAGGTGGATGCCGGGGTGGATTTTCTCGTCACCCAGCTTTTTTTCGACAATGAGATTTTCTTCCGTTTCATGGATCGCCTGCGGAAGTTGGAGATCGGGGTGCCCGTGTCCGTGGGGATCATGCCCGTGCTGAATTCCCGGCAGATCGGGCGCATGGTATCGCTTTGCGGGGCCTCGGTGCCTCCCAAGTTCGCACGCATCCTCGCCCGGTACGAGAACGCCCCCGAAGCCCTGCGCCAGGCCGGGATCGCCTACGCCACAGAACAGATCATCGACCTTCTCTCCTGGGGGGTGGCGGGAATTCATATCTACACCATGAATAAACCCGAGATCGCCCAGGATATCATGAAAAACATCGGCGTGGTGCGGGAAGCCCTGGAGCAAGGGCCGAAGGAGACCCCACTGTGATCGTCGACGCCCATGTGCACATCTATCCCCCGTCCGTGGTGGCGGAATGGGAGCGCATCGCCGCCCGGGAGCCCTACTTCGATGCCCTGGCCCGGAGCTCCGTGCATCGGTGGGCCCAGGCCGAGGATCTGGTGGCTCGCATGGATGCCGATGGAGTGGATTGTTCCTGGGTCTGCGGTTTTGGCTTTCAGGATTTGGGGCTCTGCCGGGAGTGCAACGACTACGTGGAGGACGCGGCGCGGCGCTATCCGGGACGCATCGTTCCTCTGGCGGTGGTGCCCCCCCTGCACCGGGGGATGGAAGAAGAGGTATTGCGCCGCCGCGAGGCGGGGTTTCTGGGAGTGGGAGAGATCTTCCCCTCGGGGCAGGGGTGGAGCCTGACGGATCTCCGCCAGACCTGGCCTCTGGCGGGGGCGTGCTTTGAAACGGGGATGGCCCTTTTGATACACACGGCGGAACCCGTGGGACACGCCTACCCCGGCAAGGGCTCCGATGGCCCCCGGGAAGCAGCGACGTTTTGCGAGCATCATCCGGAGGTGACCGTGATCTTCGCCCACTGGGGCGGAGGGCTATGGCTCTACGAGCTCATGCCCGAGATGAAGATTATCTTGGAAAACGCTTGGTACGATACCGCCGCCACTCCCTTTCTCTACACCCCTGAGGCGGCGTCCGCCGCCTGGGCCGCCGGAGTGGGGAAAAAAATCCTCTACGGCAGCGATTTTCCCCTCCTGGGGCGGGATCGCTACGACCGGATGTGGGATAAGATCCCCTGGGGCCCCGAAGACCGGAGGGACCTCATGGGGAAAAATGCGGAGACCCTGCGGCGACGCCTTCTAGATTTTCGTAACGGCCTGTGAAAGACGGCGCCCCCCGGGGATCTAAGGGGGAGAGTTTTCCGTAAGTACTTCGCCCGGATGGCCCGGCGAAGGGGGCACCCTCAGCCGATGGGGCCGTTGACAGCCCTTGCCCTTTGTGACTATAATCTCCCCCAACACAAGCGAAGCCCGGGGGCTTCGCACCAATAGAACCTCTTATCGCGAGCGGCGGAGGGACAGGCCCGATGACGCCCGGCAACCGGCCCCCGAGGGGCATGGTGCTAAGACCTGCCGCCTTCGGGGCGGAAATGATGAGAGAAATGGGTTCACGAAGCTCCCTTCTCCATGGGGAGCTTTTTTGTTCATCGGGCCAAGGAGGGACGCCCGGAGGATCGCGGGGCGCCCCCTTGGGAGGGGTTTGATGGGAGAGGGGTCGGGATCGTGCGCGTTGCGGTTTTTGGAGCCACCGGCATGGTGGGGCGAGAAATGCTTTCTGTATTGGAAGAGCGGCGCTTTCCCGCCGAAGAAGTGATAGCCCTGGCTTCCCCTCGCTCCGAGGGAACGCCTTTGCCCTTCCGGGGAGGAGAGCTTCGGGTGAGGGCCGTGGAAGAACGGCACTTCGCCGGAGTCGATTTGGCGATCTTTTCCGCCGGAGGCGGGGCTTCCCGGGAGTGGGCCTCCGTGGCGGTGCGCCAGGGAGCCGTGGTGGTGGATAACAGCTCGGCCTGGCGCATGGACCCCGCCGTGCCCCTGGTGGTCCCCGAAGTAAACCCCGGCGACGCCCTCCGCCATCGGGGCATCATCGCCAACCCCAATTGCTCCACCATCATAACTTTGATGGCCCTGGCCCCCCTCCACCGGGAGGCGGAGCTAGAGTATTTCAGCGCGGTGACCTTTCAGTCCGTGGCGGGGTCAGGGCGCAAGGGAGTAGAGGAGTTGGAGCGCACCGCCCGGGACGCCTTAGGGGGGGCCGACCCCCAGGGAAGCCTCTATCCCCATCCCATAGCCTTTAACGTCCTTCCCCAAGTGGGGAACTTCGACGACGGAGGGGTGAGCGACGAGGAGTGGAAGATGGTGCGGGAATCCCGTAAGATCCTGGGACTCCCGGGGCTTGACGTGAGCTCCACCACCACGCGGGTGCCGGTCTTTTGCGGCCACTCCGTGGCGGTGACCGCCCGATTCCGCCGAGATCTTTCCCCCGAAAGAGCCCGGGAGGTACTGGCTCAGGCCCCCGGAGTGTTGGTGGAAGACGACCCCTCCCGGGGGTTCTACCCCCACCCCCGGAGGGCGGCGGGCACCGATCCGGTCTACGTGGGGAGGCTTCGCCGTGACACGGGCATGGGTAACGCCCTGGCCTTTTGGGTGGTGGGGGACAACGTGCGCAAGGGGGCCGCCCTCAACGCGGTGCAGATCGGCGAGCTGCTCCTGCGGGAAAACTCCCTGGGGAAGAGATCCTGAGGGACCTGGGCCTTCCCGAGGAGAGGGGGCCCTCCAGGCATCAGGAATAAAAGACATAAAGGAGGCTCCAGGCCATGGAAGACCCGTCCCACCGTTTCGCCACCCGGGCCCTGCACGCCGGATGGCACCACGACCCCGCCACGGGGGCCTTTGGCGTGCCCATCTACCCCACGGCGGCGTTCCAGTTCGATAGCTCCGATCACGCCGCCAGTCTTTTTTCCCTCGAAACTCCGGGGCACATCTACAGCCGCCTTTCCAACCCCTCGGTGGCCATCTTCGAAGAGCGCATGAGCTCCCTGGAGGGCGGCGTGGCCAGCGTGGCCACCGCCTCGGGGCAGGCGGCGGCCACGCTCCTGGTGGCGACGCTCTGCAACGCCGGAGACAACGTGGTGGCAGGAAGGAGCCTTTACGGGGGTACCCTGACCCTGCTAAAAAACCTCTTCGCCCGCTTCGGCGTGACCCCCCGCATGGTGAACACCGATCACCCCGCCGAGGTCAAAGAGGCGATGGACGAGAACACCCGGGCGATCTTCGTGGAAACCTTGGGGAACCCCGGGCTGAACGTGGCGCCCCTGGAAGAGCTGGGGGCGATGGCCGATGGGGCGCGGGTGCCTCTGGTGGTGGACAACACCTTTGCTTCTCCCGCCTTGTGTCGCCCCCTGGAGTGGGGGGCCTCCGTCGTGTTCCATTCCGCCACCAAGTACCTTTCGGGTCAGGGGAGCGTCCTCGGGGGGGTGGTGGTGGACGGAGGGAACTTCGACTGGACCGGGGGGCGTTGGCCCCAGTTCACGGACCCTGATCCGGCCTACCACGGCGTGGTCTTTGCCGAGGCCTTCGGCCGGGGAGCCTTGGGAGCCCGTCTTCGGTGCCACACCCTCCGAGATATGGGGGGATGCCTATCCCCCTTCAATGCCTACCTCCTCACCCTGGGGCTCACCACCCTGGAGCTCCGCATGGGGCGCCACAGCGAAAACGCCCTGATTCTGGCGGAATTTCTGGAGGCCCACCCGGCGGTGGCTTGGGTGCGGTACCCGGGACTGCCCTCTCACCCCCACTTCGACCTCGCCCGGCGCTACCTGCCCTCCGGAGGGGGGGGCATGATGGCCTTCAGCCTCCGGGGGGGGAGGGAGGCGGGGAAGCGCTTCGTGGAACATTTGAAGCTCTTTGGTCATGTGGCCAACGTGGGGGACGTGCGGAGCCTGGTGGTGCACCCGGCCAGCACGACCCACGCCCAGCTCTCCGAGGCCGAACGGTCGGCGGCGGGGGTGGAGGAGGGGCTCATTCGCCTGAGCATCGGATTGGAAGACCCCGAAGACCTCCGGGCCGATCTGGCCCAGGCGCTCCGGGCGGCGGGTCGAGACGCATGAGCGCCGGAGGGGGGACGAAGCTCCCCGAACGTCTGGGAACCATCGAACTGGAAGAGATCTCTCTGGAGTCCGGGCGGGGGCTACGGCGGGCCCCCCAGGCCTATGCCATCTACGGAGATCGGGACACCGCCAAAGATAACGCGGTGCTGGTGTGCCACGCCCTCACCGGAAGCCATCGTCTGGCGGGGGAAGATCTTCCGGGGCAACCTCGCCCCTGGTGGACCCCTCTGGTGGGGCCGGGAAAGGCCCTGGACACGGCCAAACTCTGTGTGATCTGCGTGAACGTCCTGGGAAGTCCCTACGGGAGCGCCAGCCCCCTTTCCCCCGATCCCGCCACGGGGGATCCCTACCGCATGTCCTTCCCTCTGGTCACCGTGCGGGACATGGTGCGGGCCCAGCGGGCCACCCTGGAACGCCTGGGGGTGCGTCACCTCCGCGCCGTGGTGGGGGGATCTCTCGGGGCCATGCAGGCCCTGGAGTGGTTGGCCACTTGCCCGGATTTCGTGGACGGGGGGGTCTTTCTGGCGGGGCCCCTCGCCCTCTACCCCCAGGCCATCGCCTTCAACGAGGTCCAGCGCCGGGCCATTCAGGCCGACCCGGCGTGGATGGAGGGGAATTACCCTCCGGGGGAGGGGCCCCACAAGGGTCTCGCCGTGGCCCGCATGATGGCCACCATCACCTACCGCAGCGAGCAGTCCTTCGTGGGACGGTGGAAGCGCGAGATGGCCCAGGGAGACCCCCTCGACTGGGGGGGCACCTTCCAGGTGGAAAGCTATTTGCATCATCAGGGAGAAGAGCTAGTGCGGCGCTTCGATGCTAATTGCTATCTTTATTTGACTAGAGCCATGGACCTTCACGATGTCCAGCGCCAAAGGGATGACGACGACCTGCGACGGGCCTTCGAGGGGAAACCTGTCATGGGAGTGGGGGTGTCCAGCGATCTCCTATTTCCCAATTGGCAGGTGCAAGAGGCGGTGCGATCCCTGACCCGATGGGGCGCCGAAGCCTCCTACGACGAGATCGAGAGCGACCATGGCCACGATGCCTTTCTCATCCACGCGGATCAAGTGGATGAGATGATACGAAGGTTTTTCATCCAAACCCTCTCCTGAACCTTCCCTTTGCCCCGGCCATGCGCTCTCCAGCCGGTTTTTTGAGGGATTGGGTATGAGCGGAGGGCCTGAGAAGGTTTCCGTGGCACCAGAGGGTGAGGACTTAAAACATCAAGGGCCCGGGGAATGCCACCCCCGGGCCCTGGCGTCTTTCTACGTGGGTCTTTTGGGAAACGGCGAGGGGATCAGAAGCGCTTCCGGACCCACAGGAGGAGCAGGGGAGTCACCAGGAGGATGGATCCCATGCCGGAGGCGACCCCTCCCACGGCGCAGCCGCCGCTGTCTTCTTCGGAATCTCCCTGGAGGGCCACCGCGAGGACCTCTCCCGTCGAGGACACGTAGGCGTTGGAAATCGGGAGGGTGCGCACCGTGGTGCCATCGTACTTCAGGGACACAAACTTCTCGGTGGCCCAGTTGTACACGTACCAGCTCCCCAGCGATGTGGTGCGGTATTTCTTGGGGACTATCAAGGTGAAGGGGTCCGTGGCTCCCTCCACGGAGAAATAAAAGCCAAAGGCGACGCGCTTGCCGATCTTTTTTTCGATCTCCCCACGCTGGGTCCGGTCGAGGGGGAGGCAGCGCTGCACCCGGGCTCCCTCCACAAAGGGGCGCTGGAGGTAAACGGGGGCCGTGGCGAGTTTCTTGGCGGTCATGTAGCGGTAGACCGGGTACTCTCTCCCCAATTCGGCCGGGATGAAGCCGCCCCAACCGTTCAGGTTTTCCGCCCGGCGGCTTAGCCAGTAGTTGCCGTAGTTCCGGTTGCCCATGGGCTCCAGTGCCAGGGCGGCGTGGGTGGCGGAGGCCTGGTCCATGTAGACCACGTAGGTTCCCTTGGGGAAGGTGCGGTTCGCCGTGGAGGTGCTCACGGCGGTGATGACGTGGGAAAGACCCCTCATGGGGAAGTAGTCGCTACCCCGATCTCCCGCGTCGGTGCCGGTGGCGTCGATGGTGTAGATCTCTGCGGGGAGGGTGGTGGCTTCCGTGAGGCGCTCGATGACGGCCCCCGTGTAGGCGAGGCGTTCCGCCACGGCGTCGGGGTCCTGGTCCGTGGAGATGAGATAGGCAAAGGGGCGCACCACGCTCTTGATGGAGGTGAGAGAGTTGTTGCGATAGGCCTTATCCACCGTGTAGAGCGCCCGGTATACGGCGCTGTTGTCGTCGCTCATGCGCAACACGGGGAAGGAGAGGTGGGAGACCTGCCCCTGGCGTATCCAGAGGGTGATGGTGTTGGTGGGGCTCACCGACTTGCCCAGGTTGGCCATGGCGGCCCGCCCCGACTCCACCGTGTTGCGGATGGTGTCGGCCCGGGATGCGGTTTGGTTAATCACGGACTCCAGGGCCGTGGCGTGGGCGTAGACCCGGGGCTTGTAGTTCACCAGCACCCGGGGGGATCGGGTTTCAAAGAGCATGCCGATGGAGGGAATAAGGGAGAGGACGGAGTCCCCCATGGCCTCGTCGGGGGGGCCCTCCATGATCTCCGTGATCACATCCCGGGACACCGCCACCGGCAGGCCTCCGATCTGGATCTCGGCCCGTTCCTGGGTCATGTCCCAGGGATAGAAGTAGAAGTTCCACGCCAAACCCCGGGCGGTTAGGTCCGCGCTGATCTGGGCCTCCATCTCCCGGGCCAGGGTGGTGATGCCCGCAGGGACGTTGTAGAGGTGTGCCACCAGGGTGGTGAGGTCAAAGTAGTGGTAGTCCCGGAAGCGGACAAAATCTCCGCCGGAGACCCGGTAGTCCGCCGTGTGGTCGTAGTTCATCTCGTGCAGGTCCAGGGCCACGTGGGGTTGGTATTGATTGGCCACGGTGTGCATGAGCCGGGTGAGGGGCGATTCGAAGGCGGTGTGGTCCCGGTTCTGGTCCATGTTGACCCGCACGGGGCTGATGGTGTCCGTGCCCCGCTGGTATTTCCAGGCGCCGTCCACGTTGTACCGGGGCAGCAGAACTACGGAGATTTTGTCCAGCACCTTAAGGTCGTCCCGGGCGAGCTGGGAAGCGAGGCGGAGGACCGCTTCACATCCCGAGGTCTCATTGCCGTGGATCATGGCCTGGATGTAGACGATGGGCTTTTTCTTGGCGTGGAGGTCGGCGGGGTCAAAGGCGGCGGGTTTGCTGAAGACCAGGAGGGGCACTTTGAAGGATCCCTCCACCACGCCCTTGTTGTCCCGGGTGGCCACTTCTCCGATGATGCGCATGGTGAGGTAGTCCTTGGGAAGGGCGTTCAGGAAAGAGATCATTTCTTCCTGGGTGGTGCCCCAGCTGACGCCGCCCTGCTCAAAGCTACCGTGATTCGAGGTGAAAGCCGGGGTAAAGAACGTGACTCCCTCGGTCTTGGCGTCAAACCACTGCTGCACGAGGTCGGGGTAGTCTGAAAGGCTTTCGTTGTTCCCGCCATAGGGCACCGCAGGAATGGCCTGGGGGGCGGCGAGGCGAAGAGCCCTGGGGGCGTCGGGGTGCCGCTCCAGGTATCGGTCTTGGTTTCGGGCAAACGCCGCAGAGCTCCCCACGAGGGCGGTGGCCCCCACGAGGGCGAGGGCAAGGCATCGACGGTACGAGAAGAAGGTCACGATGATTCCTCCTTGATCTTTCCAAATTTTTCCTCCCTAGGGTGCGGGGGAGGAGGGGACGATGCGGCGGGGCGCACGGGGCTTCTAGGTGGGCTAGAAGGGGATCACCTCCCGATCTTCGGGTCTTTGGCGGGACAGGGGAAGGAGCTCCGCTCCTGCCCCTCTAAAGGAAAGAATAACCGGTGTGGAGTGGTAAAACAAGCCCCTCGGCCGGTTTTGTTTTACCCCCTTGCGCTACGAAGGATATGCTGGTATGATACCTCCTGCAGCCGGTGAGACGGCGGCGAAAGAGCGGTGGGGAATCGTCTAATCGGCAGGACGCCTGACTCTGGATCAGGTAGTCGTGGTTCGAGTCCACGTTCCCCAGCCATCTTTTTCTTCATAAGGCGGCCCCTTCGTCTAGTGGTCCAGGATGCCGGGTTCTCAGCCCGTTGACAGGGGTTCGAATCCCCTAGGGGCTGCCAAAAAATTGTACCGCGAGCCTTGGGGCTCGCGGTATTTTTGTCGTTTCGCTACGGGGAGCTACTTGGCGCCCTTTTTGAGCGCGGCCACCGCCGCACGGATCTCCGACACTTCCTTGCCCAGCGCCGCCCCGACTTCTTTTATGGGACGATCTCGGGGGGAATCGGCGGGCCATCCGGCGGCCTCCAGTATTTTCCCGGGATCCAGGTCGAAGGTTTGGGCGATTTCCTCCAGGGTGACGCTGCCCCGGATCTCGTCTGGATTGGATGGGAGTTGGGCCTTTCCGGAAGGCGAGGCGGCGAAGTGTGCCCTCAGGGCTTCCTGGACGGCCTCGTCATTCAATCCGGGGATCTTTTTCATGGACACGTCCTGGGGGGTGTCGGCCGGGAGCCCCGCGATGGCTAGGACCTTCTCGGGGGGGAGCTTCACTACGCCAGCCACCTGGGCCAAAGTCATCCAACCGTAGACTCCTTCGGCGGGGTTGCCCCCTCGGGCGGCGTTGGCGGCGGGGCTCACCGTGGTTTGCCAGTGGCCGGTGACTTTTGCCAGGCCGTAGGCCCCGAAGAAGAGCCCCAGGGTGGCCATTCCCACCGAGATCACAGAAAGGGTTTTGGTTCCCCGGGAAAAGGCCAGGGTGGCCGGGACGGGGCAGGCTTCGACGCATTGACCGCAGGCCAGACACTCCGGAGAGGTCACCGCATCGGTGCTCTGGGGGTCGAGGTCCACAGGGCACGCCCGGTGGCAGGCGCCGCAGTTGATGCAGCTCTCAGAGGAGCGGCGGACCTTAAAAAAGCTGAAGCGGGAGAACAGGGCCAAAAGCCCCCCCAAGGGGCAGAGGTAGCGACACCAGAAGCGATCGATAAAAAGTCCTGCCCCCAGCACGGCCCCTCCCAGCACCGCGAAGGACCAGGGGCTTTCTTCTAGGGCGGACCACCCCGCAGGGAGGTGCATCACGGCCACCCAGGGGTCAAACTCCCGCCAGGCCAGGGTGCCCCAGGACCAGGCCAGGGCGGTGATGAGGGCGAGGATGACGTACTTGACCCATCGCAAGGGGCGGTCCAACCCGGAGGGCAGGCTCCGCCCCCCTAGCCCCAAGCGGCGTCCCAGGGCGGCGGTCCCCTCGGCAATGGTGCCCAGGGGGCAGATCCAGCCGCAGAAGACCCGGCCGAAGACGAGGTCGAGTCCTAAAACGGTGACCATGATGATCAAAACGCTGGGGGCGAGACGCCGGAGCCAGATTCCTTCGGTGATCCAGTTCCAAAGCCCTTCAAAGCCCCCCAGGGGGCACAGGGCGTCCACGGGGGGAACCCCCTGGGGGCCTCCTCCGAGGAGCTGGTGTTGATATCCTGTCCAGAGCATGAAGACGAGAAAAGCTCCCTGGACGCCGCGTCTGAGCCATCGAGACTGAGAGTGAACCATGGGCTCCACCTCCGTGATGGGATTTTAGCGAAGGCATCGCCCCGCGATGATGCGAGAGCGGGGGTGCTTCGCCGTCTTTGGAAGATGCGAGATAAAGGGTATCACGGGGCGAGAGGAAAAGCCTCAGTCATTTCACCTCCCGGCGGGCCAGGAGGATGAAAACCCCCGACCCGTCGGGAGGTCCCGAGTTCCTCGGGTATTTCCAGATGGTATCCCCCGGGGCGGGTCTTGAAGGCTATCCTTCCAGTAGATAGGCCTGGAGCTCCTCGGGGGAGAGCTTGGCCCCCAGCCCCACGGAAAGGCGGAGTCGGGCCTGGAGGGGGCGCAGGGCGCCGCCGTGGAGCACGCCCATCTCCAGAAGGCGGGCGGTGCCTCCTTCG
>CALMLW010000181.1 GCA_937868015.1 uncultured Synergistaceae bacterium | reverse complement strand
CCCTGCTATCCGCACGGCGACGTGGCCTGTCGCATGAACGTGAAGCTCGACGAAGCCCGGCAGTCCGTCCTCATGATTATCCAGGGCCTGGGGGCCCTGCCCCCGGGAGAGATCCGGGAGACCCTGCCCCCGCTGCCCCCTTTCCACTCCGCCTTAGGATGCGTCGAGGCCCCTCGGGGGGAGAGTCTGCACTGGATCCTCACCGGGGAGGACGACACCCTCTTTCGATACAAAATCCGCACTCCCTCTTTTTGCCTCTGGCCCGCCCTGTGTCATGCGGTGAGGGGAAATGTGGTGCCCGATTTCCCCCTCATAAACAAAAGCTTTAACCTATCCTACGCGGGCAACGACTTGTAAGGGGGGCTTTTCGGATGTTTTCCATGCTGCGCAAGATGGGAGCCTATCCCCGCCTCACCCTGGGATATCCCGCCGTCCCCATGGACGACCGCCGCTTCGTGGGGTGCCCCGCCATCGACGCCCGCCGGTGCACCCGGTGCGGCGCCTGCGAGGCGGCGTGCCCCTCCTCCTGCATGGGGCGCACCGCCGAAGGGTTCGTGGGCATCAATTTGGACATGTGTCTCTTTTGCGGGCGGTGTGCCGAGGTGTGCCCCACGGGGGCCGCCACCATGACGCGACGTTTCGAGCTGGCCACCCCCTCCCGGGAAAGCCTGAGGGTTACCCCTTTGCCCCCGGCCCCTCCCGCTCCCCGGGGAGAGGAAGAACCCCTGGTCTCCGAGATGAGGCGGCGCATAGACCACGCCTACGGCCGAAGCCTGCGCATCCGGGAGGTGGATGCGGGATCCTGCAACGGCTGCGACTACGAGGTCAACGCCCTAAACAACCCCTTTAACGACCTGGAGCGCTTCGGCATTCAGTTCGTGGCCTCCCCCCGCCACGCGGATATGCTCCTGGTGACGGGGTGTCCCACCCGGAACATGGAACAACCCCTGATAAAGACTTTTAACGCCACGCCAGATCCCAAGCTGGTCGTGGCCGTAGGGGCCTGCGCCTGCAGCGGAGGGATCTTCCGGGATCTCTATGCCACGGAAAACGGCATCGACCGCGTGATTCCCGTGGATGTCTACGTTCCCGGGTGTCCTCCCCGCCCCCAGGCCATTTTACACGCCCTGTTCAAGGCCTTGGAAGGGGTGCGCCCGATGCCCCGGGGGCAAGGATCCCCCGACGGGGAAGGGATCTCCCATGAGCCCTGATCTTACCCCTTCCTCCCCCCGGAAGCGGAGGACGGCGGCATGACCGCCCCCCTTCGATCTAAACCGGCCTCCATCGCTTCTCTGGAGGCCCTCTTGGATCCCGTGCGGGACGATCTGGCCCGCCGAGCCGCTGCGGCGGCCCTGATTCCCCTGGGTCCCGGCCCCTATCCCGACGAGGTGGCCCTGGAAGCCTCCCGCAGCGCAGCGGAACTTACCCTGCGGCAGGGGTTCTTCGAGGCCCTGGCTCCCCGGCACGAGCGTCCTTCCTTCGTTTCGGGGGAGATCCCTCCGGACGGGCGCACCCAGGGGCTCTCCCCTCGTCGCCTGGCCCAAGGGGCCGCCCTTCCTCCCCTGCTCCTA
Organism: uncultured Synergistaceae bacterium; assembly: GCA_937868015.1. Taxonomy (GTDB): domain Bacteria; phylum Synergistota; class Synergistia; order Synergistales; family Aminiphilaceae; genus CALMLW01. The sequence continues at coordinate 672 of CALMLW010000181.1, read as the reverse complement.
CCTCCCCCGGAAGATCTTTCCTCCCCTTCCCCCTCACGCGTCGCCTTCGCCGCCACGGCGGGGGCCCTGGGGGGAGCGGCCCTGGGGGGAGCCCTGGCGCCCTGGGTCTTTTTGTCCCCTCGGGCGGGCCTCGTGGCGGGGATCTTCCTGGGGGTCTGGATGGCGGTGCGGGGAATGGGGGCGCTGGACGAAGCCTCCGGGGTGCGGCGTCTCCTCGCCTTGGCCCTGGGGGTCGCCACCCTGGGGGAAGGGTGGGGGCTCATGACGGGAAAAGGGGGAGCGATGGGGCTCTGGCACCTGATAGGGGGGCGGTCGACGGGACTACGGCGTCTGAGTTTTTTCGTCGCCCTGGCGGTTTTATTTTCCCTCACCCGCAGGCCCCGGCGATTCTCCCCCGCCGCCTACGAGCGGGCCGCAAAAAATTGCGCCCTCCAATGGTTGGAGGGCGCTCTTCGGGGCGTGGCCTTTGCCGAAAACGACTTCACCCTCCGGGAGATGGAGGGGAGAAAAAGCCTTCCCACGGCGGAAGAACGGGCCCTGCTGGCCCTGGCCGAAGAGATTCGTTCCTGGGACCCTTCCTCCTTGGAAAGCGTTCCCCAGGCGTGGGAAGATCTCCGCCGAGAGATGGAATCCCAGGGGATCTCCGGGGAAAAGGACCTGCCAACCCACTGG
>CALMLW010000180.1 GCA_937868015.1 uncultured Synergistaceae bacterium | reverse complement strand
CAGCTAAGGCCATGGGGGAGCTTTTGAAAAAAATACCAGGGGATTATTTTAATCTAGAAGTAAAAGATGAAAAAATTATAATTCAAGCAGAGCGGAGTCGTTACCGGCTTACGACCTTTCCTCCGGAGTCCTTTCCTCGGTTGCCAAACTCTCAAGGGGCCACTCCTTTGGGCATTTTTTCCGCCGAAGAACTTCGTCGTCTCCTGGAAAAGGGCACCTTTGCGGGGTCACCGAACGAAGAATTTCCCCAATTTGTCGCGGGGGCCTGTTTTGATATAAATGGGAGTAGCATCGCCGTGGTCACCACGGACACCCGTCGCCTTGCTCTGGATCGGGGGATCATCTCCCGAGAGGAAGAAGACCGCAAGCAGATCATCATCCCCCTTAGGGGATTGCGGGAGCTCCAAAAGACCATCGCGGGATGTGACCGGGACGAAAATATTTCCTTTTCCATGGACGATGCCCAAGCCTATTTTGGTTTTTCTAGCGGAGAGTTTTCCATTCGCCGCATCGCCACCAATTTTCCAACTTATGAAAATCTTATTAATTCACCAAGATCTATCCATGCCGTGGTGCAAAAAAACACCATGGTGGACGCTTTGGAGAGATTAGACGTGGTGGTTCGAGGGCATAACCGAGTGGTTATCTTAGATTTTTCCGAATCTCAAGGGTGTGTCATGACGGGCCGATCCCCGGACGTGGGGATCGCCACGGAGGCCTTGGAAGCCCCCATGACGGGACCCAATATCAGAATTGCTTTTAATTCAAAATTTCTTTTAGATGGAATTAAAGTTATTAATGGAGCTTCGGTTCGAATGACTTTTAACGGTCCTGGGGAACATCTATTTATTTCTGACGCAGAGGATTCTAGTTATTGTTATATTATAATGCCTGTTACTTTTCCTGATGATGATCAGGGAGCTCCCTCTGACGAAGATTATCAGGAAGAAAATAATATCAAAGATAAAGATAATTTTCCACCAAAAAAAGATGAACCGTTTTAGTCCTCTTGGTCATCGGAGTCCGACTGAAGTCGTCTCTTTATAAAATAGGAGCATGTACTGCCATATATTAGCCTGGAAGAACTTTCGTAATTTGAAGCATGGTCGGGTGGAACTGTCTCCGGGCCTTTGGCTCCTGTCGGGGGCCAACGGAGCGGGGAAGACAAATTTTTTAGAGATGTTTCATTATATCGGAGGGTGGGGGCCCCTGCCGGGAAGGAGGGTCTCCGACGCCCCCTCCTGGAATCGGGGGGATAGGGCCTTCCTGTCGGCCCGCTTTATGGGAGAAGAGGAGGTGGAGTGCGCCGCCTCCCTGGGGCGCACCACCGCTTTGGCCCTGGGAAAGGCCCGGTGTCGGGCCCCCGACTTGCGGGTGCGGATTCCCTCTTTGCTCTTTCTCCCCGACGATCTGGCCCTGGTGGAGGGCTCC
>CALMLW010000179.1 GCA_937868015.1 uncultured Synergistaceae bacterium | reverse complement strand
TGGAGGCCGCCCGGGTGATGCTGGAGGCCCTGGAATCCATGGAGTTCACCCTGGAGGATCTCGCCACTCCCCGGCACGTGGTGGCGTATTTTGGTAGGTTGGCGGAGGACAACGCTCGGCGCCTGGAGGAAACCTCCGAAGGGGCCCCCTTCATCCTGGCCCCTCTGCGCCACGCCCGGGGAGACACCTGGGCCCTGGCCCTGGCAGTGGCGGGATACGCCGACGGAGCCCGGGCCCTGCTCCGGTCGGCTAACTTCAAAGAATATTCCTTTGATCGTATTAAGGCTCTCCTGGAGAAGGGCAAAGACGCCCTTCCCCGTCGCGTGGATACCGTGAAAAAATCCCTCCAGGGGCTGGAAAAAGCGGCAAAAAACTTCCTGGGGGAGCGGCGGGAGGAGCTGGAGGGGCTCTTCTGTCGCCTCTACACCATGCAGCGGGTCTACGAGCTCTGCAAGGGACGGGGGGAGATCGGGGACACCTACGTCTTCTCGGGATGGGTCCCGGCGGACGTGCTGGAGGAGCTGACCCGCATCATGGGCGAAGAGGCCCCCCGCACCACGTATTTCGCCGAGGACAGCTCGACGCTGCGCTATGGCCGATCCTCCGTCCCCACCTTGCTGCGCAACATCCCCCTGGTGCGGGCCTTCCAGGACGTGGTGGCGCTCTATAGCCTGCCGGGGTACGACGAGATCGACCCGTCTTTCATCGTGGCGGTGAGTTTTTGTCTCATGTTCGGCTTCATGTTCGGCGACGTGGGGCACGGCCTGCTTTTAGCCCTGGGGGCGCGCTACCTGGTGAAGCGCCGCATCCTGCGAAAAAATCTGGGAACGGTGCTCACCGCCGCATCGGTCTTTTCCATGATCTTCGGCGTGCTCTACGGCAGCGTCTTCGGCCTGGAGGGCCTTTTCCCTCCCCTGTGGTTCTCTCCCTCGGAGAACACGGATAAGCTCCTTTCCATCGCCCTGGGGGCGGGGGTGGGGTTCATCACCCTGGGGCTTGCCCTGAACATGGTGACCCAATATCGCCAGCGGAACTTCGGGCGATTGCTCTTCGACGGCCAGGGGCTGGCGGGGCTGGCGTTTTACTGGTCGGCGGCCCTGGTGGGCTTTTGGGTCTTTTCCGGTCACTCCCTTCCCCTGCCGGGGTGGGCGGTGGGGGGGCTCTTTCTTGCCCTCGTCCTGGTGATGGCCTTTCGGGACGTGCTGGCCCGGGTGGTGCTGCACGAGCGGGCCCATGGCGAGGGGGGGGTGGTCCACGCCTTCGAGGTGGCCCACGGGCTCTTGGCCTTTCTCAGCAACACCGCCTCCTTCGTCCGGCTGGCGGCCTTCGCCCTGAACCATGTGGGGCTTTCCATGGCGGTCTTCATGCTGGGGGACATGGTGCGCGACCTTCCTGGAGGGCTGGTGTTGAAGGGGCTCCTGTTGGTGGTGGGCAACCTCATCATCGTGGGGCTCGAAGGGCTCATCGTCTTCATCCAGACCCTGCGCCTGGAGTACTACGAGTTCTTCAGTAAGTTCTACCGGGGCGGGGGGAACGCCTTCCGTCCGGTGAGATGGGACAAAAACGCCGACGCCTCGGCGCCGCCGGTGTAGGCCCTCAGGGCGGGGCACCGGTCATCTTTGGGGTATGCATGACGGAAGGGAGCGACGGAAAGATGGTGGGTCTTGGCATGATGATGGTGGCGGTTTCGGGCATGATCGCGGCGGGGTGGCTCCTCCGGGGGCGGCGCCTCTCCCACCCGAGGAGGATCCTGGTGGCATCGGCGGCGGTTTCCCTACTGACGGTCTTCCTGGGGGGCGCCCTGGTGGTCCTTTCGGCCACGGGGGCCTGGGCGGCGGAGGGCGGGGCCCCCAACCCCGCTGCGGGATGGGCCTTTTTGGGGGCGAGCCTCTCTACGGGGCTGGCGTGCATCGGCGCGGGGGTCGCCGTGGGGGGCGTGGGGGCGGCGGCCCTGGGTGTGGTGAGCGAAAAGCCCGACATGCTCGGCATGACCCTCATCTATCTGGGGCTGGCGGAAGGCATCGCCATCTACGGCGTCATCATCTCCCTGCTGGTGTTGGGGCGGGTGTAAATCCGCCGTGCGCGCCTTTCTCGTGAGCGACAACCACGACTCCCTCGCGGGGTTGCGGATGGCGGGCATCGGGGGGGTGGTGGTTTCCGGGGCGGAGGATGCCCGGGCCGCCCTGCGTTCCTCCCTGGAGCTGAAGGACTTGGGGATCCTGCTGGTGACGGAAAAGGTGGCGGCTTGGGTGCCGGAGGACGTGCGACGCCTCCGGGAGTCGGGGGAACTTCCCCTGGTGGTGGAGATCCCCGACCGCCACGGCACCTCCCGAGGACAGGACTTTCTCACGCGCTACGTGCGGGACGCGATAGGAGTGAAGATGGAATGACCGAGGCTTACGGGGAAAAACTTAACGACCTTCGGAGCCACATCCTGGACAGGGCCCGCATGGAGGGGCAGGTGCTCCTGGACGGGGCCGCCCGGGAGGTGGCCTCGTGGCAAAAGGAAGAGGGCACGCGGTTGGACTGGGAGATCGAGATCCTCCTGCGGGAGGCCCGATCCCGGTCGGAGGAGCTCCGCCGCCGCCAGGTGGCCGCGTCGGAGCGGGAAAAGGCCCGGGAGAGGCTCCGGGCCCAGAATAAGCTCCTCCAGCAGGCGGCGAAGCTCTTGCAGGAGGCCCTGGGGGCCCTGCGCACCCGGCCTGATTACGGCGACATCCTCCGGGGGGTGGCCCTGGAGGCCCTGGAGGAGCTCCGGGGAGTGACGGCGGTGCGGGTCCGCCTGGCGGCCCCCGACGGGGCCCTGGGAGATACCCTGGCCCGGGAGCTGGGAGCCTGGGATCCCACCGTGACGGTGACCTTCGATCCCGCCCCCGCCCCCATGACGGGGGGAGTGTGGCTGGCCTCCGCCGACGGTCGTCGCCAGGCCACGGCGGATTGGTCGCAAAAGACTCAGGAGCTTTCGGAAACGCTGGCGGATCGCCTGCTGGCGCTGTTGTAGAGTGGGTTCTAAGGAGAACGTCATGGAACATGTGGGAACGGTGATGGCGGTCAACGGCCCCGTGGTGCGGGCCCGGGGCATGGGATCCTTTGCCATGCGGGAGATGGTGCGCGTGGGCGAAGGGGGCTTCATCGCGGAAATCATCCGCATGGACGGGGACGAAGCCACCATCCAGGTCTACGAGGAAACCCAGGGGCTTCGCACGGGGGAGCCCGTGCGGGGCACGGGGGAATCCCTCTCGGTCTCCCTGGGGCCCGGGCTCGCGGGGCAGATCTTCGACGGCATCGGCCGCCCTCTGGCCACGTTGCTGGCCCGGGAGGGGGCCTTTCTGGGGCGGGGCCTCGTGGTGCCCCAGGTGGATCCCGCCAAAATGTGGGAGCTGAAACCCCGGGTCCATCTGGGAGACGCGGTCTCTCCGGGAACCATTCTGGCGGTGTTGCAGGAAACCCCCCTGTTGGAGCACCGGGTGCAGGTGCCCCCCGGAGTGGAGGGGGAGATCGTCTTCATCGTCCCCGAGGGACCGCTCCGGGCCGACGGGGTGGTGGCCCGGGTGCGGGATCCCCGGGGGCGGGAGACCGAGGTACCCCTCACGACCCGCTGGCCGGTGCGCCTTCCCCGGCCCTACCGGACGCGTCTCTTGCCCCGGGAGCCCCTCATCACGGGGCAGCGGGTCATCGACGGCCTCTTTCCCCTGGCCAAGGGGGGGGTGGCGGCCATTCCCGGAGGGTTCGGCACGGGGAAGACCGTGACCCAGCACCAGCTTGCCAAGTGGAGCGCGGCGCACCTGGTGGTCTACATCGGCTGCGGCGAGCGGGGCAACGAGATGACGGACGTGCTGGAGGAGTTCCCCCACCTGGAGGACCCCCGGTCGGGGCGTCCGCTCATGGAGCGCACCATCCTCATCGCCAACACGTCCAACATGCCCGTGGCGGCCCGGGAGGCATCCATCTACACGGGGATCACCATCGCGGAGTACTACCGGGACATGGGGTACGACGTCGCCCTCATGGCGGACTCCACCTCCCGCTGGGCCGAGGCGTTGCGGGAGCTCTCGGGGCGCCTGGAGGAAATTCCCGCCGAGGAGGGCTTTCCCGCCTATCTTCCCACCCGCCTCGGGGAGTTCTACGAGCGCGCGGGCCGGGTGGACACCCTGGGAGGAGAGCAGGGGAGCGTGTCCATCATCGGTGCGGTCTCCCCTCCGGGGGGGGACTTCACCGAGCCCGTCACCCGGCACACCAAGCGCTTCATCCGGTGCTTCTGGGCCCTGGACAAGGGATTGGCCAACGCCCGGCACTTTCCCGCCATCAGCTGGCTGGAGTCCTACAGCGAGTACGCCCGGGAGGTGGAGGAGTGGTTTGCCACCCACGTGAATCCCCGTTTCGCGGCGCGGCGGGATCAGGCCCGGGCCCTGCTGGCGGAGGACGAGAAGGTGCAGCAGATCATCCGTCTGGTGGGAGAGGACGTGCTCCCCGACGACCAGCGCCTCACGGTTTTTTGCGCCTTTCTCATCAAAAACGGCTAT
>CALMLW010000178.1 GCA_937868015.1 uncultured Synergistaceae bacterium | reverse complement strand
CCTCCTCGCGGCGCACGGCGCGAAAGGCGGGGACGAAGCCCCCGGGGATCACCCTCACCCGCTGTTTTTTCCCCCGCAACCAGACCTCTGGCGATGGATGGCCCTCCATTTCCGCCCCCACCCTTTCTGCTCCGCCCCTCTTCCGTCGGGTTCCGTCCTTCGCAAGGTAACACACTCCGGCGCGGGGCTCAAGGCCTTATTACCCTCCCCTTCGGGAGCCCACCTCCCCCGGCGCCACAGAACAAAAGGGGGAAAGGGCCCAAGCCCCTTCCCCCCAGCGCTACGCCCCCCGGGGCATCCTCTAGGCCTTTTTACGCCGTCCCCGCCGCCCCGGAAGATTTAGTTTTTGCCGCCGCAGCAGCAGCAGCTCCCCGAAGAAACCGCCTGCTTTTTCGCCGCCGGATACTCCGCCACTCCGGCCTTGAGGATGGCCATGGCCTTGCGGAGATCGTGCTCGTTCAGGACGTAGGCGATGCGCACCTCGTCGCGCCCCAACCCCGGCGTGGCGTAGAAGCCCTCGGCGGGGGCCATCATCACCGTCTCGCCGTCCACGGAGAAGTGCTCCAGCATCCAGACAACGAAGTCCTCGGCGTTGTCCACCGGGAGCTTGGCAATGACGTAGAACGCCCCCCGGGGCTTCTTGCAGACCACTCCGGGGATTTCTTCGAGCGCCGCGTGGACGATGTCCCGACGCTTGGTGTATTCATCGTTCACTTCTTTAAAGTAACTCTTGTCCACCTTGTAGAGCTCCATGGCCCCCACCTGCTCCAGGGTGGGCACGCACAAGCGCCCCTGGCAGAGCTTCAGCACATTGGCGATGAAGGCCTGATTTTTGCTCGCCAGGCAGCCGATGCGGGCTCCGCAGGCGCTGTAGCGCTTGGAGATGCTGTCCACGATGACCACCCGGTCCTCCACGTCCTTCATGGTGCCAAAGCTCGTGTAGGAAAGACCATCGTAGATGAACTCGCGGTACACTTCGTCGGCGATAATGTAGAGGTTGTGCTCCTTGGCGACGTCCGCCACCATGCGAACCTCCTCGGCGGAGTACACCGCCCCCGTGGGGTTACCGGGGTTGGAGAGGAGGATCGCCCGGGTGCGGGGGGTGATGCGGCTGACGATGC
>CALMLW010000177.1 GCA_937868015.1 uncultured Synergistaceae bacterium | reverse complement strand
GAGACGGTCATGAAGGACTTCATGGCCAACGACTTCGTCAAGACCGAAGTCCACGGCTGCATCAAGCGAGTGGAAGTCACGGGTTCGGCCTGGGACGGAGAGATCTACACGGTCACCGGGCGCATCAAGCTGGAAGACCTGCGTCGGGCCGTCACTCCGGCCCTTCCCACCAAACCCGTGGATCGGCAGGCGCCCCCGGCCCCCAAGAAGGGAAACGTCACCGGGCTGGTGCTGGACGTGCGCCATCTGCCCCTCATCCCCGCCATGACCTTCCGGGTGCTGGACGAGGGGGGGCGAGAGGTCTACAGCCTCAACTTCGTGGACCGGGAGCGCTTTCTTTCCTCGGGGCTCTGCGACTACCAGACCAATATCAACTACGCCCAGGGGGCTCCCCGGGTGGCGGACAAGCCCCTGGTGGTCAAGGCCGTGAGGGTGGTGGAACCCCGTAATGTGGACATCGTGGTGCCCAACAGCGCGGCGGGGAAGATCAAGGGGAGCGCCTACGACTTCCGCGTTACCTGCCGGGTGACCGTGGTCAAGCGGTGATCGCATGACCTCGACGGTGCGGGGCGCCCTGCGGGGGGCCCTCCTGCTCTGCCTGTCGTGGGGTGTGCTTTGGGGTGCCGAGGGGCGTGCTCTAGCCCAAGGGGCCTCTCCCAAAGACATCGTGGTGGAGGTGGAAGGCCTGGCTCCCGTGGAGAAGGGCGACAAAGTAAAGGCCCGGGACGAGGCCAAACGCCACGCCTACCGAGAGGCCCTGGAAAAGGGTATCGGGGCCTATGTGGAAGGCATCACCGAAATGAAGGACTTTATGGTGGTGAAGGACAAGGTCTTTTCCCAGGCCCAGGGACTGGTGACGGATCTCAAGGTGTTGGATGAATTCGTCGACCAGGAGGAGATCTACCACCTGAAGGCCCGGTGCACGGTCTCCGCCCGAAAGCTCGACGGGGTGCTGGGGCCCGTGGTTATCGACGCCTTGGGTAATCCCCGGGTCATGGTGCTGGTGGATGAGGCCATCGAGGGGGAAAAGCCCTTCCTCTCCACGGTGGAGGGCGAGGTGCTCCGGCTCTTCGAGAAGGCGGGCTACCTGTTGGTGGACCCCCAGCAGGCCCGGACGCTGTCGGACACGGAAGTGGAGCTCGCCAAATCCACGGGGGACACCGCCCGGCTCCAGGAGCTGGCCCGGACCTTCCAGGCCGACGTCATCATCTACGGTCGGGCCCAGGCGGTGGCCTACGCCAAGCAGCGGGTGGAGGGGGTGGCCATCGCGGGGGTGCGCACCCAGGTGCAACTCAAGGCCATCATCACCCAGACGGCCTACGTCCTGGGCACCCAGAACTTCGAGCACAAGGACAAGGGCACCTCGGTCCAGGATGCGGCGGTGAAGGGCTTCACCGCTTCGGCCCACGAGGCGGCCCTGGCGCTGGTGCACAAGGTGGCCTACTCCATGGTGAGTGGCTCCGCCGGGGGCATTCCGGGAAGGACGGTCAAGGTTTTGGTGGAAGGGCTCTCCTTCGGCGATGCCCGCAAGGTAAAAACCAGCCTGGAAGAGACCCGGGGCACCACGGCGGTCTACCAGAGGGCCTTCCGGAACGGCAAATTGGAGCTGGACGTGAACACCGAAGGGACAGCGGAGGACGTGGCCGTGCGCCTGGAAGAGCTGGGGCTCATGGTGGGATCGGTGACCGGAAGCACCGTCGAGGCCTCGGCGAAGAAGGGAGAATGATGCCGTGAGAAGACCCTTTGCCCTGTTTCTTCTGACGGCGGTGGCCCTGTGGGCCTGGGGAGCTCCGGCGGCGGAGGCCCGCAAACTCTCCGAGGGGGAAATCCGCACCATCTGGCGCGCCAACGGCGCGGTGCCAGGGGTACAGGAGTTTCAGTTCGGCGTGGTGGATTGGGAAAGCCGCACGGCGGCGGTGACGGGGAGGTCTTCCCCCGAAGCATCCACTCCCTCGGGAAGGCTTTTGGCCAAGCGCCAGGCCATGGCGGATGCCCAGAGAAATTTGCTTTACCTTCTGTACGAGCTTCGCTACGGTCTGCCGGAGCGCATCTCCTCCATCGAAGTGGAGGGTCACGTGGTGATGGGGCACATCGATTACCAGGGGGAAGAGGGCAGTCGCTACGTGGTGGAGGTTTCCCTCCCCCTGCACCGCCTGCTGGAGGAGTGCGTCATCTGGAAGGCCCGGGTCAAGTGACGTCGGCAATCTCGAACTTCGGAGGTGCGTGGGGAGAATGGGAGAGATGAGAATGAAGTCGGTGATGGCCGTTCTGGCACTGGCGTCGATGCTGTGGGGAGCCGGGGAGGCGTCGGCGGCGACACGGGTGGCGGTGGTGGAGTTCCAAAACAACGCCACGGGGAGCTCTGCCCAGGATGTAGAGGCTGCGGCTCGGGCCGTGACGGACATGCTCACCCGGGAGCTCACGGCCATTCCGGGACTTTCGGTCTTTGAGCGGGCCCGCCTGGACGCCATCGCCCGGGAGCAGCGCCTGGCGGCCTCGGGGCTCGTGGATTCCACCACCGCTGTGCAATTGGGGCGCCTGGCGGGAATCCAATGGATCATCACCGGGGCCATTACCGAGGTGTCCTACAAGGAAAGCGGGGGGGCCATCCCCCTCTTTGGCCTCCCCGGGGGCGTTGCTGTGGGGGAGAAGAAGGCTTCGGTGGCCCTGGACGTCCGGGCCATCGAGGTGGAGACCGGCGAGGTGCGCATGGCCCTGAGCGAGCGGGGCACGGCGGACCGACAGATGGGGGGTATCATCACCGCCTACGGAGCCTACGGTCAGTCGGAAAGCGGCGGGCTGGTCCTTTCGGCCACCTACGACTGTGTCAAAAAAGTGGTGGCGGCCTTCCGGAACCAACTTCAGATGCGAGACCAGATCACCGCCTTTCGGGTCAACGACGTGCGGGGGAGCCGGTCGGTTCGCATCGAGGCGGGGGCCGTGAACGGTGGCGTCCAGGCGGGACAGCTCTTTTTGGTCTACGTGGAAGGATCCCCCGTGATGGGGGTGGATGGGCGCATCCTCGGGGTGGAAAAGACCAACCTGGCGGTGCTCAAGGTGACGGACGTCCAGGCGAATTGGTCGGACTGCGAGGTGGTGCGGGGCAGTGCCGCCGAGATCCAGCGGGGAGACTTCGTCACGATCTTTAGCGGCGATCCCAAGGGAGTCAAGATCGGCAGCCGGGGGCTGGCGTCCCTGGGGGGCGATTCCTCTGCGGGGCAGGGGGGGAGCTATGGAGTGCCGCCCCAGCCCCAAACTCCCCAGCCCCAGCCCCAAACTCCCCAGCCCCAGCCCCAGCCCCAGTCTCCGCAGCCCTTGCTTCAGCCCCAGCCCTATTCCGTCCCCGCCCAGGGAAGCGGCGGTGGGACGACGGCGGGGCCGGGTCCCGCCCTTCCCCTGCCGGGGGGAGAGGGTGTGATGAACACCTCGGAGGAGATGGTGATCATCGACTTCTACCCCGTGGACGAGGGGACTAAAAATCAGCTCCGCATGCTGCACAAAGGGGGATATTTCAGCTACTCCAACGGCGATTTCCGTAAGGCCTACATGGCATTTACCAAGGCCCTGGAGATGTACGAGGGGAACTACCTGGACGCCTACTGGGCGGCGCGGGCGGCGCACAAGTCGGGGCAGAAGGGGAAGATGAAAGAACTGCTCCAGAGGGCTCTGACCATCAATCCGGACTACGTTCCCGCCCAGAACTATCTGGCCACCTACGGGAAATAAGGGGGGATCGGAGCATGGGTAAGCTCATGAGGATCGGGGGCGTGGCGGCGGCGATGATGCTGCTCCTGGGATCCGGAGCGCTGGCGGGGGCCATCCCCAAGGGTAAGGCCGTGGCGGTGGTCATCGCCGAGACGGCGGGGATCCTGTCCAACGCGGCGGTGGGGACGGCGGAGACTTTGGTCAAGCAGACCCTGATGCAGCACGGCTATCCGGTGGTGAACGAGGCCCAGCTCGCCAAGATCCGCAAGAGCAAGGCGGCGGCCCTGGCGCTGGACGGCAACGTGGATGCCATCCTAAGCCTGGGGAAAAAGTACGGCGTGAAGATCTTCGTCTCCGGCAAGGCCACCATGCACGAATCCCGGCAGAACGAGTTCGGCCTCTTCACCGGCACGGCGGCCATCGCCGTCCAGGCCTATTCCGCCACCGATGGCAAGTATCTCTTTGCCGACACGGTGATGGGAAAGGACCTGGGGTATACGCCGGAGGAGGCGGGGCAGAAGGCCCTCATGGCGGCGGCCCGGGTCATGGCGGAAAACATCGTCCGGGGCGAAGGGGCGGCGGGGGATGGCACCTCCGGGGGCGACCCGGCCACCGCCACGGCCCAGACCGTGATGGTGGTGGTGTCCCGCGTGGGAGGGTTTAACGTGGCCAACCAGATCCTGGACGCCTGCAGCCATCTCCCCCGGACCCGCTCCGCCCGCATCACCTCCTTCAGCGGGGGCACCGTGGCGGTGGAGGTGCTCTACCAGAGCACCCCTCGAGATCTGGCGGATTCCCTCTCCCGAAGGGGGCTTCCCATCAACATCACGGGGGTGCGGGGAAACACGGTGGAAGGACAGGGGTACTAGGCTTCGGCGGCCGGAGCAGCGGAAGAATCGATGAAAGGACGGTGGCGGAAAATGCGACGGAGGATGGGGGGACTTTTGGTTCTGGCGGCTCTCCTGGGGGCTCTTCTGGTGACGGGGGCCGGGGCGGAGGTCCAGCTCTTCGTGGACAAGCAGACCGTGCGGGTGGATGACCCCCAGCTGGGGGAGAAGTCGATCCTCAACGACTTTAACCCCAAGGGGTACCGTACCCATAACTACCTGGCCCTGGCCTGGAACGACCGGGAGAGCTGGATCTACGACCTGCGCACCCACCAGTGGATGCCCCTGAGGGACTTTGCCCCCGTGGCGGGGCTCCTCACGGACGACTACGCCCTGGTATGGGAGCCCAACCGGGCGGCGGTCTTCGATGCCCGGGAGCGGCGTTGGATCGTGAGCACCATGATGTTGGACCAGATCACCACGCCCCTGCTCTCTCGGGGCATGGCGGCGGTGGTCTCCACCCGGGAGTTCGTGGTCTACGACCCCGTGCTCCACGAGTGGCAGATCATGGGAAACGTGGCCCCCAAGCAGGCGGCCCTGGGGGATAACCTGGCGGTGTGTTGGAACACGGAAGACGCCATCATCTACGACACCACCATGCACCAGTGGCTGGAAAAGCGCGGCATCAGTCCCCAGGCGTGCATCGTGGAAGACTACAAGCTGAGCATCTACACTGTGGATACCATCCACATCTACGACGCCATGAAGCACCGCTGGGGGCAGCAACCCCGGTAGCCCCCCGGGCGTGCCCCGCAAGACCACTGGTCCCGGCTCCCCCCGAGTCCCCTCGGGGGGAGCCGGGACCAGCTCGGTCGGAGCCTTCCCGATTTTTAGCTTTCTTTTGCCGGGATCGCCCATCTTTCATCGGGCTTTGCCGCGAAATGTGGGCCACGATGGCGATCTTTCTCCTGGAGGAGGACATCGAAGGGGCCCCCGGGGGGGCGGACCTCGCCGGGAACTACTCCGCTTCCAGGGAGAACGACCGGAACCCCACCACTCCCGAGGGCTGGTCGTGGCGGCTTCCCCCCACCAGGGCCACGGAGTTGACGGAAGAAATCTGGGTGAGGCGAGGGTAGGAAGTGGAGGAGATGGATAGGACGCTTTGGCCATTCACGTACCCGGTGAAGACCCCTCCGTCGACGTCGTAGACGACCCCCAGGGTGAAAGGGGTGGAGGGGTAAGAGAAGGTCTTCTCCGAGATGAAGTGGGCCTGAGAGCTGTCGGCGGTGGCGATGCGGGCGTATCCGTGACGGTCGTGGAGGTAGACGTAAAACACCAGGTCGATCCTTCGATTTCCCAGGGCGATCCCCGCCACGCCCCGGTCTTGCACCGAAGACACCTCGGCCTCCAGGGAGAAACTGTTGCGGAAGGCGGCGTTTTTGGGCAAGCTGAAGTACTGGAACCACAGGAGGTCTCCCCGTAGGGCCTCCATGCGGAACTCGCTTCCCGTCCAGGCGAGGCGCACGTCGTTCGTCTCCCGGCGGTCCAGGGCGGCGAGGTCGAAGGTGAGGGACAGGTTGTCCCGGGCCCAGGCCCCTCCCACCGCCAGCGTCAGGGCCATCGTCCCCAGGGCCAGGCCCGCGAAGAATTTTTTCATGGCATATTCCTCCCTTTTGTCCTATGCTCCCCTCGGGGCCCCTAGTAGGTCTGGAGGAACTCCAGGCGGTACTGGAAGTCCCGGTTCACGTGCTGGAAGTCCAGGCGAAAGTCCCGGGTGCTATGGGGTTGGACCTTGTCCAGACAGAACATGAGGGTGTTCAGCGTCTTTCCGTTCATGTCGAGGATGAAGAGGTTGAAGCAGGCCCCTTGGTAGAACTGGTCGGACTGGTTCGTGACGGTGCCTTCGCAGCGGAAGATGTTCCCCGAAAGCGGCGTGATGCGTACGTCGCCGTAGGAGAACGTGTCCGTGGCCCCCATCGCCCCGACGCCCCAAAGCAAAACGACGAGAAGCGCCCATGCCAATCTTCGCATGATCCCCACCTCCAATTTTTTATGGTCCCTTTTCTGGGGTTTCGCAACGCTCCCCCGGGGGCTATCATGGCGCGTTATTTCCCTGACGTCAAGAGCGGGTAGCAGTTGGCTTTCGTCCCCCGCGCCGCTAAAATAGGGAGTGATCGTCCGAGAAAAGAGTTCTTGGGGATGGGAGGCGATGGATCATGACTAAGGGGGCAAAAATCGGGGGAGGGCTAGCGGCGGCCCTGCTCCTCCTCCTGGGGGCGGGGATGGCCCTGGGGTGATCCTCCGGCGGGGGGAGCTCCGGAGGAGCTTCCGAGGGCCAGGGGGGAAAAAAAGATAGCCCCTCGGCCCTGGACCGGGCCTGGGAAGCCTACGGCCGGGGGCGTTACGACGACGTGATCCGCCTCCTGAAGGGGTCTCCGGGGGAAAAAGACCCCGAGGGCTCCTATCTCCTGGGCGTGGCCCTGATCAGGGCGGGAGACCGGGCCGAGGCTCCGGGGGCGTTGAAGCGCGCGGTGGCCACGGGGGGATCTCGGAGGGTGACGGTGGGGGGCAAGGCGGGATCCCTTCGGGCCGTGGCGGCGTCGGAGCTCGCCCTCCTCTTGGCCGAGGGCGGGCAGGGGGAAGAGATCGTCCGGCTGCAGGAGGCCCTGAAGGACCAGAGGGGCACCCGGGTGCCCGTGGCGGGGGACGATGGCATCCCCCGGGGGGAGAATCGGCTGGGGGTGCTCCTGAGGCTGGCGGAGGCCCGGGCCTTGGCCCAGGAAGGGCGGGAGGAGGAGCTGAGGGAGCTCCTGACCTTACTGTCCCTGGAAAAGGGTCCCGTTCCCTGGAAGGGGGAAGTGAGGCCTCTGGAGGAGGCCCTGGGCGACCTCCAGAGGGCGGGGCCCCGGTAAAAGGCCTCCCTCAGGCGGCGTTTATTTTGGGTAGCCCCGGGCCCCGACCGGAGCACGGACCCCGGCCCTCAGGCGGAAGAGGGGCGGGACAAGGGGGCCCGGTGGGCCCACGGGAGGGATGCACATGGCAAAGGACGAGTTGCCCACCCAGGTGGACGTGGACGAACTTTTCGACCTGGCGGCGGGGGACCCCGAAATCGTGGGGGAGATCCTGGTGGCCTTCCAAGAGGAATACCCCCGGCTCATGGCGGACCTACGCCGGGGGGTGGCCCAGGGGGACCCGGAAATGGTGCGGGAGCGGTCCCACGCCCTCAAGGGCATCTGCGCCACCCTGGGGGCGGCGCGGGCTCGGGACGAGGCCCATGTGTTGGAAAAGATGGGAAAAGGAGGGGACTTGGCCGGAGCGTCGGAGCTCCTGGGCCGATTCGAGATGATCATGCAAAAAGTCTGTGACGAGCTGACCCTGGTGAGGGATGAGCTGGCTTCGGCGAAAAATCCTTGAGATGATCCCCGGACCCTGCGGGGCCCGGAGGGAGGGCTTCATCCGGAAAGTTTGGCGGGAATCGCCGCGAAGGAGGGGGCTATTCCTGGGGGTCGGACTCTTTCTGGGGGTGGGGTCTCTGGGGGGCGCGGCGGAGGGGGCCCCCGTTCCCCTTCTGGGGGTCGCCCCCCGGGTGCTCCAGGGTACGGCGGGGTGCGCCCTGGTGATGGACCTCCACTCCGGCGAGATCCTGGACGGGTGGCACCTGGCGAAGGCCTTCGGGGGGAGCTATGGCGCCAGCAGCGTCCTCAAGCCTGTGGTGGCCTACGGGGCCCTGCGGGCGGGGGTCATCGACGAGGACGACCGCCTGGGAGGGCAAGACGATGCCCTGCTGAAAAAGTACGGAAGCTCCCTGCGTCCTTACCTGCGGCCCGGGGGGGCTCCGCTGTCTTTTCCCGCCGCCATGGCCCTGAGCGACAACGCCTTTTTTTACGAGGCGGGGGGAAGGTTGGGAGAAGGGGAGGTGCGGCGCCTCTTCATAGCCTTTGGGTACGGCCAGCCTTCGGGGGCGACGGGGTGCGGCCCGGAGGCTTCGGGGACGCTGGCCACCCGCCTTTCGGGGGTCCATGCCCTGCACTTCCTCGGGTGGGGGAGCCCCCGAACCCGGGTGACGGCGGCCCAGGTGCTCGTGGCCACCGCCGCCTTTGGCAACGGGGGAAAGCTCCTGCGCCCCTTTTGCCCCCCGGGAGAACTCCGGGTGCGGGGCCTCCTAGACGATCCCGAGGCGACGGCGGCGGTGCGCCGGGCCCTGCGCCGGGTGGTCACGGCGGGTCGGGGAAAGCCCGCCGCCGTTCCGGGGTGCCAGGTCTTCGGCAAGACGGGCTCCGTCGTCGACGCCCTCACGGGGCGGCGCCTGGGGGTCTTTGCGGGATTTACCGAGGGGCTGGGCCGGGACGTGGCCCTGGTGGTGGTGGTGGAGGGGGCTTCCTCCGACCGGGCGGCGGCGCTGGCGGGTAAGCTGATAAGGGAACTCCGGAAAGCCCTTGGCGGCCCGGGGCAGGATAAAAAGGGGGGGCGAAAGAGCCCATGAAGCCTGCGAAGCACGATCCTCAGGGAGAAAAAGACCGGGAGGAGGGGGGCGAGGCCGGGGGAGGGGATCCGGGGAGGTTCCTCAACCGGGAGTTGCAGTGGCTTGCCTTTAACCGAAGGGTCCTCGAGGAGGCCCAGCGGGAATCCCACCCCCTGCTGGAGCGGGTGAAGTTCGAGGCGATCTTCGCCAGCAATTTGGCGGAATTCTTTCTTATCCGCTTCTCCGGGGTGCACCGCCAGATCCTCCGGGGGGTGGCGGTGCCCTCCCCCGACGGCCGGACCCCCGCAGAGCAGATCCGCCTCCTTCGGGAGGCCATCCTCCCCGACCTGGCGGAGCACCGGAGGATCTGGAAGGAGGACCTCATCCCTCTCCTCCGGGACGAGGGGATCTCCGTGGAGCCTTTCGAAGAGCTCCGCGAGGAAGAAAAGCAGTACCTGGGGGACTACTTCGACCGGGAGATCTTCCCGGTCCTCACCCCCCAGGCGGTGGACCCCGGACGACCCTTTCCCCACATCTCCAGCGGCAGCCTCAACCTCCTCGTGGCCCTGAAAGACGAAAAAGGCAACGAGCGCCACGCCCGCGTCAAGCTCCCCCGGGCGTTTCCCCGCTTCGTCCCCGTGCCCGACGTCGACGGAGGGGGGGGGCCCCGGATCGAGCGCTTCGTTTGGCTGGAAGACGTGGTGGCGGCGAGCCTGGCCACGCTCTTTCCCGGCTACACGGTGGATCAGGCCTATCCCTTCCAGCTCCTCCGGGATGCGGACGTGGAAATCCAGGAAGACGAAGCCCCGGACCTTTTGGCCACCGTGGCCGAGGGGGTGGAGCAGCGCTACTTCGGCATGCCCGTGGCGATCTTGGTGCACCAATCCACCCCGGAGCGCGTGGTGCGCTTTCTGGCGGATCACCTGGAGCTTCGCCCCTACCAGATATTTCCCGTGGATGGCCGGGTCTGCATGGGGGATCTCATGGAGCTCTACGCCCTGGACCGGAGGGATCTGAAAGACGTCCCCTTCACCCCGGCCCTCCCCGGAGATCTGGCTAAGGGGGAGTCCTTTGCCGAGGTCCTGCGGTGGCGAGACCAGCTCCTCTTTCACCCCTACGACAGCTTCAGCCCGGTGGTGGATTTTCTTACCTGGGCCGCCCGAGATCCCCAGGTGCTGGCCATCAAGATGACCCTCTACCGGGTGGGGCACAACTCCCCCGTGGTGGAGGCCCTCATGGACGCCCGACACCACGGCAAGCAGGTGGCCGCCATGGTGGAGCTCAAGGCCCGCTTCGACGAGAAGAACAACATCGTCTGGGCCCGGGCCCTGGAGCGGGTGGGGGTGCACGTGGTCTACGGCCTCGTGGGGCTAAAGGTACACGCCAAAATGTGCCTCGTGGTCCGGCGGGAAGCGGGGGGCATCCGGAAGTACGTCCACCTGGGGACGGGAAACTACAACCCCTCCACCGCCAGCGTCTACAGCGACATGGGGCTATTCACCGCCGACGAGGACATCGGCGAGGACGTGGCCTCCCTGTTCAACGTCATCACGGGATACGCCCGACAGAAGGACTATCGCAAGCTCCTGGTGGCCCCCGGGGCCCTCCGGGGGGAGATGCGGCGGCGCATCGACCGGGAGGTCGAGCGGCACCGAAGGCACGGCGACGGCTATCTGGCCTTCAAGATGAACGCCCTGGTGGATCCGGAGTGCATCGACGCCCTCTACCGGGCCTCCCAGGCGGGGGTCCCCATCGACCTCCAGGTGCGGGGCACCTGCTGCCTTCGCCCCGGAGTGCCGGGCCTCAGCGAGACCATCACCGTGACCTCCATCGTGGGGCGCTTTCTGGAGCACGTCCGCATGTACTACTTCCGGGCCGGAGGGGGGGAGGACGAAGAGCTCTTCCTCGGCAGCGCCGACCTCATGGAGCGGAACCTGGACCGCCGAGTGGAGGTCTTATTTCCCATCCAGGATCCGGTCCTTCGGCGGGTGCTGTGCGACGAGGTCCTGCAGGTCCACCTGAAAGATACCGCCCGGGCCCGCCTCCTGCAGCCGGATGGGTCCTACGTCCCCCGACACCCCCGGGAAGGGGAGCCGGGGGTGCACGCCCAGCGCCGCATGGTGGAAAACCGGGGAATATGGCACATCCCCGCCCCGGGGGACGGGATATGACTCCGGAAAGTTTTGTCCTGGACTCGGTCCTGGAGCGCCTGATCCCCTTGCGGGCCGAGGAGGAAGGGGTGCGCCTCGCCGAAGACCCCGAGTACCTCCACCGCATGAGGGTGGCCACCCGACGCCTGAGAAGCGCCCTCCCCTTGCTGGCCGAAAGCGTTTCCGCCGGCGACCTCGCCCTCTGGAGCCGGGAGATTCGGCGCTTCACCCGGGCCCTGGGCCGGGCCCGGGATGGGGACGTGCAGATAATTTTCCTCAAAGAGCTCATCGACACATGGGAAGACCGGGCCCTGCGCCCCGGCCTGGAGCGCCTGCTCCTCCGGCGAAGCCAGCGGAGGGATCGGCTCCAGAAGGGATTGATCCGGGAGCTGGACCGGATCTTCCGACGGGGCGGGGCCCTGGAGACCCTGGAGGGCGAGATCCGGCGCCAGCGGGTGGCCCAGGCCCTGGGGGAGACCCCGCCGGAGCTGGCCCCCCTCCGGCGACGGGGGGCCACGCTCCTCCTCCTCCGCCTGGAGGCCCTGGAGGGGGGATCGGCCGCCCTGGGACGACCCGGAGACGGAGATGGACACCACGCCCTGCGCATCCTGGCCAAGAAGCTGCGCTACACCCTGGAGCTCTTTGCCCCCCTGATGCCCCCCACCGGGGAGGCGGGGGCCCTCCTCCGGAGGCTGAAAGACCTCCAGGGAATTCTGGGAGATCTCCATGACTGCGACGTCTGGATCCAGGACCTGCCCCTCTTCATCCGGGACGAGCGGCGGCGCACCGAGATCTACCAAGGCCATCTGAGGGGCTTTTCCCGGATCGAAAGGGGGCTTATGGCCTTCTGGCAGGATCGGCGCCGGGAGCGCGAGATCCTCTTTTCCCGTTCCCGGGAAATGTGGCGCTCCTGGGGAGAGGATCGGGTGACGGAGAGACTCCGGGAGGCCTTTCGGGCGCTGGTGGAGGAGCGAGAAGGAGGCGAGGAACGTTGAAGATTGCCGTCTTGGGGGACATCCACGGCAACCTTCCCGCGATGGAAGCGGTGTTGCGGGACGCGAAACAGCGCAGGGCCGCCTCGGTGTGGTGCCTGGGGGACCTGGTGGGGTACGGCCCCTTTCCCGATGAGGTGGTGGCCGCCGTGCGGGAGGGGTTCATCCTCTCCCTCCGGGGCAACTATGACAGCAAGGTGCTACGGATCCCCACCCGGGATCCCGCCTGGTTCCGGGAGAAAGGGGAGGAAAAGGCTCGGGTCTTTTCCTGGGCGTGGGAGCACCTCTCTCCCGGATCCCGGGAGTACCTCGCCTCCCTGCCGGAGAGCCTGCGCCTGACGGTGGAAGGTTATGGGGTTCTTTTGGTCCACGGCAGCCCCGCCTCTCCCCGGGAGCACCTCTCCCCCGACACCCCCGAAGAGCGCCTCGCCGCCCTGGGGGCGGAGTGCGGCGCCGCCGTGGTGCTCTGTGCCCACTCTCACGTCGCCTTCGCCCGCCGAGGGGGAAAGACCTTGTTCATCAACCCCGGCAGCGTGGGACGCCCCGACGACGGGGATCCCCGGGCCTCCTACGCCCTGGTGACCTTCCGGCGCCCCGAGGTGGAGGTGGCCTTCCACCGCCTCCCCTACGACGTGGATCGCTGCGTGGAGGCGGTGCGGTCCCACGGGCTCTCCGAGGACTTCGCTCGGATCTTCCAGGAGGGGCGTTCTCTGGATGGGATACGGGAAAGCGCCCCCCCCTCGGGGGATGCCGTGCGGCGACAGGTCGTCGCGGCGGCGGAAAAGTACGTGGACATGCAGGAGCACCACCTCCAGGTGGCCTCCTTGGCCCTGGCGCTCTTCGACGACCTGGGGGAGCTCCACGCCTTGGGGGAAGAGGAGCGAGACCTGCTGGAGTACGCGGCGCTGCTCCACGACATCGGCTGGTGCGAGGGGAGGGCCCGCCACCACCGGTGGACGGAAAAGCTGGTGATGGAAGACGACGCCCTGCCCTTTAGCAGGCGTCAGCGCCGCATGGTGGCCTGCATCGCCCGATACCATCGCCGGGCCTTCCCCGAAGAGAGCCACGAGACCTTCGGCGCCCTGGCCGAGGAAGACCGGAAAAAAGTCTGCGCCCTGGCGGCGATCTTGCGCCTCGCCGACGCCCTGGACGCCTCCCACCTGGACCTGGTGGAAGGACTCTCCTGCCAGGTGGGGCCGAAAAAAGTTCTCGTGAGCTGCACGGCGGGCCAACCCCCCCAGGGGGAGGACGAAGCCTGGGCCCGTAAGGGCGCCCTCTTTCGGTCCTTTTTTGGCCGGGAGGCGGAGCTCCGATGGACGCTGCGGAGCTGACCCCGGGGCGCCCTCGACGGGACTAGAGCCGAGGAGGCTCTTCCCGGGAGGCCAACCCCCCGAGGAGCCCCTCCAGCGAGGTAAAGCCCTCTCCCCCTCCTCCCAGGACCCATCGCCACCCCCCGGGGGTGAGGGCCACGTGGATCGAGACGGGAGCCTCTGGTGCCACGGCGTAGCGGGCCCGGGCCAGGGCCCGCTCGGTCCACTCCCGGCCGGGACTTTCCCCCGACAGGCCCACCATCCCCCGGATCTTTTGCTTCTGTCGGGGCACGAAGCCCCCCCCCAGGGCGTCGAAACGCCACCGATCGGAGGAAAAGGTCCGTTCCAGCTCTCCCCGAAGGGCCAGATCCTCCGGCATCCCCTCCGTGGCGGATCCCTGGTCCAAGATCCAGAGCCGATCCGCCGTGGCCAGCGCCCCCCCCACGTCGTGCAGGGCCACGAGGACCCCCATTCCCCGGAGGTGGGCGAAGTCCCTCAGGAGGTGCAAGACCTCCATGCGGTGGGAGGGATCCAGGAAGGCCGTGGGCTCGTCCAGCACCAGCAAGGCGGGCTCCTGGGCCAGGGCCCGGGCGATGAAGGCCCGCTGGCGCTCTCCGTCGCTCAGCTCCCCCAGGCGGCGGGGGGCGAAGGGGACGAGGTCCAGGGCCCCCAGGGCCTGGTCCACCGCCTCCCGATCCCTAAGAGCGAGCCCCCCTTGCCACCCCGTGTGGGGGTGGCGCCCCAGGGCCACCAGATCGTAGACCGTCATTCCCCGGGGAAAGGTCCGGTCGGGCAGCACCACGCCCACGATGCGGGCCAGGACCCTCCGGGAGTGCCGGGCCAGCGCCACTCCCCGGAGCCGCACCTCTCCCCCCAGGGGCTCCTGGAGGCCACAGATGGTCCTGATCAGGGTGGATTTCCCCGCGCCATTGCGCCCCAACAGGGCGGTGAAGCTCCCTTCCTCCAGGGACAGGGAGAGGTCGGGGGCCACCACCCGGGGGCGGCGTCCCCCGTACCCCACCGAAAGCCCCACGGCGGAAAGCAAAGGCGTCATGACGCCCCCCCTTCCCGGGCGGAGCTAAAGAGCACCCAGGCCACCACGGGGACCCCCACGAGGGCCAGCACCGCGTTGAGGGGCAACACCGCCCCTCCGGGGAGGCGGGTGAGGCCGTCGGCCCCCAGGGCCAAGGCGCCCCCCGCAGCGGCGCAGGAGGGGATGAGCCATCGGTGCCCCTCGGTCCGCAAAATGCCCCGGCAAAGATGGGGAGTGGCGATGCCCAGGAAGGCCACGGGGCCGCAACACGCCGCAGCGCTTCCCGCTAGCAGGGCCGTGGCCAGGAGGACGCGGCGCCGGGCCCTGCCGGGGGAGACTCCCATGGTGGCGGCGTAATCCTCCCCCAGAAGCAGGGCATCCAGGGACTTGGCGAGCCCCCAGGCCACCAAAAGCCCCCCTAAAGACCCCAGGAGCAGGAGGCGCACCCGGGGCCAGGGGGCCGCCGCGAAGCTCCCCATGCTCCAGGTGATGAAGCCGTGGACCTTTTCCGACGGGGCCAGGGCCACGAGGATGCTCACCACGGCGTTGGCGGCGAACCCGAAGAGGATCCCCACCAGGAGGAGCACGGTGCCGCTGCGGACCTGGCGGGCCACGGAGAGGATCCCCAGGAGGACCAGGGCGGCCCCGACCCAGGCCGCCGTAAAGCTCCCCGCCGTGGCCAGCGCTTCCCAGGAGGGCCCCATTACCTCCAGTCCCATCACCGCCAAGGCCACCCCCAGGCTGGCCCCCGCATCCACCCCCAGCACGTAGGGCCCCGCCAGGGGGTTGGCAAAGAGGGTCTGCATGAGGAGCCCTGCCACCCCCAGGCTGGCCCCCGCCGCCAAGGCGGTCACCGCCCGGGGCAGACGGAATTGCCACACGATGATGTCCTGCGAGGAGCCCTGGCCGGAGCCCAAAAGGATACCCCACACCTCGCCCCAGCTCAGCGCCACGGCGCCATGCCCCAGGTGGAGGACGAAGGCCCCCCCGGCGACGGCGCCGATCAGGGCCATCGCCGCCCATCGCCAGACGTCCCGAGAAAGGACCTCCCTACTCGGGAGAGAGGGGATTTTCGGGCCCCCTCGGGGGGATTCCGGGGGGAAAGTCATCGCCGGTCTTCCGAGAGGAGCGGACGGTAGTAAAAGGGAGTGCCGCCGGGGAAGCGCTCCGGGTGGAAGATGAGGGCCAGGTCCTCCAGGATCCGGTCGGGGCGGAGGGCCCCTCCCTCGTAGAAATCGTTGCCCCCCCCGGGAAAGGACCGGGCGTCGTTGTTCCACACCGCGTGCTCCCGAAAGGGGCGAAAGAGGGCCGCCCGGGGCTCTTCCCTCAGGGCCTGTTCCCGGGATAGCCACGGGCCGCAGTGGATCCATAAATCCGCCTCCGCCCCTTTGGCGAAGATCGCCTCGGCGTCCATGTAGACGGCCCTTCTCCCGGGGATGTCCCCCCAGACGTAACTCCCCCCCGCGTGGTCGATGAGGAGCCCCAGCCAGCTCTCCTTCCCCAGCACGTGCCACGACCCCGCCAGGGGCGTCCCCGCCATCACCCGGGGGCGGTGATCCACCGAGGCGAGGTCGAGGCGGAGGCGCTGGTAGTGGCGGTCCACTTGGTCGAAAAACTCCTCGGCCTCCCTCTGGCGTCCCAGGAAGAGGGCGAAAAAGCGAATCCACTCCGCCCTCCCCAGGGGCGTCTCCTCCAGGAACTCCGAAGCCAGCACCACGGGGATTCCCAGGGCCTCCAGTCGGTCGAGCCCGGCGCGCTCCTCCGCCGTGTAGGCGTAGGCGAAGACCACGTCGGGGGAGAGGGCCATCAGGCGCTCCACGTCGAAGGCCGCCCCCATGCCCTCGGCGGGGCCCACCTCGACGGGGGCCCTAGCCCGGGCCGCCGGAGAGTAGCAATACCGCCCTCCCCCCACGCCCACCAAGGCATCCAGGGCTCCCAGGGCCTCCATACAGGCCACGGCGGGCATGGAAGTCACCACCACCCGGGAGACGGGCACCCGGACCCGCCGCGCCCCGGGGATCCCGGGGAGAGCGTCGGCCGAAGCGGCGGGCTGTAAGAGCCACGCCATCTCCTCGGTGGCCCCGGGCCAGGGGATGCGATTGGTGACGAGGATCCCCTCGGGGCGCTCCTCCACGGAAAACAAGGCGGCGTGGCGCAGGGGTTCCTCCGCGAGGCCCGGTTCTCCCGGGGACAGAATCCCTCCCCAACCCAGGGTCCAGGCCAGCAGGGCCAAAAGGCCCCATCGGCTCCGCCCCGGGCGGGGGGGCTTTCTTTCGGTGGCGGCGCCCTTTTGTCCCAGGGCTTTCACCCCAAGGCCCTTCATCCTCACCAGCTCCACCGCAGGGACAAAAACCACGTTCGTCCGGCGGAAGGGTACCAGGGCATCTGCTCCGGCCCCTTGAAGGGCACCAGCCGCGCCTCCGAAGCGGCGTCGAAGAGATCTCGCACGCCAGCGGTGACCACGCCCCCGTCTTGCCGGGTCCAGGAGATCCCCAGGTCCACCGTGGTGAGGTCGGACATGGCCAGGTCCCCCGTCTGGTCGAAGGCGTTTCCCCCCACGAACTTCCCCTCGACGAAGGCCGAGAGCTGATCGGAGAGGTCGTGGACCACCCGGAGATGGGCGGCGTGGGTCGGGCGGTTGGGCAGGGGCTTACCGTACCGGGCCCCCGGAGAGAGATTCTCGCTTCTCATCCAGGTGTAGGCCAGGTTGACCTGCCACCGGGGGAGGGCCCAGGCCCCCTCGACCTCCACCCCGTCCACCGTGCTCTGGCCGATGTTATCGTAGTAGGCCGATTCCGCATTGGCCATGACGAACTCGATGAGATCGGTCACGTCTCGGTGAAAGTACGTCATCGACCCCCGGAAGCGCGTCTTTCCCATCGAAGCCTCGTAGCGCACCCCCGCGTCCCACTGGATGCCGTCCTCCCAGCGCAAGTTCGGGCGGGGCAAAAGCAGCGCCCCGTCGCCGAAGCGCTCATAGAGCGTGGGGGCCCGGAACGCCCGGCCGTAGGAGAGATGGGCTCCCCATCCCCCCGTCAGATCCCACTCCGCCCCCAGGGACCAGGAGAGGTGTCCCGTGCCGTCCACCCCATTCCACCGCACCGAGGGCACCACCCGACCCCGGGAACCCAAGGGAAAAGACCCCTCCAGGGCCAGGTTCAAGACCTCCTGGTCGTAGCGGGATCGGAGGCGGTATCGGGCCACCATGTCCCCCTCCACCCGAAGGGACTCCCGAAAGGCCTCCCCCGCGAAGGTGAGGCTTCCCCTTCCCAGGGGTTGGGTTCGGTGGGTCGAGAGGGAAAAGCGCTCCGTGCGGTGGTGGTTCCATGTGGCCTGGGGCGCGGGCAGCGTCCGGGGATCCCGGGGGTCGAAGAACTCCTTGTCCTGGCGCAACACCTGGGCCTGCCATCCCCAGCTTCGCTCCCCGGAAAACTCCTGCCC
>CALMLW010000176.1 GCA_937868015.1 uncultured Synergistaceae bacterium | reverse complement strand
GCGGCCTTGGCGAGAACTTCCCGGATGATTTCGTCCATGAGGTCGGGGTGTTGCACCAGATAGGTGGCCACGTTGTCTTTGCCCTGGCCGATGGTTTCCCCCTTGTAGGCGATCCAGGAGCCCTTGCGCTTGATGACTTCCATGTCCAAAGCCATGTCCACCACGGACATGTCCCGGGGAATGCCCTTGCCGTACACCAGGGTGGTGTGGGCGGTGCGGAAGGGGGGTGCCTGCTTGTTTTTCACCACTTTGATCCAGAGCTCGTGGCCGATGGCCACGTCGCCCTTGGTGACCGCCTTGCCGCGCTTTACCTCGATGCGCACCGAGGTGTAGAACTTGAGGGCCCGCCCCCCCGTGGTGGTTTCCGAGGGGCCGCTGCTGTAGCCGCTGCTGATGGCGGCCCGGAGCTGGTTGATGAAGATCACGATGCTGTTGCTCCGGGAGATGGCGGAGGTGAGGCGCCGCAGGGCGTAGGACATGAGACGGGCCTGGAGCCCCACCTGGGATTCGCCGATCTTGCCGTCGATCTCCGCCTGGGGCGTGAGGGCCGCCACGGAGTCCACCACGATGATGTCCACCGCCCCGCTCCGCACCAGGGTGTCCAGAATGTAGAGGGCCTGTTCGCCGCTGTCGGGCTGGGAGAGGTAGAGCGCGGGGACGTCCACCCCCAGGGAGGCGGCCAGGCGGGGATCAAGGGCGTGCTCGGCGTCGATGAAGGCCCCCACCCCCCCCGCCTTCTGGGCCTCCGCCACGGCGTGCAGGGCCAGGGTGGTCTTTCCCGATCCTTCGGGGCCGAAGACTTCGACGATGCGCCCCCGGGGAAGGCCCCCGATGCCCAGCGCCACGTCCAGGGGGAGCACTCCGGTGGAGATGACGGGGATGGCGGCGGAGGACCGGTCTCCCATGCGCATGATGGCCCCTTCGCCAAACTTTCCCCGGATGTCGTCCAGAGCCTGTTCCAGCACGTCGTCCCGCGTGAGGTTCTCTTTCTTCTTGGCCATGGCAGCCTCCTTTAAGGTTTGGGATCCCCTCGGCGAGGGAGCCGGAGGGGAAATTCTCCCATGGTTTCGTAACGGGGTCCCTGGGGGCGGAGTTCGCTTTTCAAAAGAAGAATCTGGGACGCCACCCAAGGAGATCCGGTGACCGGGGACCGGGCCAGGGTGTCGAGGAGCGCCACGGGGCAATCTTCTCCGGTGCGCACCCGGCCGAGGGTGACGTGGGGCGAAAAGGGGCGGTTCTCCCGACTGATCCCCGCCGCGACGGCGGCGTTTTCCACCAGCTCCGCCACCCGGCGCACGCCCTCCAGCTTGTCTTTGATCCCCAACCAGAGGGTGCGGGGGTCCCGCAGGTGGGGAAAGGCCCCGGGGGAGCCCAACACCACTTCCGGCGCGGTGAGGGGAGTCCGGGCCAGTTCTTCCTGGAGATGGCGGGCCAGCTCCGCCACGGTGACAAAAGACACTTCTCCCAAGAACTTCAGCGTCACGTGGAGCTGATCACCAGCGACCCACCTGATCCTGGGGGCCACGCGGCGCAGCTCGCCGATCCAGCTTTCCACCCGCCGGGCAAGGTCGTGTTGTAGCGGCAGACAGATGAAACTCCGCATCGTGTCGATCACGGCCCTCCTCCTTCTCCTTCCGCCCCAGATCCCAGCGCCTCCACGAGGCGCTCCAGGGCAAAATGCACGCTCTGAGACCTCACCTCGTCTCGGTTCCCTGAAAATAGGCGGTGCCAGGCCCGCTCGCTTTGGGCCTCGGCCAGAGCGAACCATACGGTACCCCGGGGCTTTTCCGGCCCCCCCCCATCGGGCCCCGCGATGCCCGTGACCGCCAGGGCCAGGTCCACGGCGAGGACCCGCCGGGCCCCCGACGCCATGGCCCGGGCACAGGCCTCGCTCACCGCCCCCTGGCGATCGATGACCTCTTCGGGGACTCCCAGGAGGGAGTTTTTTATCCCGTTACTATAGCTCACCACGGCCCCCATAAAAAGGCTAGAAGCGCCGGGGATGGCGGTGATGGCCCCCGAAAGGAGGCCTCCGGTGCAAGACTCTGCCAGTCCCAGGGTCTTTTTTTGCCGGGTGCCGAGAGCCACTAGACGTTCGGCCAGGGCCCAAAGGCGGTCGCGGTCCAAAATCTCCCCCCCTATTCCAAAAGGGTCGCCATGCCCCCGGCCAGGAAAAACCAGGAGAAAAAGCGCAGAATGGCGTTGGTGGCGATCCCCGCCAAGAGGTCGTCCGCCATGATGCCCACACCTCCGGGAAGGGCTTCGGCCTGGCGGATGGGAAAGGGCTTGACGATGTCCAGAATGCGAAAGACGAGGAAAGAGCCCAGCGCCAGGGAAGGCTCCAGGCCGAACTGGGCAACCCACATGCCCGCCACCTCGTCGATGACGACCTCGGAGGGATCGGTCTCCCCCTTCCGCCGGGCGTAGCGATCCGCCGCCCAGGTGCCTAAAAGGGTCACGGCGACGATGAGCAGGGCGAATAGGGGTAAGTGGCGCGCCGGATAGATCGAGGCCCCCAGGAAGGCCACCCCCGACCCCACCGTGCCGGGAACGGAGGAAAAGCACCCCACCCCCCCCGCCGTGGCCACCCACCCTTCCCAGCTCCGAGGAAGGGGTCTGCGAGGGGCGATCACGACGCCACCTCCCCCACGAGGTCGTGGGGGTGAGCTTCAAGGACGCGCACCGACACCACCTGTCCCGGCGTCACCGGGATGGAGCCACTCCGAATTTCCACTTCTCCATCCACCTCCGGGGCCTCCCGGAAGGAACGCCCCCAGGCGAGGCCTTCATCGGGATCGGCAGATTCTACGAGGACGGCCAAGGTGCGGCCGACCCACCGCTCCTGACGGGCCAGGGAAAGGCGCTCCTGCAACGCCATGATCCTTTCCTGGCGGCGGTCGGCGGTGCGACGGGACACCGAGGGTAAAAGGGCCGCCGCCGCAGTGCCCTCCTCGGGGGAAAAGACGAAGCTGCCCAGGCGATCGAAGGAAATTTCTTCCAGGAAGTCTCGCAGGGTCTCGAAGGCCCGACGGTCCTCGCCGGGAAAGCCCACCATGACGGTGGTGCGCAGGGCAAAATCGGGAGAGGCTCTTCGGGCGGCGAGGAAGAGCCTCCGGAGCTCTTCGGTACGGGCGGGGCGGTTCATGGCTTCGAGGATCCGCTCGTCGGCGTGCTGGATGGGGACATCGGCGTAGGGCAAGAGCTGGGGCAGGGAAAGCATGTGCTCCCAGAAGCTTTCTTTCAGGTGCGACGGATGGAGGTAAAGCAGGCGCACCCACACGTCCCGGGGGAGCTCTCGGGAGAGGTCTTTTAGGAGGGATTCCAGTCCCGCCTCCCCCCGATCTTCGCCGTAGACCGCCAGATCCTGGGCCACAAGACAGATCTCCCGGGCCCCCGACGCCACCAGGCGCTCCGCATCCCGAAGGATTTCTTTGGGAGATGCGCTCTGCAGGGGTCCCCGGAGGGCGGGGATCAGGCAATAGGAACAGCGATGGTCGCAACCTTCGGCAATCTTCAGGTAGCGGGACCAGGGGGGACCCTCGGGCAAGGGATCTCGCTTCCCCTCTTCCTGGGCCCCCAGGGTCCGGGCCAGGGCATCTCCCTCCCCCGCTCCCCACCAGGAATCCACCCAGGGGAGCTCCCGGCGCAACTCATCGCCGTGGCGGTTTACCAGACACCCCATGACGGCCACGCGCCCCAGGCGCCCTTCCTGCTTGAGGCGCTCCACGTCCAGGAGGAGATCCACATTCTCTCTCACCGCCGAGGCGATGAAGCCGCAGGTGTTGACCACGAGGAGGTCGGAGGGCTCCGAAGGGGGCACCAGGAGGTGCCCCCCCCCTCGCAGCTGGGAGGCAAGGCGCTCCGAATCCACCTGGTTCTTGGCGCATCCTAAAGAGATTATCGACACCTTCATCGTGGGGGCTTACTTCACTTCCATGGTGCCGTCAGGGAAGAACTCGACGGTGGCCACTCCTCCGCCGGTACCCTTACCCATGGCCCGGGTCTGCCCCCCCCAGGTGGCGGTGATGGCCGATGATTTTCCCATGCGCACCCGCACGGGGGACGTGAGGGGGATGCGGCGCTCCTCTCCGGCCTTCATGGTGGTCTCGAAGACCGTCCTTCCCCCCTGAACGGCCCGCACCCAACAAGGAGACGAGGCCAGGAGGATCAGATTTTTCCCTTCGGCATCCTGGCTCTTGGCGATCTGATTCATCTCCTTGAGCCACGGGTAGTCCTCGCTCGTCGCATCGGCGGAACGATGGGGCTCGGGGGAAAGGATTTCCGGCGAAAGGACCCGATCTCCGATCGAAGCGTCCTTAGAAGCTCCGGAGGTCCCGACATCGCTGGAGCCCCCGGGAAGCGCCGCCCGCTGCGCCGGAGTGGGGGCCCCGGTGGGCGAAAGGAGGGGCAGGGGCGTCAAGGCCCGGTCGACGGAGGCGGCATCGGGGCGCCCCCCCTGGCCGATCTGGGCCCGTAGAACGTCCCACTCCTTCCAGACAACCCCGGCGGTGAGGATCGCCAGGCCGACGACCATGAGATAGACCCACCTTCGGGAAATCCGGCGGAAACCCGAAGACAGAGGGGAACAAGCCACGGCGCTGTCCGTATCGAGGTCATCGGGCTGCTCTAGGGGCACCTCCTCGGCGAAGGCCTTCCACAGCTGCCCCGCCCCGAGAAACTCCAGGTAGTTGCGGATGAAACCCCGGGCATAGATCGGCGCCGGGAAGCATCCCTCGTCCCCCTTTTCGATGGCGTCGACGAAGCGCTCCCTAATATGGAGGGCCTCTGCCACATCTTTTTGAGAAAGGCCCCGGGCCTCCCGAAGGCGGACCGCTTCCTCTCCCAATTTTTTCAGAGAAAGGCCTTCTTCGTGCATACTCTAGCCTCCTGGGCCACCCTGTGCAGGGTTTCGGCCGCTTTTCCTAGATCTGAAGCGCCGAAAAGGGCGCTCCCTGCCACCAACACATCGCACCCCGCCGCCGCTGCGGCACCCACGGTGCTCTCTCCCATGCCCCCGTCGATCTGGATCACGAAATCTAACCCCCGGATCTCTCGCTCCCGGACGAGGGCGTGGACCTTGGGCAACACCTCGGGGAGAAAACTCTGCCCGCCGAAGCCCGGATTCACCGACATCACCAGCACCAGATCCACCAGATGAAGGGTGGGAAGGATCATCTCCACGGGGGTGCCGGGGTTAAGAGAGACCCCCGGAGACACTCCGGCCTGGCGAAGGGCCTGCAAAACCCGGTGCAGGTGGGGGGTGGCCTCGCCGTGCACCGTGACCACAGAGGGTCCTTCCGCCAGAAAGGCGTCAATGAATCGCTCCGGAGGTTCCACCATGAGATGGACATCCAAAACGCCGCCGGAGAAATCCCGGGCCAGGGCCCGCAACAGGGCGGGACCATAGGAAAGGTTGGGGACAAAGTGACCGTCCATGATATCCAAGTGGAGCCAACGGATCCAAGGATCCCCCAGTCGCTCCAGATCGGCACCGATCCTCAAGGGGTCCGCCGCCAGAAGAGAGGGAGAGATGAGGGGCCCCGACTCCCGCAGGACGCGGGCGCTTACTGGTAACGATCCTGCCATACGAATTCTCCTCCCAGATAGATGGTCACCACGGCCTCCTGGGCATAAGTCTCCTCCAACTTGATATATTCTCCCCCCTGAACCGTTTTGTCCAGGACCGATCTCGTGCCATTTCGGTCCACCACCTCGATGCGCAGGTTCATGGGCTTTACCAGCGGGGGCACCTGATAGCGGATTTTGGCCTTTTTACCCCGAGATCCCCCTTCCGGGGCAGGGGTGGCCTTTTTAGGGGGCTCTTCTCCCTTGGGAGGGGCGGCCACCACGGTGGGGCCCACCTGAGGGGGAACCCCCTCCTCTCCTTCCGCCCGGGGCGGTACCCCTACCACAGGCACTCGCACCGTCCCCGGAGGGGAACCAACGGAGTCTCCCCCGGTCCCTCCCTCTCCTTGAGGGGTAGGAGTCTTCCCTCCCGCCGCCCGATCGGCGGTGGCCACCACCAGCTCGACCCGGCTTCCCTTGGAGACCTTTGTCCCCGGCGACGGGGACATGCGCACCACCAGTCCCGGGGGAGTCGCCAAGGTGTACTGATACCGGACACCTCCCACCCTAAGACCCCCGTCCTCCAGCATTTTCCGGGCCTCTTTTTCGGGGCGCCCCGCCAGTTCTGGCACCTTTACTAGCCCCTGGGGGGCCCCTCCGCCGTAGCTCACCAGAAGGTCCACCCTCATGCCTGCGGGAACGGCGGCGGGAGAGGCGGGGCTTTGGGCCACCACGGCCCCGGCGGGAAGGTTTTTATCCGCCACCCGCACCACGTCCCCCGGGGTGAATCCCTCGGCCTGGAGGGTCTGCACCGCCTGTTCGTACTCCATGCCCCGCACATCGGGAAGGGAAACCTGACGCCCTCCCTTGCTCACCTTGAGGATCACCGCCTTGCCCTTGCGCACCAAGGTCCCCTCCGCCGGGCTCTGGGCCAGGACGGTGCCGGGTTTTTTAAGGGAGTCCAACTGATCCACCCGGGCCACCAGCTCCGATTTTTTTAGTATTTCCACCGCATCAATGACGGAAAGGCCCTCCACCTTGGGCATCGAGACGTCGTTGCCTCCCAAAAATACGGCGTAAAAGGTGAAGACCCCCGACCCCACGATTACCAGCAACACCAAAAGCAGCGTTATGGGCACCAGTTTCCGCATGCCATGCTCCCCCTGTAAGGTTCGTCTCTCTGGCCCCGCCGCTGCGGCGCCGTCTCTACAAAAAAATCCACGAAAATGAGTTCCCTAGGCCGACACCTTCATCAGCACGGTCACGTAAAAGCCATCCACCCAGGGCAATGCGGGGAAGATCGAAAAACCCCAGGGGCGCCCTCGACGCCAGGGAGCCTTTCCCGTCAGGACCGGGACTTCGACCACGGAGGGATCCCGGGCCAGCACGTCGGCCACCACCGCTTCGTTTTCCTCACGAAAGAGGCTACAGGTGGCGTACAGCACGTACCCCCCCGACGCCGCCAACGACGCCCCTCGGGCCAGGAGCCGGCGCTGCAAAGCCGCCAGAGCCCCCACCTCGGAGGGGGTGACGCGCCACTTGGCCTCCGGATGGCGCCCCCAGGTGCCGCTCCCCGAGCAGGGGGCATCTACCAACACCAGACGATAGCGCCTCGAAGCCTCCAAGGCAAGGGCGTCTCCTTCGATGACGGCCCCCACCAGGTGGCGCCGGGCCATCTCCCCTCGAAAGGCCCGGCAACGCCCCGGGGATTTTTCCCAGGCCTCCACCGCCCCCGCCGGAAGGCGCGAGATCAGGTGGGCCGTCTTACCCCCCCGTCCAGCACACATGTCAAGCACCGGGCCATCCCCCGCCAGGGAGAGGGCCAGCTCACTCACCCGCATCGAAGACTCGGTCTGGGGCGAAAGGGCCCCCTGGAGAAAACCGGGAACGGAGGGGATGTGGGGCGTGGCGGCGGTGCGGAGGACTCCGGAAAGGGCCGGAGAGGGCCAGGCCCTAAGGCCCGCTTCCCCAAGCCTCTCGGCCCATCCCTGGGGGGACTCTCCCGGGGAAAGGCAAAAGGAGGTGTAGGGCCTAATGGAAGCCATCTTCACAAGCTGGCGGGCCCCCGACGGGCCAAAGTCCTCTTCGAAGCGGCGAGCCGCCCAATCGGGGACTCCGCGGAAGAGGGCCTGGTCCAAAAGGGCCCCGCTCGCCCCCAGACGCTCCATCAGGGAGATCCCCCGGGGCTCGATGCGTCGCAGGACGGCGTTGACCAGGGCCCCCTCTCGGGGGCTGATGCGCCGCACGTATTCCACCAGGGCGTTTCCCAGGGCCGCCGGAGCAAAGGTCCGCAAGGTACAAAGGCCCGCCGCCCCCACCACGAGGGCCCTCATGGCCCCAGGAGATGGGTCCCTCCGGGGAGGGGTCAGGGCCTCGCGGACCAGACGCTCCCACAGGGCCTTCCGACGGAAGACCGCATAGGCCAGCGTGGCCGCCAGGGAGAGGTCTTCGGGAGTGCCGATCTTCTCCGAAGCTAGGCGCCGCAACGCTTCACTCAGGAACTCCCCCCTATCCACCCCTTCGACCAGCCGCAGGGCGGCCTCCACGCCCCTCATCAGGACACCACTTCGGGGTAGACGTCTTTCCCCGAGATCCGAGTCACCACCAAAAGCTGTTCGGGGATCACCACGCCCCCAAGGCCGTATCTCCGCCGTCCCTGGAGCTCCACTCCCAATATTTCCAACTGAGACACGTCCACATCGGTGGTGATCCAACGCTGGGCCCACACCCCCAGCGAGGGCCCCACGAGCTGCGCCGCCCCTAGGGCCACCAACACCGAAAAAAGGGACATCCTCCCGGTGATCATCAGCAGAAGAAGAAAGGCCACCGCCGCCAGCAGGTTGGCCACCACAGCGGTGGTGCCACACCGGGGGTGTATCGCCAACCCCGCCTCGCCCCCTTGGAGCCTCCGCAGGGCGGTACGGGCCGCCCCCAACACCGTGGCCCCATCGAAGAGGTCGCCCCGTACGGTAAAGCCCTTTTCGAAGGCCAGCCCCGAAAGGTTAAGTGGGCCGTAAGTTTCTTCCAAAACGTGGAGGGTGGCGTGCTCCAGGGCGTGATTGCGCCGCACCCGGGGGTTGACGAGGATCCCATAGAGCTGGGAAGGCCCCGACGCGATCCAAAAGAGGGACTGGGCCGCAAAACCCAGGGGGACGAAGGCCAGAAAGAACACCGCCGCCGCCCCCAGGACGAGGAAGATGATCCCCGGGAGGAAAAGCCCCAGGGCCAAAAAAGCCACCAAGAGGGGCGCACACCCTTGCATCGTCTCACACTCCTCGCTGGCGGCATCCGAGGGCCAAAGTCATTCGTCGCGCCCCCGCAAAAGCAGCAAACGCAGGAGCTGTACCGCCGCCATGACGGTGGCGGCCACGTAGGTAAGGGCGGCGGCGTTCAAGACCCGACGGGCTCCAGCAATCTCTGCGGTGCCCAACACCTGGGTCTCTCCCAGGAGGCGCAGGGCCCGGGAGCTGGCGTCAAATTCCACGGGCAAAGTCACGAGGTGAAAGACCAAGATCCCGGCGAAAAGGAGGATGCCCAGATCCATGAGAGCAGGGATCCGCATGATGATCCCCAGAAAGAACAGGGGCATGGCCAGGGTGGATCCCAGGTTCGTCACGGGGACGATGGCATTCCTTATCCTCAAAGGGGCGTATCCCTGAAGGTCCTGCACCGCATGCCCCGCCTCGTGAGCCGCCACGCCGATGGCGGCAATGCTGGTGCTGCCGTAGACGTCGTCGGAGAGGCGCAATACCTTGCTACGAGGATCGTAATGGTCAGTGAGGGATCCGGGAACACGCTCCACCGCCACGTGGTTCAGGCCGAAACGGTCTAGCAGGCGCCGGGCCGCCTCCGAGGCCCGCACCCCCCGCGCCGAAGACACCTGGCTGTATCGGCGGAAGGTGGAAGAGATCCGCATCTGGGCCCATAGGGCCAAGATGACCGCCGGAATGAGCAGCAACAACGTGGCATCCATGGGAAAAAACATCGCCTCAGCCTCACTTTCTCTACGAAAAAATCCCTAATTTCCCCTATCCCGGGAGCTTTTCTCAGGCCTAAAGGATAACGACTCCCGCCCCCTACACCGCACGATCGACCTCTGGGGACAAAACCCCTGGCACCGAAGCGGCGAGGCTCCCCCGGGGATATCCGGGCGCGATAAGGAGCCGCAGACCAGTGCCCCAGGAGCGTACCGACGGACCCGGCCTTCCCCCCATAAACACGAGAATACCGATACGAAGAGAACTCCGCATCGGTATTCTACACGAAGGGCCCCGGGAGGGCCACTGGAAAATCTGGCGCCCTTTAGTCGTAAAACCGCCGGATGGTATCCACCACCCACTCCTGTTCTTCGGGGGTGATCTCGGGGAAGATCGGCAGGGCCAAGCTCTCCCGGCTTAGGCGCTCGGCCTCGGGGTAGTCCCCTTCCTGCCCTCCCAGGAAACGGAAGCAGGGCTGGAGGTGGAGCCCCAGAGGGTAGTAGACCCTAGAGGTGATGCCCTCGGCGCCGAGGAAGGCCTGGAGATCGTCCCGGCGGGAGCAGCGAATCACGTACTGGTGGTAGATGTGGTAGTTCTGGGGGTCCTCCGCCGGGGGCGTCAGGGCGTCCAAAAGGCCTCGCTCCTCGAAGAGGATACGGTATCTCTCTGCGGCGAGGCGGCGCTCTTCGTTCCACTCCTCCAGGTGCCTCAGGCGTACCCGGAGGATGGCGGCCTGAAGGGTGTCCAGGCGGCTGTTGAGCCCCACTTCTTGGTGGAAGTAGGCTTCTTCCGCCCCGTGGACCCGAAGGCGGCGCAGGCGTGTCGCCAGGGCATCGTCGGTGGAGGAAATCATGCCACCATCGCCATAGCATCCCAGGTTTTTTGTGGGAAAGAAGGAAAAACACCCCAGGCTCCCCACGCTCCCCGACCGGGCCAGGCGCCCGTCGATCCGACGCCAGGCCCCAAAGGACTGGGCGCAGTCTTCCACCAGACGGAGGCGCCCCTCCCGCAAGACGGGATCGAGGAGCTCCACCTCGGCCATCTGGCCAAAAAGATGCACCGGGAGGATGGCTCGAGTTCGGGGAGAAATCTTCTCCAGAACCTGATCCATGCGAAGGTTGTAGGTCTCGGGGTCGATATCCACGAAGATCGGCCGGCCCCCCAGCCGGGTGATACTGCTCACGGTGGCAAAAAAGCTATAAGGGGTGGTGATCACCTCGTCCCCCTCCCGGAGGTCCAAGGCCATGAGGGCCAAGAGCAGAGCGTCGGACCCCGAGGCGCACCCGATGGCGTGAGGCACCTCCAGATAGGATTGGACTTCTTTTTCAAAAGCCCCCACGGCGGGGCCCAGGATGAAGTGTTGGCTCTCCAACACCTCGTCCATCGCTTCGGCGATCTCCTCGCGGATACGTCGGTAGTTGCGCTTCAAGTCCAGAGTGGGAAGGGATCGTGTGGCCATCATGGGGCCTCCTTGTCATCTTGGCATGGAATGGGTCTAAAGGGGCTTTCCCCCTACGACTCGTTATCCCCGGGGCGCCGGAGATTGTGGACCGCAGAACGCCCCATCCCTCGGGTTTTTTAGCGATGAATCAGTGATCCGGCTGAGCCATGCCCGTCATGGTGGTCCTCAGGTGATCCCGCATGAGGAGCTCCGCCCGGACCCCGTCGCGGTCCCGTAGGGCCCGGAGAAGGTCTTTATGCTCCGCCATGCTGGGATTGACCTCGTCTTCATAGAAGGGGTCGTAGAAGACGATGTATACGTTGGTCCGGGCGAGGATGTTTTCCACGTAGGAGGCCAGGATGCGGTTTCCCGTGGCCTCCGCCACGGTGCGGTGGAATGCTTCGTTGATTTCCATGTAGAGCTCCAGGTTTCGGTCTCGAAAGGCCTCCTCTTCCGCCCCGATGATCTCTTCCATACGCCGAAAGTGCTTTTCCGACATGGCCCGGGCCGCCAGGCGGGCCGCCAGACATTCGAGTTGCTCCCGCACCACGTAGGCGCTCTCCATCTCCCGCCTGGAGGGGGACGCCAGCCGGGCTCCACTGTTGGGGACAATGTCCACCAACCCCTCGCTCTCCAGCCGCCGCAAGGCTTCTCGTACGGGAGTACGACTTACCCCCATCTGCACGGCGATGTTGACCTCGGGAAGGCGCTGTCCCGCCTTGATTTTCTTGGTGATGATCCGGTGCCGCAGCTCTCGGTATACATAATCTGCGGAGGTCGTATATAATTGGGTCTCTAGCATGGGGGGCCTCCTCCCTTGCGCTGGTCAAGTGGGACTTTTGCGCGGAGCCTAAAGGTCTCCGGTGGGCATTTTATCACTTGGCCAAAGCATGCACCATGTTTTTTTGATTCCTCTCCGACGGGGACAGAAAAAATAGGGCCAGGTCTCACGCCCCGCTCTCGAGGAATCCACCATCGGCCTCGTCGCCCCTGCGCGGAGCGCAGGCCCGGCGCTCCGATGCAGATCACGACCCTATCTGGCCCCACCGCCCCGTCCGGAGCGTGGAACGAAGCGTCTAAGGAGGTTTTGCCATGCCATTGCCCACCGCCGCCCTGCCCCGGGAAGATGTCACCCTCCTTCCCTCTCCCCTCATCGAGTTCATTCGCCTGGGCCTGGAACACTCCGCCATCCCCCTTACCTCGGGACAGCCTCATCCGTCGTGCTACCCCCTGACGGAGCTGGCGACAGCGGCCTCCGAGGCGATCCGAGGCGAGGGAGAGCGCCACCTCCGGTACGGCGCCAACCGGGGCCTGGGGAAGCTTCGCGCCTTGGTGAACAGAGAGTTAATCAATCAATCCCTCTTTCCCCCCGACCTCTCTCCGGATTCCCTGGTACTCACCGTGGGGGCCCAGGGGGCCTTCGACCTGCTATGCCAGGCGGTGCTGCGCCCGGGAGAGGCGGTGGCCCTGGATGCCCCCTGTTACCCCGACACATGGTGCACGGTGGTCCGACGAGGAGGAAAGGTGATTCCCATCCCCGTAGATGCCGAGGGGATGGACGTGGACGCCCTGGAAGGGGCCCTGCACCAAGGAATCCGGCCCCGCCTGGTCTACACCATCCCCACCTACCAGAACCCCACGGGGTGCTCCCTCTCTCGGGAGCGGAGCTCCCGGCTGGTGGCCCTGGCGGAGCGCTTCGACTTTCTGGTCGTGCTGGACGATCCCTACCGTTTGCTCCCCCTGGACGAGCCCCTGCGCTCCGGGGAGGAGTTCTTCCCCTGGAAGGGGTGGGACTCGGGGCGCGTGGTGGCCCTGGGCTCTTTTTCCAAGATCCTGGCCCCGGGGTTGCGCGTGGGATGGGCTCATGCCGCTCCGGAGCTGGCAGACGCCCTCGCCACGCTCCAGGAGATGAGCCACATTTCGCTCCCCGCCCTAGATGCCCTGGCGGTGGCGTCGTTTTTGGAGCACCACGGCCTGGAGGGGCAGATCCAAAGGGTCCGGACCTTTTTGCAGGGCCAGCGGGCCGCCCTTATCGACGCCATGGCGGAAGCCCGGCTGGAGGAGCTGGGGTGTGGCACCATGGCCAGCGCGGGGGGGTGTTTTCTAGGGCTCGTGCTTCCCGCTGGACGAGAGGCCTCCCCCGTGGCCCGAACCCTGGCGGCGGATTTCGGCGTGGCCACCGTGCCGGAGCGGGCCTTCTGGCCCCCCCACGGGGAAGGGACCCCGGACCGATTCCTGCGCCTGTCGTTTTCCTGGGCCACTCCGGAGGAATTTCGCCGCTCCGCCCAGGCATTCCGCCAGGTCCTGACGACGCCATGAGGCTTTTGGTGCTAGTCCTATCCCTGGGGTGCGTGGTGGCCTACGGACGGGCCTTGGGTGAGCTGGGGGGGTACTTCCTCGGCAAGGGAAGCCTGGTGGTGGTAGGGGTAGGGCTTCTTGGGGGGACTTTGGCAGGGGTGGGGGCCGTGGGGCTCTGGCGCCGCTACCTGGTGCCCCGGGATCCCTCCGCCCCAAAAGGCCCCCCGAAGGTCGACCCGCGCCTCTAGATTCTTGTGGAAATCAACTTAAAGGCTCGCGCCCCCTCATCCGGGGCGCGTCGAGCCCTTCCGTCATCGCCCAAGGATGCCCTTGGGCCCGCGAAGGAGGTACCATGACCCCTGTATCAGAAAAGCCCCAACCCTGGTTCGTCTTCCACCGAGACGACATCGTCTTGCGCCACACCGATCCCCCGGAGCTCCCGACGCCTGAGGACCGGGAAATCCTGGCTCCCCTGCTCCGGAACGAGTGTCCCGCAGGGGCCTTTCCCGGCGAGGACCTTCCCTGGGGAGATCTCGACCCCCGGAGCTCCTTGCCTCCGGGCTTTGCCCCGTTCTCCCGGAGATCCCTCTGGGATCTCTATGGAGAGGGCCTTTTCGTCCGGGCGGGCCGGGCCTTCCACCTGGCCTACTGGGAGCGTACCCACGCCTTTTGCGGCTGCTGTGGCGCCCCCACCCAACGGCACCCCGACGAGGTCGCCCTCCGGTGCCCCCGGTGTGAACACGTGACGTACCCGGTGATCTCCCCGGCGGTGATCATGGCCATCCGCCGGGACGACAAGATCCTCCTCGCCCGGGGGGCCCACTTCGTCTCGGGAACCTATAGCGTCCTCGCGGGTTTCGTAACTCCCGGAGAGACTCTGGAGCAGGCCGTGGCCCGAGAGGTGAAAGAGGAAACGGGCATCGACATCGACGAGATCACCTACTTCGCCAGTCAACCCTGGCCCTTTCCCCAATCCCTCATGGTGGCCTTCAAGGCCCGGTGGGCCGGGGGAGAGATCGCCGTGGATCGCCGGGAGCTCGAAGACGCCCGATGGTTCTCCCCAGGGGAGGACCTTCCCATAATGCCCTCTTCCCGCAGCGTCTCCCGGAGGCTCATCGACGACTGGCGCCGCAGCACCGGGGCGACGCCGGACTGAGAAGACCTTCAGGCCACCTCGCTCCGGTCGGAGGGAAGGAGTCGCCCCTCTAGCTCCTCCACCCGTTCTCGGAGCCACCGCCCCTCGTCTTCGAGGCGCTCCAATCGCTCCACCATGCCTCGGGCGCTCCGCCGTACCTCCCCGCCCTGGCGGGTGATGAAGGCGGGAAAACCTACCACTGTGGCGCCCGGGGGGACGTCTTCCACCACGATGGCCCCGGCGCCCACCCGGGCGCCCTCTCCCACCACAATGTCCCCCAGCACCCGGGCACCGCAGCCGATGAGGGCCCCGCGCCGCACGGTGGGGTGGCGTTTTGCCCCCCTTTCGTTGCCCGTGGCCCCCAGGGTGACTCCCTGGAAGAGGGTGACGTCGTCTTCCACCACGGCGGTCTGGCCGATGACCACCCCCATGCCGTGGTCGATGAAAACGCCCCGACCCACCCGAGCTCCGGGATGGATCTCTATGCCGGTGATCCATCGCATCAATATCGAAAGAAATCGAGGGAGCACCGGAAGGCGGAGCCCGGCGTAAAGAAAATGGATTCCCCGGTGCGCCAGAAGGGCCCAAAGTCCCGGGGTGCAAAAGAGGATCTCCCCCACCCCCCGCATCCCCGGCGGAATGGAGGGGTCGTGGCGCCGCACCGCCCGGTAGTCTTCTCCGATCTCGTGAAAGAGGGCCATATCTTTACTCCTTTCTCCGGCCGGTCAGGGACCGGAAAGGGCATAAAAGAGGGGACCGTCGGCGCTGCGACGGTCCCCTCTTTTATAGGCTCCCTATTACCGAAAGGGGTAGAGATCCCCCCTCTTTCGTGCCCGTGCCGCCGCAGCATCGCCCTATGGCCGCTGCGGCAAATCCCGCAGGGGGAACTATGCGTCTCCCACCCGACAACAACAGCACCACACGAAAGAAAGCTTCACCGCAACCTCCCCTTTCCTGTTGGGAGCGATCCTACCACGAGAAGGGAATTTTGTCTAGAACTCCTTAGAATTTTTTTGGCCCCCGGCGGGACAATAACCCGGGGGATCGATCTCTCCCGTCACAGGAGACGAAAGAGGGCATCCTTAAAGCATTCCGAGGTGGTGGGGTGGGGATGCACCGTATACGCCACCTGGCGCACGGTCATGCGGGCCCCCACGGCGAGGGTGGCTTCGGCGATGAGGGACGCCGCCTCGGGACCCACCATGTGGACCCCCAGGATTTGGAGGTCCTGGTCTGCATCCGCCACCACTTTCACGAAACCGTCCGTCTTGCCCATGGCCCGGGCCATGCCGTTGCCCAGGAAAAAGGCCTTGCCCACGGCCACCGAGAGTCCCCGTCCCCGGGCTTCTTCCTCCGTGAGTCCCACGGTGGCGATTTCCGGCTCGGTGAAGATGCACCCCGGCATGGCGTCCCGGTTGACGGGGCAGGGTTTCCCCCGCATGGCCCCCACGGCGGCGAGGGCCTCGTACTCCGCTTCGTGGGCGAGCATCTGCCCTCCGGTGACATCTCCCACGGCGTAGACCCCGGGGATGTTGGTTTCCATGGCCTCATTCACCGCGATGGCTCCCTTTTCCACAGCCACGCCGGAGTTCTCCAGACCGTAGCCGTCGAGGATGGGCTTCATGCCGTAGGCCACCAGCAGGCGGTCACAAAAGATTTCCTCTCGCTCCCGGTTCTTGGAGCTCCCGGAAATCCGCAGGATCCCCTGGGGAGAAGCGACCTTTTCCACGGCGTCGATGTGAAAGCTGTCGATCATGGCGATGCCCCGCTTGCGGAAGAGCTGGGCCACTTTTTTCTTGATGTCTCCGTCGCATTTCCGAAGGATCTCGCCGGAGTGTTTGAGCAGGGTGACATCCCGCCCCATTTCCCGGAGCATTCCCGCGAGCTCCACCGCGATGACCCCCGCCCCCGCCACGGCCACGGAGCGCACCGCATCATTTTCCGCAGGGTTCCAGAGATCGCTCCGGGTCACGGCCCAGTCTCCGGAGATGACTTCTTCCAGGGTGTTTCCGGGAAAGTCGGGGAGGAGGGATCGGGAACCCGGCGCCAGGATCAGAAATCTCCCCTCCAGGGTGCGGAGGGTGCCGTCCGGAGCGGTGACCTCCAGGCGTTTCGTCTCGCCCTGGGCGGTGTGGATTTTCCCCGTGCCTTCCACCACCTCCACGTGGTGCATGTCCATGAGGGAGCGCAAACCCCCTTCCAGCTCCTCCACGATGCGGTTTTTCTTTTCCCACATGCGCTCTACGGGGTTCATTTTTCCGAGGACGTCGCAGTAGTACGCCTTGGTGGGGATGCACCCCCGGTGGAGGCACACGCCCCCCAGGCGGTACTTTTCCACCAGAGCAACCTTGAGTCCCGCATGCCCCGCAAGCTCCGCCGCCCGATATCCTCCGGGGCCTCCCCCCAACACCAGTACGTCGTACATGGCTCTTGCCGTCCTTTCACCACGCTTCCCCCCTAAAACGCGATCCCCGCCCCTCCCCGATCCGCCCCCTCGAGGGGTGGACCGGAAATTTGCCAGGGCGGGGAACGCGGGGGGTTCCTTCCGGGCGGCGGCGCCGCCAAACCGCCATGTTTCCCAGCTTATGAAATATCGCTATTTGTTTAGATCGGCGGCCCCTTTCTCCGTCGGCACGACCCGGGGGGCGTCACCGGATCTTTCCGTCACTTGCCGCAGGATTCTCCCGAGGTCTCCGCCGTCCAGCGCAGCACCGGATTCCGCGCCGCCAGGGTTTCGTCGAAGCGGGAACGGAGGGTGCTGTGGGGAGCCTCGGCGAAGATTTCTGGGTCTTGCTCCGCCTCGTCGGCGATGGCGAGCATGGCTTCGGCAAAGGCATCCAGGGTCTCTTTGCCTTCGGTTTCGGTGGGTTCCACCATGAGGGCCTCTTCCACCAGGAGGGGGAAGTAGATGGTGGGGGGATGGATGCCGAAATCGATGAGGCGTTTGGCCAGGTCCAGGGCAGTGACGCCGTGGGCTTCCTTTTGGCGGTGCGCGGAGAGGACAAACTCGTGCTTGCAGGGCCCGGAGAACTTCACGTCGTACCGACCTTGCAGAAGGGCCATGAGATAGTTGGCGTTGAGCACGGCGTTTTCCGCCACCTCCCGGAGACCGTCGGGGCCCATGGAGAGGATGTAGGCATAGGCCCGCACCAGCACTCCGAAGTTGCCGAAGAAGGAGCGCACCCGGCCGATGGACTGGGGACGGTCGAAATCCAGCACGTACCGCTGGTCCTTCCGGATCACCACGGGCTTGGGAAGGAAGGGCACCAGGCGCTCTCCCACCCCCACGGGTCCCGATCCGGGGCCTCCTCCGCCGTGGGGGGTGCTGAAGGTCTTGTGGAGGTTGAGGTGTAGCACGTCAAACCCCATGTCTCCGGGGCGGACCTTGCCCAAAATGGCGTTGGCGTTGGCTCCATCGTAGTAGAGCAATCCCCCGGCGCCGTGCACCAGCTCCGCCACTTCGGCGATGTGTTCTTCAAAGAGCCCCAGGGTGTTGGGGTTCGTGAGCATGATCCCCGCCACCCGGTGATCCAGGAGCCCCCGCAGGGCCTCCAGATCGACGTTTCCCCGGGCGTTGGAGGGAACCTGCACCACGTCGAACCCCGCCACGGCGGCGGAGGCGGGATTGGTGCCGTGGGCGGTGTCGGGAACGATCATGGTGCGCCGGTGGGACTCCCCTCGGGCATCGTGGTACGCCCGCATGAGGAGGATCCCCGTAAACTCTCCGTGGGCTCCCGCAGCGGGTTGCAGGGTCACCGCCCGCATGCCGGTGATCTCGGCGAGCATTTCCTGAAGGTGAAACAGGAGCTCCAGGGCCCCCTGCACGTTTTCCTCCCCCTGGAAGGGGTGAATGGCGGCAAAGCCGGGCATCCGGGCGGCGTTCTCGTTGATTTTCGGGTTGTACTTCATGGTGCAGGACCCCAGAGGATAAAAGCCTTCGTCCACACCGAAGTTGAGCTGGGACAGGGCGGTGAAGTGGCGCACCACATCCACCTCGGAAACTTCGGGGAGGCCCGCCGGGGTCTTTCGGACAAATTCCGAAGGAAGGAGCTTTTCCCAGGGGGTTTCGGGGACGTCCAGGGCGGGCAACGCCACCCCCTGACGTCCGGCCTGGCTCTTTTCAAAGATGGGTTTCACGCAGCGCTTCATGCGACTCTCACCCCCGCCTTCTCCGCCAAGGTCTCGATCTCCTCGCGGGAACGTTTTTCCGTCACCGCCACAAGCCATCCTCCGGCGAGCTCGTGATAGGACCGGCCCAGGTCGTAGCCCCCCAGGATCCCGTCCTTCAGAAGCCGGGCGTTGAGATGTTCCACGGGCTCCGGGGTCTTCAGGGCAAATTCCCGGAAGAAGGGGGCGTCAAAAAGGGGCGTAAAGGCCCCGGAGGTCACGAGGCGATCCCGGGCGTAAGCGGCCTTCTGGAAGCACGATGCCGCCACGTCCCGCAATCCTCGGGGGCCCAGGAGGCTCAGGTGGATCGTGGCCCGCAGGATGCAGAGGTTCTGGTTGGAGCAGATGTTCGACGTGGCTTTTTCGCGCCGGATGTGCTGCTCCCGGGCCTGCAGGGTGAGGACGTACCCCTTGCTCCCCCGGCGATCC
Organism: uncultured Synergistaceae bacterium; assembly: GCA_937868015.1. Taxonomy (GTDB): domain Bacteria; phylum Synergistota; class Synergistia; order Synergistales; family Aminiphilaceae; genus CALMLW01. Next base: position 7,018 of record CALMLW010000176.1, on the reverse strand, counting down.
ACGGTCTGTCCCACCACCCGGCCGGGCATCTTGCGCATGAGGGCCTTGGTGGTGGCAAAAAATCCGAAGGCGGGTCCTCCGAAGCTCATGGGCTGGCCCAGGGGCTGCCCGTCCCCCACCACCACGTCGGCGCCAAAGGCCCCGGGGGGCTCCAGCAACGCCAGGGGCAAAAGATCGGTGGAGACCACGAAGAGGGCTTTCGCGTCGTGGGTTCGGTCGCCGAGGGCCTCCAACGTTTCCAGAACGCCGAAGAAGTTGGGGTTTTGGACCACCACCGCCCCGGTACGGGGCGAAAGCAGGGCTTCGAGTTCCTGAAGATTCACCCGACCGTCGGGGCCGAAGGGCACCTCCCTCACCGAGATACCCCGGGCGGCGGCGTAGGTGGCCAGCACCTCCCGGGCATGGGGGTGCACGGAACGGGCCACCAACACCTCCTCCCGCTTGGCGGCGGCGCAGGCGATCATGGCCGCCTCCGCCAGGGCGGAGGCCCCGTCATACATGGAGGCGTTGGAGATGTCCATGCCGGTGAGCTCACAGACCATGGTCTGGTACTCGAAGATCGCCTGGAGGGTGCCCTGGCTGATCTCGGGCTGATAGGGGGTGTAGCTCGTGGTGAACTCCTGCCGGGACACCAGGTGGTCAATGACCAGGGGAACGAAGTGGTCGTAGACCCCGGCGCCGAGAAAGCACACGTGGCTTTCCGCCGTGGCGTTGCGCCCGGCGAGGTCTCGCAGATGGGCCAGGAGTTCGGGCTCCGAGAGGGCTCGGGGGATACGAAGGTCTCCGGCAAAGCGCAGCTCCGGAGGGATGTCCCGAAAGAGCTCCTCCACGGAGCGGGCGCCAATGGTCTCCAGCATGGAGCGGCGCTGTTCCTCCGTGTTGGGAATGTAGCGCGACATGATCCCGTCTCTCCTAGTGGGCGGGGGCGTTTTCGCAGTGGGTCGCGTAGGCGGCGGCGTCCATGAGGTCTTTCACTTCGTCGGGGTGGGACATGTCGATCACCGCGATCCAGCTTCCGTAGGGATCCTCGTTGACCTTCTGGGGAGCGTCTTCCAGATCGCCGTTGACTTCCACCACCGTCCCCGAGATGGGGGCGAAGATGTCGTGGGCCCCCTTGACGGATTCCACCACGCAGAAATCCTCTCCCGCCTGCAGGGCTTTCCCCACGTCCGGCAGTTCCACATAGACGATGTTTCCCATGGCGTGCTGGGCAAAATCCGTAACGCCCACAAAGGCCCTGGATCCCTCGACTCGCACCCACTCGTGGGTGGCGGTGTACTTGTAACCCTGCTCCACTTTCGTCGCCATGACATTATTCCTCCCTTTCGGCCCCTCGGCCTCTAGATATCTCTTTCCGGTCTCCCGCGAAAAGCGACGCGACGCCCCATTCCGGGTCCCATGGAGGGCCCGATCGGGGCTATTTCTTGTAGTTTTTGCGGTAGAAGGGCTTTTTGATCACCCGGGCCCGCTTTTCCTTGTCCCGGATGACCACGGCGATCTCCGTCCCCTCGGCGGCCAGATCGGCGGGGACCATCGCCAGGGCGATGCTCTTGTCCAAGGAGGGGGCATACCCCCCCGTGGTGACGAAGCCCACAGGGCGTCCTTCGTACCGCACCTCCTGGTCGTGGCGCGGCACGCCCTTGTCCAGAAGCTCCAGCGCCACGCTCTTTCGGGAAAGGCCCCCTTCCTTGAGCCCTCGCAGGGCGGCGCCGCCGATGAGCTCTTTTTTGTCGAGCTTCACGAAAAAGCCCAATCCCGCCTCCAGGGGGGTGATACTGGGGGAGATCTCCTGGCCGTAGAGCGGCAGGCACGCCTCGAAGCGCAGGCTGTCCCGGCACCCCAACCCCACGGGCAGGAGGCCCTCGTCCTTCCCCGCCGCCATGACCGCCCGCCAGATCTGGGCCCCCGCCTCCCAGGGGGCGTAGATCTCAAAGCCATCCTCCCCCGTGTAACCCGTGCGGGAGATCAGCACATCCACGCCGTCCAGCGTGGTCTGGGGGACGAAGTGAAAAAATCCCAGGGCGGAGGCGTCGAAGGAGACGAGCTTCTGCAGGATGCGTTCCGCCGCTGGGCCCTGGAGGGCCACCTCGGAGGTCTGCGAGGACACGTCCCGGAGCTCCACCCCGGAGGGGGGAAGGTTCATCTTGAGCCAAGCCACGTCCTTTTCCACGTTGGCGGCGTTAATGACCAGGTAGTACCGAGTGCGGGAGAAACGGTAGACCAGGAGGTCGTCCACCACGCCCCCGTTGGGGTAGCACATGAAGTTGTAGACCACCTGGCCGTCGTGCATGGCCTCCACGTCGTTGGTCACCAGGCGCTGAAGCCAGGCTTCGGCCCCTTCGCCGGAAATCCAGACCTCGCCCATGTGGGAGACGTCGAAGAGCCCTGCGGCGCTCCGCACCCGACGGTGTTCCTCCACGATGCCCACCTCGTAGTGCACCGGCAGATTCCACCCGCAGAACTCCACCATGTTGCCGCCCAAACTCTTGTGCTCATCGTACATCGGCGTTTTTTTCATCCTGTCACCTCCCAAAAGTTTGACCGACGGCGATCCGCCGGGGTCATGTCGGGGCGCTCGCAAGCCAATTCTTCATGTCTTCTATCTCCTCCGGCCCCTCGAGACCAAAGGCCTCGGTCAGTGCCCCGACCAGGGCTCCAGGGTCGAAGGGGGCGCGCTCCAGGGCCCCGGGAATCCGGGCCATCAATTCTCCGTCCAGGGCATCGGAAAAGATGGCGCAGGAGCGCACCACCCCCGAGACCACGTCAAAGCGCAACTCCACCTGTCCCCAGGAGAAGCGGCGCTCGAAGGCCGCAGAAAAGGGAGGGGTGCGGCCAAAGCGCCAAAGGTCTCCCCCATAGCGCCCCCGGACTTCCACGAGCTCGTCCCGGGGCACCACGTCCTCCAGGGAAAGGGGGGCCCCCAGCTCGCCGTACTCCTCTTCGAAGGCCTCCCTCAGGGCCCTCCGACAATGGATCCCGTCCACCCGAGAGTTCATCTCTTTCAGATTGACCACTCGGGATCGCACGGAGGCCACTCCCTTGCCTTCGAGCTTTCCCGGAGACACATGGAGGTAGCGCTCCAGGCATCCCAAGTCCACGTCCACCAGAAGGGTCCCGTGATGAAAGTCGGCGTGCTTACCCCGAAAGTAGGCGTTGCCGGAGAACTTCCTCCCCTCCGCCAACAGGTCGTTCCGGCCGCTGACTTCCGCCGGGATTCCCAGGGATCGTACGGCCCGAGCGATGACTTCCAACTGCCGGCCGAAATCGTAGAGACCCTTGCCCAGGAAAAAGGTGAAGTTGAGGTTCCCCAGGTCGTGGTACACCGCCCCTCCCCCGGAGAGACGCCGGGCCAGCCGCCCTCCGTCGCGCTCCAGGGCGTCCACTCGGCACTCCTTCCAGGGGTTTTGGTGGCGCCCGATCACCACCGTGTGACGATTTTGCCATAAAAAGAGCCCCACTTCCCCCGGGCCCGTCCGGCGCCACAGGCACTCTTCCATGGCCAGGTTCTCCCAGGGGTCCACCGACCAGGATTCGGCCCACCATAGGCGTCCTTTCTCCACTCCATCCCCCCCCTTCGACCTCTTGCGCCCTCTCTCATCTCTCTCATCGGGGCTCTCCCCGACCTTCTTCGAAAGGGATCTTTTGTACCGGAAAAAAGGCGCTCGTTCCCCCATGTTCCCGTCTCGGTCAGCCCCATGACCAAATCCACGATGGATTGTACCACATCAGAGAAAAAGGGGGATAAGTCGGAAGAGAGGCGAAAAGACCAGGCCCCCCGGCACGCGCAAAAAGGCGCGGGGCACTGCCTCAAAAAGCCCCCTGGCCTTCTCTGTCGCGGGCCCTGGGGGGCTCACTTTCAGAGCGTGTCCGGCCACAGTCCTTTCGCCTGAGAGTTTCGGAGGTCCCCCCTCCTTGCCCCTTCGGCGACGGCCTTCCCCCCGAGGGCGAGAAGCCGTCTCTCCCGTGACCTTCATCCGTGTTTGGAGCAAGTTTACCCCACCCCTCCCATTCGTCAAGACCGAGACGATCCCTTACTCCCCGCACGGAAACCGTGCCCCTCGCCGGAGGCTCTTTCGGTGACCCCGCTCCCCCGGTCCCCTGAGGGGAGTTCCCCCCGACTTCAAGCTCCGGTAGGAGTTTCTTTACGCCCCCCAGACAAATTCTCCCCTTACCCCTTGCGCTCCGCGCCCCACCGCTTTATGATAGTGCCGTGGCGAATCATCCGGCCCTCGGGCCCAAGGAGGAATGCCCCATGTCGATCAAAATTCTTGTCGCCGTAGACCTGAGCAAGTTTTCCGAGGCCCTGGTGCAGTATGGACACGAACTGGCCCATCGGCTCAACGTGCAGGTGGATTTCATCCACGTGTTGCCCCACGCGTCGCTCTTCCGGGGCTACGAGCCCTGGCTTCCCCCCGAGGTGAGCGTGGAGGTGCGAGAGATCGCCCAGAAGAAGATCAGCTACTGGCTCCGCAAGGCGGAGGAAGCTAACCCCCGCCCCTCGGAGCACCAGCATCGCATCATCGTGGAGGAGGGGGTTCCCTCCGACACCGTCATCTCCCAAGCCAAGGCGGGGGGATACAACCTCATCGTGGTGGGACACCAGGGGCACAGCGCCCTGGAGTACCTTTTCGTGGGCAGTACCACCACCTCCATCGCCCGGCATGCCCATTGCTCGGTGCTGATTTTCCGCCCCGGGCTCGAAGCGCTTTAGAGGCCGTCGCCATGGAAGACGGATCCTTGCCCCTGCGAGGGATCGCCTTGGCGCCGGGGGTCGCCCTGGCACGGGCCGTGGTCTGGCGCCGGATCCCCTTCGAAGAGGCCAAAGGGGAGGGGCAGGGCCCCGACCGGGAACGGGGCCGGCTCGCCCAGGCCCGTAACGAGGCCCGGGAGGAATTGGCCGCCCTTAGGCGTCACGCGGCCCAGACCGTGGGGGAAGAGAGGGCGGCGGTCTTCGATGCCCATGTCCTCATGCTGGATGATCCCCTTTTCGTGGGGGGAATGGAGGAGGAGATTGCCCGAGGTCTTTCAGCCCCGGACGCCGTGGTGCGCAAGACCGCAGAGATCCGCCAGCTCTTCGAAGGGCTCCCCGATCCCTACCTGAGGGAGCGAGGGGCCGATGTGGAGGACGTGGGGCGGCGCCTTTTTCGTCACCTCCTCGGGGTCCCGTCGTTGGAGCTCTCCGCCGTCGCCGATCCTCCGGTGCTCGTCGCGGAGGAGCTCTCCCCCTCGGAGACTGCGGGCCTCTCGGCGAACTCCGTGGCGGCCTTGGTGACGGAACGGGGAGGGGCCACAGGACACACCGCCATCCTGGCCAAATCCCTGGGCATCCCCGCTGTGGGAGGCATCGAAGGGCTTTTGGACTCCGTGGCACCGGGGGACTGGGTGGGGGTAGACGGGGACCGGGGAGAGGTGGTCCTGCGACCGTCGCCCTCGGAGCTAATCCTCTGGGAAAAACGCCGGGAGCTGAACCGACAGGAGCTTCAGGTGCTCCGAGGGCTGCGGGACCTGCCCGCCATCAGCGCCGACGGGGTCTCCGTGGAGCTCTGGGGAAATATCTCCCGCCCCGAGGAGACCGAGGAGGTCGTGGCCCAAGGAGGTACCGGCGTGGGGCTTTTCCGCACGGAGTTTTTGTACATGCAAAGCTCCGACCTTCCCTCCGAAGAGCATCAGTTCGAGGCATACCAAAGGGCGGTGCGGGGCATGGGGGGACGCCCCACGGTGATTCGCACCCTGGACGCCGGGGGAGACAAGGAGGTCCCCTGCTTGGCGTCCCTGTTGCCGAGGGAAGAAAATCCCTTTATGGGGTATCGGGCCCTCCGGATCTGCCTGGAGCACGAAGAGATCTTTCTCCCCCAGCTCCGGGCCCTCCTCCGGGCGGGGGCCTTTGGCGACTTGAGGATCATGTTCCCCATGGTGGCCGGGCCCGACGACCTGGGGCGCGCCCGGGACGCCCTCGAAAGGGCCCGCAAATCTCTAGAACGCGACGGGGTCCCCTTCGGGCCGGTCAAGGTGGGAGCCATGATAGAGATCCCCTCCGCCGCCCTGCAGGCCCGGGAGCTGGCCTCCCTGGTGGATTTTTTTTCCGTGGGAACCAACGACCTGACGCAGTACGCCCTGGCGGCGGATCGCATGAATCCCCGGGTGGCCCCGTGGTACGACCCCTTCTCTCCCGGGGTCTTCCGCCTGCTGGAGATGACGGCGGAGGCGGCCCGGGAGCGCGGCATCGAGCTGGGCATGTGCGGGGAAATGGCCGGAGACCTCCGGGCCCTTCCCCGGCTCCTGGCCCTGGGTTTCACCGAGCTTTCCATGACCCCGGCCCAGATTCCCCGGGTAAAACGGGCCCTTCGGGGGCTTCGCCTCCGGGGGTGACGCCAAAAGATCCGGGCCGGGGCGATGGAGCCCCGGCCCGAAGTCGCTCCCCCTAGCCCTGGGTCGACGGGGTCGCCAGAAGGGCCTCCAGGGCGTCCAGGGCGTCTTTTTCCCCCTCCCCGTCGGCGACGAGGACGATCGTCTCGCCATTTTCTACCCCCAGGCCCATGACGGAGAGGATGCTTTTGGCGTCCACCGCCGTCCCCCCCTCTTTCGCCAGCTGGACTCGACAGGCAAAGCTCCCCGCCTTCTGGACGAAAAGGGCCGCAGGACGGGCGTGGAGCCCGTGGTCGTTGCGGACCACCACCCGACGTTCTTCCATGTCACATACCTCCCTAAAAAAGTTCTTTCGTAAAAACGCCGCCCCGTCCCCGGCTCCCTCGGAAATCTGGGGATGGGGTCCCCGTGGCGCGCGGCTAAAAGCGCGGGGGGAAGCGAGAAATGATCCGGGCAATGACTTCCCCGGGCCACAGGCGCCCCTGATCCATGCCGGGGCACCTTCGGGCGTGCTCCCGCCAGCTTTCGGGGGAAACCACCACCGAAGGCCAGAAGGGGTAGGCCCGGCACTGGAGGGGACGGGCGACGTAACTCCGACAGCGCCCCGTCTCCGGGTCCAGCAGGACGCAATCCCCCCCGGGACGCTCCCGGA
>CALMLW010000175.1 GCA_937868015.1 uncultured Synergistaceae bacterium | reverse complement strand
CTTCACCGTGGGCATCGTGGACGATGTAACCCACCTGAGCCTCGCCGTGGACGAGAGCTTCTCCACCGAGGATCCCAAGACCACCCGGTGCCTCTTCTTCGGCCTGGGGGCCGATGGCACTGTGGGCGCCAACAAGAACTCCATCAAGATCATCGGCGACGACACGGAAAACTACGCCCAGGGGTACTTCGTATACGACTCCAAGAAGTCCGGAGGCATCACCGTGTCTCACCTGCGCTTCGGCCCCAAGGTGATCCGGGCCCCCTACCTCATCAACCGGGCGAACTTCGTGGCGTGCCATCAGTTCTCCTTCATCGAGCGGCTGGACATGCTCCGCCACGCCGCCCCGGAGTCCGTTTTCCTCCTCAACAGCGTCTACGGCCCCGAGGAGGTCTGGGACAAGCTGCCCCGGATCACCCAGAAGCGCATTCTCGACAAGAAGATCCGCTTCTACGTCATCGATGCCTACAAAGTGGCCCATGAGACCGGTATGGGGGGCCGCATCAACAGCATCATGCAGACCTGCTTCTTCGCCATCAGCGGCGTGCTTCCCCGGGAAGAGGCCATCGAATCCATCAAGTCGTCCATCCAAAAGACCTACGGCAAGAAGGGCGAGGCGGTGGTGCAGCAGAACTTCGCCTCCGTGGACGCCGCCCTGGCGAACCTCTTCGAGGTGAAAAACCCCGGGCAGGTCACCAGCACCTTCGACCTGCTGCTCCCGGTGCCCGCCGAGGCCCCGGACTTCGTCCGCCAGACCGAAGGCCCCATGATCATCCTCGAAGGGGACGATCTGCCGGTGAGCTCCTTCCCCGTCGACGGCACCTTCCCTTCCGCCACCACCCAGTGGGAAAAGCGCAACATCGCCATGGAGTGCCCGAGCTGGGATCCCGAGCTGTGCATCCAGTGCGGCAAGTGCTCCCTGGTCTGCCCCCACGCCGTCATCCGAGGCAAGGTCTATGATCCCGCCCTTCTGACCGGAGCTCCGGAGACCTTCAAGAGCACCGAAGCCAAGTGGAAGCAGTTCGATGGGATGAAATACACCCTCCAGGTCTCCGTGGAGGACTGCACCGGTTGCGGCCTGTGCGTCCAGAACTGTCCCGCCAAGAGCAAGACCGAAGAGGGGAAGAAGGCTATCAACATGGTGCCCCAGCTGCCCCTGCAGAAGACCGAGCGGGAGAACTGGAAGTTCTTCCTCTCGCTCCCCGAGGCGGACAAGGGCAAGCTCAACCCCGGCACGGTGAAGGACCTGGCCCTCTACCGGCCGCTTTTCGAATTCTCCGGCGCCTGCGCGGGATGCGGAGAAACCCCCTATGTGAAGCTCGTCTCCGCCCTCTTCGGAGACCGGGCCATGGTGGCCAACGCCACGGGATGCTCCTCCATCTACGGCGGCAACCTCCCCACCACCCCCTGGGCCAAAAATGCCGAGGGGCGGGGCCCCGCTTGGGCCAACTCCCTCTTCGAGGACAACGCCGAGTTCGGCCTGGGGATGCGTCTGGCGGTGGACCAGCAGGAAGGTTTCGCCCGGGAGCTCCTGGGGCGCCTCGACACCAAGCTCTGCGGTTCTCTGGTAAAAGACCTTCTGGGGGCCGACCAGAGCACGGACGAGGGCATCGCCGCCCAGCGCGATCGCGTGACCAAGCTTCGGGAGTGCCTCAAGGGCATTGACCTCCCCGACGCCCGGGTCCTGGAAGGCGTGGCGGACGCTCTGGTGCGCCGTAGCGTGTGGATCATCGGCGGCGACGGCTGGGCCTACGACATCGGCTACGGCGGGCTGGACCACGTGCTGGCTTCGGGATGCAACGTGAACATCCTGGTGCTGGACACGGAGGTCTACTCCAACACCGGCGGTCAGATGTCCAAGTCCACCCCCATGGGAGCCGTGGCGAAGTTCGCCGCTGGCGGCAAGCCCCGGGGCAAGAAAGACCTCGCCATGATGGCCATGAACTACGGCAACGTCTACGTGGCCCGGGTGTCCCTGGGGGCCAACGATGCCCAGACGGTAAGAGCCTTCCGCGAGGCGGAATCCTACGACGGCCCCTCCATCATCATCGCCTACTCCCACTGCATCGCCCACGGCATCGACATGAGCCAGGGACTGGAGCAGCAGAAGAAGGCCGTGGCCTCGGGGCACTGGATCCTCATGCGCTACGATCCTCGGCGCATCGAAGAGGGGCAAAACCCCCTGCAGATCGACTGCAAGGAACCCACCCTGCCTCTGGCGGATTACGTCTACGCCGAAAACCGCTACAACATCCTCCAGCGCTCTCACCCCGAGGAATCCAAGGCCCTCGTGGACTGCGCCCAGGAAATCGTCAAGCTCAACTGGCGGCGCTACCAGCACATGGCCTCCATGTCCTTCGAAAAGAAATAAGAGCAGAGAACACTGGGGAAGCGGGGGCCTTGGCGCCCCCGCTTCTTTTTTCTCTCCGTCGTCCCACCCGTGTGTTACGATGGGGCCGTCCCCTTGGTGCCCCTCTTTGGGAAAATCTCTCGTGCGATCCCGCCCCGGAGGGCCTATCCCCCATCCCCTTCGGAGCGGCGGCGGGAAAGGAGCATCCCGATAATGCCCGCACCCCCATCGCCTCCCCCCCAGGAGGCCCCCGCCCCCCCGGGGCCCCGGCCCTTTCGGGCCTTATTCCTTTCGGATCTGCACCTCGGGAACCCCTGGTGTCAGGCCCGGGAGCTGGCTCGGTTCTTGTCTTTTTTTTCCTGCGATAGCCTATATCTGGTGGGAGACATCGTGGATGGCTGGAAGGCCCGGCAGCGCTCCCGCTGGCCCCAGTCCCATCAACGGGTGATCCAAAAGCTCCTGCAGATCTCCCAGCACACCCGGATCTGCTACATCACGGGGAATCACGACGACTTTCTGGACGCCTTCGACGGGCGCCGTTTCGGCCACATCGAGATCTGTCGCCGGGCCCTTCACCACACCGCCGACGGCCGGCGCTTTTCCGTCCTCCATGGCGACGAGTTTGACCGGGTGGTGAAGCGCCACCGGTGGATCGCCCGCCTGGGAGACCGGGCCTACGGCGTCGCCTTGGGCGTCAATGCGGGGCTCGGAGCCCTGCGCTCCTGGATGGGATGGGAACCCTGGTCCCTTTCGGACTACCTGAAGCACAAAGTAAAAGACGTCGTGGGGTTTCTCAGCGACTTCGAGGCCGCCGTGCTGAGGGAGACGGCCCGGGAGAGGTCTGCGGGGGTCATCTGCGGCCACCTCCATCGCCCCGCCCTGAAAAATATGCGGTCCATCGTCTACGCCAACTGCGGCGACTGGGTGGAGAGCTGCTCCGCCCTGGCCGAACGTCCCGACGGTCGCCTGGAAATCCTGCGGTGGCGGGACTGGAGCGCCGCCCTGGCCCCGGAACGCCCCTTCGAAGGCGAAGCCTCTCCGGAAGAAGACCCCGCCGTGGCCACCTTCCCCCTTCCCCCCGCCATGGGGGGGCTAGGGCTCTCCTAGACTCCCGCCCCCTCCTGAAGGCTCGGGTCCAAGGCCCCGGTCGGACGTACCTTCGGAGGACGCCCCGCGACAAAAAACAACCCGGGGCGCCGGGAATCCCCCGACGCCCCGGACATAAAGGGTGATCTCATCCCGGGGCCCGGACTAGAGCCCCTCCGGCACCCGCAACCGATCCCCGTGCTCCCCCCGGTGGCGCATGGTGGCGAAGATGTTTTCCGGGATCAACAACCCCCCCGTGAGCCAGGCGAGGTGCGTGACCCCAGGACGGTCTTCCCCCATCATCAGGGGACCCCAGAGGGACGACACGGCGGAAGGCTCCGCCTTGAGCCCTTCGGAGCTCCAAAGCAGCTCCACCAAGCGGTAGAGCGGTTCGTCCTCCACCGTGTAGGCCCCATCCACCAGCTCCCCCACCAGATCGTAGACCAGGGCCGACGGCGCCCCCACCGCCAGGCCGTCGGCCTCGGTGATGCCGTCGATGCCGAAGTCCTTCACCGAGAGGTGGGGGTTTTTAAGCAACAGGGCCAGGGTCATGCAGGGCGCATGGGTGGGCTCGACGAAAAAGCACCGCACGGCGTCCCCGAAGAGCAGCTTGAGGCCAAAGGTAATCCCCCCCGGAGCCCCTCCCACGCCGCAGGGGAGGTAGACCAACAGGGGGTGGGCCCCGTCCACCGTCACCCCCGCCTCGTCGAGCTGCCCCTTCAGCCGCAGGGCCGCCACAGCGTAGCCCAGAAAAAGGTCCAGGGAACGTTCGTCATCCACGAAGTGCCCCCCCGGCACCTCATGACACGCCAAACGCCCCGCCTCCACCGCCTTGGAGTAGTCTTCGGCGTACTCCACCACGGCGGCCCCCCGCTCCCGCAGGAGGTCTTTTTTCCACTGTTTGGCGTCCTGGGACATGTGCACCGTGGCCCGAAAACCCATCGCCGCCGCCATGGTGCCGATGGAAATACCCAAGTTCCCCGTGGATCCCACGGCGATATGGTACCGGCCAAAGAGCTCCCGCCCCCGGGGGTCGCCCATCCGGGCGTAATTTTCCCCCATCTCCAGAAAGCCCGTCTGCAGGGCGATGCGCTCCGCCACGGAGAGCACTTCGTAGATCCCTCCCCGGGCCTTGATGGATCCCGCGATGCGGAGCATGTTGTCCGCCTTGGCAAAAAAACGTCCCTGAAGGGGGCGTCCCGTCTCCTCTCCCAACAGGGCGGCAAAGGCCTCCACGCTTCTCAGGGGGGATTCGATGATCCCATCTTTTGTTTCGGGAAAGAGGCGCCGCACCAGGGGGGCGAAGCGATCCAGCCGGGCTTCGGCTTCTCTCACGTCGCGAAGGCCCAAGGAGTGACGCGCCAAAACCTCCCCCGCCGGGGGGCGAAGGGGGGCCTTCCAGGCCACGGGCCGGAGGTCCCGCACCGTCGCCAAGGCCTTTTCATTCGGCATAAAAATCACCTCGCATCGAAAAAATATCGGGGTCTCAATCCCGAAAGACAGTATACCACGAAGGCCTCGGAGGAGCCCCCCCCGAGAGGGGGATCCATCGTCCCCCGGGGCTCCACCCAAAGGCCCCCAAGATCACCCCCATCCGGGCATCCGGGGCTAAAGCAGGGATTCCGCCCCTTCCACCACGGTGCGCAGCACCTTGATGCGGGCGAAGAGCTTATCGTTGGCCTCCACGATGGTCCAGGGGGCGTGGATCGTGCTGGTGCGCCAGAGCATTTCCTCCACCGCCGCTTCGTACTGGGGCCACTTTTCTCGGTTTCTCCAATCTTCTTCGGTGATCTTCCAGGCCTTGTCCGGCGTGTCCCGGCGCTCCTCGAAGCGCTGGAGCTGCTCTTTCTGGTCTATGTGCAGCCAGAACTTCAGTACCCGGGCCCCGAAGCGGCACCAGTGGAGCTCCATTTCGTTTATCTCCCCGTAGGAGCGTCGCCACTCCTCCTCCGAAGCAAAGCCCTCCACCCGCTCCACCAGTACCCGGCCATACCAGCTCCGGTCGAAGATCGCCACGTGCCCCCCTTTGGGAAAGGCGGTCCAAAAGCGCCACAGATAGTGATGGGACCGCTCCAGATCGTTGGGAGCGGCGATGGGCACCACCTGATATCCCCGGGGGTCCAGGCGTTGGGTCAGCCGCTTGATGCACCCCCCCTTGCCCGCCGCGTCCCACCCCTCGAAGACCACCACCAGGGGAAGACGCTTGCGGTATAGGGCGTACTGAGCCGACCGAAAACGCTCCTGGAGCTCCTTGAGCTCCCCGTCGTAGACCTTGGGCGATATGGCCTGGGAGAGGTCCACGTTGCCCAGGACCGTGGGGCGCAGGGCCCCCGCCGGAAAGGGCTTCTCCTCCGGGGGGGGGCCCTCTCCCTCCCCTCCTGGCCGTAACCCATCCCCCCTTCGGAAGGTCTCGTCATGCCCTTTCAGCGCCCGTTCCAGGGCCTCCCCCACAGTGGCCAGGACTTTTACCACGGCGTAGTCGCGGTCGTGGGCCTCCACCACGGTCCAGGGGGCGTGCCCCGTATCGGTGCGGTGGAGCATCTCCTCCACGACCCGGAGCCGCTCGTCGTAGCGGGCGTGGAGCTCCCAGTCCCGGGGGCTCACCCGCCAAGCCGTAGCAGGGTTATCCTCCAGGGTTTTGAGGCGCTTTTTCTGCTCCTTGGCGCTGATGTGAAGAAAAAACTTCACCAACAGCGCCCCCCCCGTGGAAAGCTGACGCTCGAAGTTCAAGATGTCCCCGTAGGCCTCTTCCAGCTTTTTTCCCGTCACCCGTCCTTCCAGCCGATCGTCGAAGACATGGCGGTACCAGCTTCGGCTGAAGAGCACCAGGCGCCCCCGGGCGGGGGTCCATCGCCAATAGCGCCACAGGAAGGGGTAAAACCGCTCCTCCTCGGTGGGGGTCCCCAGGTTGCGCACCTCGAAACCCCGGGGATCCAGGGGGAGGATGAGCTCATTCATGAGGGTTCCCTTGCCCGCCCCCTCCCACCCCTCGAAGACCAAAAGCACCGGAATGCCCCGGTCCCGGGCCTGGCGCTGGAGCTCCCCCAGTCGGTCCCTCAGCCTCCCCGATAATTCCTTGTACTCTCCCTTGGCCAGCTTTTTCGTCAGATCCACCAATTCCAGCATGCCCATCCCTCCTCCGAGTTACCTCCCCTTTTTAGGCCTCCTCAGCGAAGGCCCCTTCAGTCTCAAGCCCCTTCGCCTCAGAGCCCGCCCATCCGGCTCTCCTGGATTTCCTGTAGCCGCTCCTCGAAGGTGAATACCGTGGGGTCGATGCGCTCCACCTCTCGCCCAAGCTCGTCCATGCCCTGAAAGCCGTATCCCTTGGGCAACGCGTTGGCGAAACGCTTGATCTTCAGCAGAGCCTGGAGGCGATTTCTCTCGTAGCGCTCCAGAAGCTCCGCCGCCAGCAGGGCGTCCGGACGTTTTTCCGCCGTGAACAATTCCGCCAGAGCCAGGTTCTGCCCCAGCTCCATCTCCTCGAACCACACGTCCGCCAGCACCTCCCGAAAACGCCGCCGCAGATGGGGAGGCACCAGCCGCTTCGTCCAGGTGCCGATCTTCCGCAGCGCCCGACGGATGTCGTCCAGAGAGACCACGAAATCCTGCTCCGGCAGCGATCCCGAGGCCACCACAAAGGCCTCCTCCTCGGGGGTCACCTCCCCCCGCAGCAGACGTCCGAAGGCGGGGTGCAGGAAAATCCGGGCGGGTTCGGGACGGCGGCGCAGCAGCTCCCGATAGGTGGCCCCCGTGTCGAAGCGCCGATTTTCCCAGGGGCTGTGCTCCAGCCAGGTAACGTACCCCGGATCGAAGTGCCCCTTGCGCCCCGCCCGCCCCGCCATCTGGAGAAAGGCGTTCTTGGTGATGGGGTCCTCGCTGTGGTAGTGGGCCAGCTGGGCGAAAATCACCGTCTCTGCGGGAAGATTCACCCCCAACGCCAGGGCGTCGGTCCCCGCCACCACGTCCAGCAGCCGCTCCCGGAACGCCGTTTCCACCAGGAGTTTTTCCTTGGGCAGGAGACTCCCGTGGTACGTCCCCACCCCCTTCATCAGAGGCAGGGGCACCTGGGGCACCCCCAGAATGGCGGCGATGTCGTCCAGCCTCCGGAGCTTTTCGTCGGGGAGCACCGAGCGGCTCCGGGCCACCTGGTCCGCCACTTCCGTCACCCCGTCCCGGGAAAAGAGAAAGATCAGGGCGTCGTGGATCTCCCCAAAGCGGCGTACGGATCTTTCCAGAAAGATCAGTTCCGTGGCCCGATCCACGCTCTCGTGGAGCACAAAGGGGCGGTTCGTGATCCGGGAAAGATAGCGCTGCACGCTCCGGGGCCCCCCAAAGGTGGCGGACATGACCAGGATGGGCACCTCCGGCGCCGTGGCCCGAATGCCGTCGATGTACGTCCGGGCCCGCTCGCTGTCGGAAAAAATGTAGTGGAACTCGTCCACCACGAGACGAATCCCCGGACGCCCCGCGTATTTCAGGGTATAGATCTCCTGGGTACAGCAGAGCACCGAAGCCCCTTCGTTTTTCTTGAAGTCCCCCGTCTCCAGCCCCACGTCGAGCCCCAGGGAGCGCAGGTCCAGATAGCGCTCGTTGGAGAGGGCCTTGATGGGAGCGGTGAAGATCACCCGCTCCGGGGGGGTGTGGATCCTCCCCTCCCGATCCAGGATGCCCGCCCAAAGATAGGCCACCCAGGTCTTCCCAGACCCCGTGGGGGCCGCCAACACTCCGCTCTTGCCCGCCAGGCGATCCGCCGCCGCGAGCTGCCAACCGTAAAACGGTCCACTTTTTTCCATGGTCGGGCCTCCATCGGTTCTCATGGCGAAAGTGTAGCACGACACTCCCCTTCGTCCCAGAAAAAACTTGACAAGGGGGAAAATAATTGGTATTCTTCCACCAGATTGGAGGTATCTCCATGGCTCGCCTGATTCACATGTCCGAAGCCGCATCTTTGGCCCTTCACGGGGCCCTGCTTCTGGCCTCTCCCGAAGGGCGCCGCTGGACGGTGAGGGAGCTGGCGAAGGAAGTGGCCGCCTCGGAGGCCCATTTCTACAAGGTGATCCAACGCTTGGCCCATCAGGGTCTCGTCCGTTCCATCCGAGGCCCCGGTGGGGGGGTGGAATTGACCAGGCCCCCGGAGACGATCTCCTTTCTGGAGATCTACGAGGCGGTGGAGGGACCCTTGAGCCCGGCGGGGTGCCTTTTGGGACGTCCGTCGTGTCCCGTGCCAGGGTGCTGTTTCGACGGACTTTTGGAGGCGGCTTCGGCCCAGATCGAAGACTACCTCGCTCACACCACTCTGGGAGAGTATTGGCGTCGGTCGGAGGGGCAAGGCGGCGGCCCAGGGGGCCCGGGCACGGCCGAGCCAGGATGAAAAATCAACGCAGAGGCCCCTGGAAGGATTCCCGTGTGTTAGAATAGAGTTCCACCATCACAAAAAGGAGGCGCAAAGGATGTTTTGTTACCAGTGCGAACAGACGGCTAAAGGTACGGGATGCACCAGCTTCGGCGTGTGCGGGAAAGACCCCGAGACGGCGGCGCTACAGGATCTTTTGGTGCACATCACGGGGGAGATCGGTCAGCTAGCCCACCGGGCCCGGCAGTTCAACGTCCGGGATCACGACGTGGACGTCTTCGTCCTCGAAGCCCTTTTCACCACGATAACCAATGTCAACTTCGACCCGGCTCGACTGGAGGGCCTCATCAAAAAGGCCTGCGACATGAAGTCCCGTATCCATAAGCTTTACGAAGAGGCGGCCCACAAGGCCGGAAAGACCCCCGACAAGCTCTGCTGCCCCTCCTGCCAGGAGTCGGTAAAAGACATTCCTTCCATGGTGCGCCTGGGAGAGAAGTTCTCCCCCGAAGCGGACATCGAGAAGTGGGGTCCCACGGTGGGGGGACTCCGGTGGCTGGTGATCTACGGCCTCAAGGGCATGGCGGCCTATGCGGACCACGCCCACATCCTGGGCAAGGAGAGCGAAGAGGCCTTCGCCTTCTTCCATGAGGCCCTGGATGGCATCATGGCCGACCCCCTCACGGTGGATGCCCTCCTCCCCTTGGCTCTGAAGTTGGGGCAGAAGAACCTCCACGTCATGGAGCTCCTGGACGCAGCCAATACCAGCACCTACGGCCACCCCGTCCCCACCCCCGTGCGGATCTTCCCCAAAAAAGGCAAGGCCATCCTGGTCTCGGGGCACGACCTGCTGGACCTGCACGAGCTCCTGGTACAGACCGAGGGTAAGGGCATCCAGATCTACACCCACGGCGAGATGCTCCCCGCCCACGGCTATCCCGAGCTCCACAAGTTCCCCCACCTGGCGGGCAACTACGGCGGCGCCTGGCAGGACCAGCAGAAGGAGTTCGACGCCTTCCCCGGGGCCATCCTCATGACCACCAACTGCATCCAGAAGCCCCGGGAGAGCTACAAGGGACGCATCTTCACCACGGGGCTCGTGGCTTGGCCCGGAGTACCCCACGTCACCCGCAAGGACTTCTCCCCGGTCATCGAGGCCGCCCTGGCGGCCCCGGGCTTCCCCGAAGACGGCGACGACAAGACCATTCTGGTGGGCTTCGCCCGAAACGCCGTGCTGGGGGCGGCGAGCAAGGTGGTGGAGCTGGTCAAATCGGGAAAAATTCGCCACTTCTTCCTCATCGGCGGATGCGACGGCGCCAAGAGCGGCCGGAACTACTACACGGAGTTCGCCCAGAAGGCCCCCAAAGACACCCTCATCCTCACCCTGGCCTGCGGCAAGTATCGCTTTAACAAGCTGGACTTCGGCGACATCGAGGGTCTTCCCCGGTTCCTGGACTGCGGCCAGTGCAATGACGCCTACTCCGCCATCCAGATCGCCGTGGCCCTCGCCCAGGCCTTCAACACCGACGTGAACAGCCTGCCCCTCTCGTTGATCCTGTCCTGGTACGAGCAGAAGGCCGTGTGCATCCTCCTCACCCTGCTCTCCCTGGGAATCAAAAACATCCGCCTGGGGCCCAGCCTGCCGGCCTTCGTATCGCCGGAAGCCCTTCAGGTGCTGGTGGACAAGTTCAACATCCAGCCCATCGGCGAATCCGCCGAGGCCGACCTGAAAGCCATCCTGGGCTGACGATTCCTCATCCGTGGAGCCGGTCCCCCGGCTCCACTTTTTTAGCGAGATGCCTTAGAAAGGAGGTAGAGCCATGACCGATGCCACCTACGAAAAGGGAGTTCCCTTTCGCCTGGAAGAACTGGTGACCGTCCAGGAGAAGGCCGTGGTGAGCCGCACCATCGTCGATCGTCCCACGGGAAACGCCACCCTTTTTTCCTTCGACAAGGGGCAGGCCCTGAGCGAGCACACCGCCCCCTACGACGCCCTGGTGCACGTCCTCTCCGGGCGAGTGGAAATCCGCCTGGGAGGCGTGCCCCACACCCTGGAGCCCGGAGATGCCCTGGTGATGCCCGCCGACGTCCCCCACGCCTTGAAGGCCCTGGAGCCCTTCAAGATGTTTTTGGTGATGATCCGCTCCTAGGCCCTTTGGAGCCTAAAGGCCCCCCGGATGGGCCCCGGGACGCCCCCCTTCGGGCGCCCCGGGGCCTTTGTCGTGCCCCCTCGATTTCCCCGGAGGCGCCCCCTCGGGCCGGACGAGGAGACATGGGCCGCCCAATTGGTCCGACCAATTGGGATTTTCCGACACATTGGATCGGCCTTTCTCCATAGAATTGCAAGACATCTTGCCCCCTCTTGCACAAAGTGTCTCCTTGGGGTATAAAGTGCACTGGGTGGTCCACGAAGGAGCGGTTCATATGGTAGACAAAAGGGTCCGACAGACGCGCATCTACGAAAAAGTGGTGGACGAGATCAAGGCCCTCATCGCCTCGGGCTCTTTGCGCCAGGGTGAACCCGTCCCCCCGGAGCGCCAGCTCATGGAGGACCTGGGAGTCAGTCGCAGCTCCCTCCGGGAGGCCTTCCGGGTGCTGGAGCTCTTGGGGCTCATCGAGAGCATCCCCGGCAAGGGGCGCTTCGTCCGCCGGGGGCGGGGGGAGGAGGGCGGAGCCTCCGACCCGCGAAAGCTGGAAGACGGCGCCATCTTGGAGCTCATGGAAGCCCGGCGGGTACTGGATCCCGCCATCGCCGCCGAGGCGGCCCGCAAGGCCCGGTCGGGGGATCTCACCCGCCTCCGGCGGGTGCTCTCCGCCACCGAAGGGAGCATGGCCGTCCCCAAGGACCGGGCCCAGGCGGATTTCGATTTCCACCTGGTGCTCACCGAGGCGACCCAGAACTTCGTCTTCGTCAACATCGTCAAGATGACTTTCAATTTGATCATGGCCACCCACGACCGCATATACTCGCTCCTTTCGGACAAGGACGCCTTCTTGCACGAACACCAGGAGATCTACGAGGCCATCCTGAACCACGACGGCGAAGGGGCCGCCCGCTCCTCCAGCCGCCACATCGAGCGCATCTACCGCACCCTGCAAGAGGCCCTGGCCCTGGAAGGGCCCTAAAAAAGCCTCGATCACCAGAAAAAAGGCCCATCGGAGTTCTTCCCGGGCCCCGACTCCGGAAAGACTCCTCACCAGAAGTTTCTTAAATGTCGCACCGTCGTCACAAAAAAACACAGGAGGGATGTTCACATGGGTAACTGCTGTTGCTGCGGAGGCACGGAAGGCATGGGAAGTCGCATCGAGAAGCTCCTGCCGGAGATCGCCTGGATCACCGACGAGGCTCTCCGGGGGCAAGTGGTGGCCACCTACGAGGACGCGCTGAAGACGGGGGGTTGGGAGCCCGAGGACATGGAGACCATCCCCTTCACCCTCCTGATCCCCGACTGCCCCGCATCTTACCTGATCCACACCCGGGGCGTGACCCGCATGGCCAAGGTGATTTACGAAGAGTTCAACTCCCTCTACAAAGAGAACGGCGGATTCCAGCTCGACCACGACCTTCTCATCGCCGGGGCGCTGTTGCACGACGTGGGCAAACTGGTGGAGTACGAGAAAAAAGACGGCAAAGTGGTGAAATCCAAGATGGGCAAGGATCTGCGCCACCCCTTCTCCGGCACGGGGCTCGCCATGCGAAACGGCGTGCCGAGCCGGGTCTGCCACTGCATCGCGGTCCACGCCCACGAAGGGGACGACGGCTACCGCTGCCCCGAGGCGGTGGTCATAAACAAGTGTGATTTCGTGAACTTCGAAACCATCAAATCGTTCCTGGGGCTCCTGAAGTAGCCCCGAGGGGCTCGGGGCCTCCCCCGCGTCCAGGCGGAGCGCGCAACTTCATATGAAAGACGATCACGAGGAGGTACGGACATGGGAAAGACCATGATCGAAAAGATCATCGAACGGGCATCGGGTAAGCAGGTAAAGGTGGGAGATCGGGTGTGGTGCCACATGGATCTCTCCACCGCCCGGGATTTCGGCGGCGCGAACTGCACGGAGCAGTTCGACAAGGTCACCGATAAGAAGGGTCTGGTCTGGGATCCGGACAAAATCGCCTTTACCTTTGACCTCCAGGCCCCGGCCCACTCCGAAGGGGTGGCGAAAAACCAGAAGACCATCCGGGACTTTGCCAAGCGCCAGGGCATCTCCAAGGTCTTCGACATCAACTGGGGCATCGGCCAGCACGTGCTGCTGGAAAATGGCCTGGTGAAGCCCGGGGACGTGATCCTGGGCACCGACAGCCACATGAACCTCCTGGGCGCCGTGGGGGCCTTTGCCACGGGGGTGGGCAACACCGACATCGTGGCCTCGTGGTTCAAGGGCACCAACTGGTTCCGGGTCCCCGAGAGCATGAAGATCACCGCCACGGGGACCTTCGGCAAGGGAGTCTGCATGCGGGACTATCTCACCTACCTGGTGGGACGCCTGGGAGCCGACGGCATGTCCTTCCGCTCCGTGGAGTTCGACGGCCCCGTCATTGAGAACGCCAACCTCGCGGAACGCATCACCCTCTGCTCCATGGTCACCGAGATGGACGGCAAGATCGGCCTCATCCTCCCGAACGGCGAGGTGTTGGACTGGCTTCGGAGCCGGGCGGGAGAGGAAGTCATCGAGCGCACGAAGATGATCACCCCCGACGCCGACGCCACCTACGTATCCCACATGACGGTGGACGTGTCCTCCCTGGAGCCCCTGGCCTCCTGCCCCGACGCTCCGGACAACGTGAAGCCCGTGCGGGAAGTGGCGGGAACTCCCATCAACCAGGTACACATCGGCTCCTGCTCCAACGGCCGTTTCGAGGACATCGCCGCCGCCTTCGACATTCTGAAAGCGGGGGGTTTCACCGTGAGCCCCTCGGTACGCACCATCATCACGCCGAGCACCCGGGAGGTTATGACGCGCTGCGCCGAGGCGGGGATGATCCAAAAGTTCCTGGAAGCCGGTGTGGTCTTCACCAACCCCACGTGCAGCCTGTGCACCGCCGAGCACTACGGCGTCCTTCCCTCGGGAGACGTGGGCGTCTCCACCACCAACCGAAACTTCATCGGCAAGGTCGGCAAGGGGAGCAACACCTACCTCATGAGCCCCATGTCTGCCATGGCCGCCGCCGTCCGGGGCGTCATCACCGATCCCCGGGACCTGCTCCGCTAAGCGAGCCAAAAGCCAAGGAGGAAGGAAACCATGGACCAGAAAAAACTGCGCGGCCGAGCCTGGGTCTTCGAAGACAACGTGGACACGGACCTCATATACCACAACAAGTATCTGGCGGAAACCGACCCCAAGAAAATGCCCCAGTTTGCCTTCGAGTACTACCCCGGCAAGGAAAAGTTCGCCAAGGAAGTCAAGCCCGGGGACTTCGTGGTGGCGGGACGGAACTTCGGTTGCGGCTCCAGCCGGGAGCACGCGGTGTACTGCCTCAAAGAAGGGGGAGTGCCGGTGGTCTTGGCGGAATCCTTTGCCCGGATCTACTACCGCAACGCCATAAATAACGGCTACCCCGTGCTCTTCGTGAAGGGGCTGAGCCAGGGGATCAAGGACGGGAAGATCGTCGACGGAGACGAGCTGGAAGTGGATCTGGCCACGGGGACCATTACCAACCTCACCCAGAAGACCTCTTTCCACGGAGACGCCGTGGCCGATCTGGAAAACGAGATCATGACGGCGGGGGGGCTCATCCCCTACCTCAAGGCCCAGGTGGCGCAGTAAGCTTCCAGATCTTACCCGAGCACGAGACACCGAAGCGGTGCGAGCTTTTCACTAAGGAGGGAACGACGCCATGGGCAAGACCTTTGCCGAGAAGGCTCTGGGAAAGGCGGCGGGATACGAGGTGCGCGCCAACGACGTGGTCACGTTGGAGCCTCACTTCTGCATGAGCCACGACAACGCCGCCCCCATCGCCAAGACTTTTAAGAAAATCGGCGTGAAAAACGTCTGGAAACCCGAGCGCCTGGTCTTCATCATGGACCACGCCATCCCCGCCCCGTCGGACGAGCACGCGGTGAACCACAAAGAAGCCCGGGAGTTCGCCAAAGAACAGGGCATGACCCACTTCTACGACGTGTCCAGCCAGGGGGGGGTCTGCCACCAGATCATGTGCCAGGAGGGCTTCGCCCTGCCGGGGATCATCATGATCGGCAGCGATAGCCACACCTGCATGTACGGCGCCCTGGGGGCCTTCTCCACGGGCATCGGCCGCAGCGAGATGGCCGCCGCCTGGGCCACGGGCAAAATCTGGTTCAAGGTCCCCGAGAGCCTCAAGATCACCGTCACGGGGCAGTTCAAAAAGGGCGTCTCCGCCAAGGACCTCATCCTGAAGATCATCGGCGACATCAAAGCCGACGGCGCGGACTACATGTCCGTGGAGTTCCACGGCCCCGCCATCGAGGCCATGAGCCTCGCCGAGCGCATGACCCTGTGCAACATGGGCATCGAGATGGGCGCGAAAAACGCCGTGTGCCCTCCGGATGCCAAGGTGCTGGAGTTCATCAAGGACAAGGCCAAAAGCGACGAGTGGGAGGCCCTCTGGGCCGACGACGATGCGGTCTACGCCCAGGAGCTCTCCTACGACCTGGGAGACCTGGTGCCCTGCGTGGCCAAGCCCCATGCGGTGGACAACTACGCCCCCATCGACGAGGTGAAGGGCCAACCCATCCACCAGGCGTTCCTGGGGAGCTGCACCAACGCCCGCATCGAAGACCTTCGAGAAGCGGCGGCGGTGCTCAAGGGACATAAAGTGGCGGTGCGTACCATCGTGATTCCCGCCTCCTGGAGCGTCTACCGCCAGGCCATGAAGGAGGGGCTCCTGGACACCTTCCTGGACGCAGGATGCGTGCTCTGCAACCCGGGCTGCGGCCCCTGCATGGGAAACCACGAAGGCATCCTGGCCCCCGGCGAGGTCTGCATCAGCACGGCGAACCGCAACTTCAAGGGGCGCATGGGAAATAAAGACAGCTTCATCTATCTGGCGAGCCCCGTCACGGTGGCGGCTTCCGCCATCGCGGGCGTCTTCGCCGATCCTCGGGAGGTGCGGTAGCCATGAAGATCACGGGCAAGGTGTGGAAGTACGGCGACGACGTGAACACCGACGTCATCTTCCCCGGAAAGTACACCTACACCATCAAGGAACGGTCGGAGATGGCCAAGGTGGCCCTGGAAGATCTTGACCCCGAATTCACAAAAAATGCCGCCCCCGGAGACATCATCGTGGGGGGCAAGAACTGGGGATGCGGCTCCTCCCGGGAGCAGGCCGTGTCGTGCCTGAAGGAGCGGGGCCTGGGGGCCATCATCGCCAAGGGCTTTGCCCGAATCTACTACCGGAACTGCCTCAACGAGGGGCTTCCCATCATCGTCTCCCCCGAGGCCGTGGACGCCATCGAGGCGGGGGAAGACGTGACGGTGGACTTCGACCGGGGCAAGATCGTCACCAAAAAGGGGGAGTTCGCCTTTCCTCCCTACCCCGATTTCGTCCGGGGCCTCATCGAAGACGGGGGACTCATTCCCCACGTGAAGAAATCCTTGGGGCTAAAGTAGGTCCCCGAGAAACGCGCCGCCCTATCCTCCGGGGCTCCGGGCTCCTTCGGTTTCGGCCCGGGCCCCTAACTTTAGAATCCATAACCGATCCAGGGAGGTTTTGTTCATGACCCGCAACGTGATGAAGGTGCGCGAAAAGAAAGACCGTTATCAGGTCTGCTACATGGCGGGGGACGATTCGGGCTTCGACATGATGGAAGCCGCCATGCTGGTGCTGGACGCCATGGAGCTCCCCATCGACTTCGTCCGGGCCGATCTGGGGTGGGCCATGTGGGAGAAGTCCGTGAAAAAGTACGGCGAGGGCGATCCCCGCTG
Organism: uncultured Synergistaceae bacterium; assembly: GCA_937868015.1. Classification (GTDB taxonomy): domain Bacteria; phylum Synergistota; class Synergistia; order Synergistales; family Aminiphilaceae; genus CALMLW01. The sequence goes on along the minus strand of CALMLW010000175.1, from coordinate 30,364 downwards.
CAACACCGTGCCCCCCGAGACCATCGAGAAGATCACCAATTCCGACGCCACCCTCATGGCCGCCGTGACCTCCAAGTCCGGCGTGAAGGGCTTCAAGTCCGCCATCCTCCAGATGCGGCAGATCTTCGACCTCTACATCAACCTGCGCCCCGCCAAGAGCCTCCCTGGGGTGGGCACGCCGCTCAAGGGCGATCCCGAGATCGACATCGTCATGTTCCGGGAGAACACCGAAGATCTCTACGCCGCCGTGGAGTTCAACCCCCTCCCCAAGGAGCTCTTCGACGTCCATAAAGGCATGGAACGTTTCAAGAAGTGCTCCGAAGTGGCCGTGTCCTGGCGGGTCTTCTCCCGGGAGGGGTGTGAGCGCATCATCCGGGCGGCCTTCGAGTACGCCAAGGCCACGGGGCGCAAGACCGTGCACAACTGCAACAAGGCCAACGTCATCCGGGAAACCGACGGTCTCATGAAGAAGATCTTCACCGAGATCGCCAAGGAATATGAACCCTACGGCATCAAGGGCATCGAGGAGAACGCCGACGCCACCGCCATGTGGCTCATCAAAAACCCCCAGGACTACGAGGTCATCGTGGCTAGCAACGTCTTCGGAGACATCCTCTCCGACGAGGCGAGCCAGCTCGTGGGCGGCCTGGGCTTTGCCCCCAGCGGGAACATCGGAGAAAAGGCCGCCATCTTCGAACCCTGCAGCGGCTCCGTGCCCAAGCACGCCCACCAGTACAAGGTGAACCCCTCGGCCATTCTTCTCACCGCCAAGATGATGCTGGAGTACCTCGACCTGAACGAGGCGGCAGCCAAGATCGAAAAGGCCGTCGGCGAAGTGCTCGTGGAGGGCAAGGTCCTCACCTACGACGTGTGGCGCGACTTCCGCAACGACCCCGACTGGGAGAAGAAGGCCGCTTCCACCATCGACATGGCCACCGCCATCGCCCAGAAGATCAACCCCTCCCTCACCGGAGCCCGCCTCGAGGCCGCCAAGGCCAAGGCCAAGGAGATGTGCGACTGGACGAAGCCCGTGGGCTTCGAGGATTAGCTCGCGTCCCGGGACTTCGGGAACTTCTTCGGGCGCAAGGGGATCTCTTCCCTTTGCGCCCCTTTTCCCCTCTATTTCGTGCTCTCTCTTGAAAAGGAGGTTTGCCATGAAAACCGCATCTGCCGGCACGGTGGAGTCCATGGACTGCATCGTCACGGCCAGTGAGGCCGACCCGGGAAGCGGCGTCACGGTACAGATCGCCGGGGCCAGCGCCGCCCGGTTCGGCAGCGCCATGCGCGCCGCCGTCTTATCTGTGGTTTCGAAGATGGGCATCACCGACGTCACCCTCTCCGTGCAGGACAACGGCGCCCTGGATCTGGTCCTCCAGGCCCGCACCGAGGCGGCCTTGGAGCGCCTCAAGGGGGGTGATGTCGCATGAGCCTCCGCCGCACCATGCTCTACCTCCCCGGCAACAACCCCAACATGCTCCTCCGGGGACACCTCTTCCGCCCCGACGGCCTCATCCTCGATCTCGAAGACGCTGTGGCCCCCTCGGAAAAGGACGCCGCTCGGATCCTCGTCCGGGACGTGCTTTGCCGGGGAGAGTTCGGGGGGTGCGAGGTCACCGTGCGCATCAACGGCATGGACACGGAGCTTTGGAGGGAAGACGTGGCCGCCGTGGTGCCCGCCGGAGCCACGGGCCTCCGAGTTCCCAAGGTGGAAAACCCCCGGGACATCCGATTGCTGGACGAGTACCTGGGCGAGGTGGAATCCCAGGCGGGGATCGCCGAGGGACGCACCGCCATCTTCTGTCTCCTGGAAACGGCCCTGGGCATCTGGCGGGCCTATGACATCGCCACCGCCTCCCCCCGGGTCGCGGCCCTCATCCCCGGGGGAGAAGACCTCACGGCGGATCTGCGCACCAACCGCTCCGCCGACGGCACGGAGCTCGCCACCATCCGGAGCCTGCTGGTGGTGGCCGCCCGAGCCGCCGGAGTGGACGCCCTGGACACGGTCTACCCCCGGGTCGCCGACGACGAAGGACTCCGCCGGGAGGTGGCCTTCATCAAGCAGCTGGGCTTCGACGGCAAAAGCGTCATCCACCCCAACCAGATTCCCATCGTCCATGACATCTTCACTCCCACCGAGGCCGAGGTGGAGAAGGCCAAGCGCATCGTGGCCGCCGCCCGGGACGCCGCCGCCCGGGGTCTTGGGGCCGTCCAGGTGGACGGCCGCATGGTGGACAAGCCCGTGGTACGCCGGGCGGAGTTCACCCTATCGCGGGCGGGACTTTCCGGGGAGGTGATGTGATCATGTCCATCAACGCCGTGGGACGCCATCTTCCCGATGCCATCCCGGGATACGGCCCGGTGAAGCCCTTCCAGGGGGCCGCCGCCCGGGTGCCCGAAGGCCACCGGGACGGGGGACGCCTCCGGGCCGTCTACGGGGGAAAAGACAAGGTTCTCCCCGACCTCAAGGCCGCCATCGCCGCCTCGGGGCTCCAAAGCGGCATGACCATTTCCTTTCACCACCACCTCCGCAACGGAGACCACGTCATCAACGCCGTGGTGGACGCCTGCGCCGAAATGGGGCTCCGGGATCTGGTACTCTTTCCCACCGCCCTCTTCGGCGTGCACAAAAAGCTCATTCCCCACATCAAAAGCGGCGTCATCCGCCGCATCATGGGGTCGGTGAACGGCCCCATCGGCCAGCTCGTCTCCGAAGGAGGCATGGAAGACCCCGTGGTGCTCCGGAGCCATGGGGGACGACCCCGGGCGGTGACCAGCGGCGACGTGCACATCGACGTGGCCTTCGTGGGGGCCCCCACGGCGGACCGGTACGGCAATATCTCCGGCGTGGGATCGCGCTCGGCCTGCGGCTCCCTGGGGTACGCCCACACCGACGCCATGTACGCCGACTGCGTGGTGGCGGTGACGGACAACCTCCAGCCCTATCCCATCAGCCGCATCTCCATCCCTCAGCACTACGTGGACTTCGTCGTGGCGGTGGAAAGCATCGGGGACCCGGCGGGCATCGTCTCCGGAAGCACCCAGATCACCCGGGACCCGCTACGCCTTCTCATCTCCCGCTACGCCTCCCAGCTCATCGAGGCGAGCCCCTGTTTCAAAAACGGCATTTCCTTTCAGACCGGGGCGGGGGGCATCCCCCTCGCCGTCACGGCTTTTCTGAAGGACGCCATGAAACGGCGGAACGTCAAGGGAAGCTTCGGCCTCGGAGGCATCACGGGGTACTTCGTGGATCTGCTGCGGGAAGGGTACGTGGAACGTCTCCTGGACGTCCAATCCTTCGATCTGGAGGCCGTGAAGTCCATAGCCGAAAATCCGGACCACATCGAAATCTCGGCGGACTGGTACGCCAATCCCTGGAACTCGGGGGCTGCGGTGAACGCCCTGGATGTGGTGATTTTGGGGGCCACGGAGCTAGACCGGGACTTCAACGCCAACGTGAACACCGAAGCCGACGGCGCCCTGCTCCACGGAACGGGAGGGCACCAGGACACGGCGGCGGGGGCGGGGCTCACCATCATTGCCCAACCCCTGCTCCGGGGGCGCATCCCCTGCGTGGTGGACGCGGTCTACTCCGTCACCACCCCGGGAGAGGTGGTGGACGCCCTGGTGACGGAGTTCGGCGTCACCCTCAATCCCCGGCGCACCGACCTGGTGGAGGCCTGCCGGGAGGCGAAGACCGTGCCCCTGGTCCCCATGGAGGAGCTGGTGGATCGGGCGAAAAAACTCACGGGGCCCATGGACCCCGTGGTCACGGAGGAGCGCATCGTGGGGGTCATCGAGTGGCGGGACGGCACGGTGCTCGACGTGGTGCGCCAGCTCACGCCCCGGAAGTAATCGCGCTGTTTTTCCAAAAAATCCACCATAAACATAAAGGAGGGGAGCTCCCGGTCTTTTCGGGAGCTCCCCTTTGGTGATGTCGCCTCAAAGCCTCTGGAGATCTGCGATCTTGAGGTCTAGAACCCTTCCTGGGCGGTGCGGGCGATGATCTCTTCCTGGTGGTAGATGTCCAGGTTGACGAAGTAGTCGCTGTACCCCGCCACGCGCACCAACAGATCTCGATGCTCCGCCGGGTTTGCCTGGGCCTTGCGCAGGGTCTCGGAATCCACCACGTTGAACTGGATGTGATGGCCGTTGAGCTTGAAATATCCCCGGATGAGGCTCCCCAGCTTGGCAATCCCCTCTTCCCCCTCGAGCACCGAGGGGAGAAAACGCTGGTTCAGCAGCGTGCCGCCGGAGCGCACCTGATCCATTTTCCCCAGGGACTTGACCACCGCCGTGGGGCCCCGGCGATCCGCCCCGTGGGAGGGGGAGGTGCCGTCGGATTCGGGCAGATGGGCCTTCCGGCCGTTGGGAGTGGCCCCGAGCATCTTGCCGAAATACACGTGGCACGTGGTGGATAGCATATCCAAGTGGTAGGTCTTTCCCTTGGTGCTCGTGCGGCCGTCGATAGTCTCTAGCAGCGAGGCGTAGACCCGCTGCATGAGGGAATCGGCGTAGTCATCGTCGTTGCCGAAACAGGGGGTCTTATTGACCAGGAAGAGGCGCAGATCCTCCCGATCTTTGAAATCGGCCTTCAAGGCCCCCAGAAGATCCCCGAGATTCAAAGTTTTATCTTCATATACGTGTTTCTTGAGCGCCGAAAGGCTGTCCGTCACGGTGCCGATGCCGCAGCACTGAATGTAGGTGGTGTTATACCGGGGCCCCCCGTCGTAGTAATCCTTGCCCTTGGCGATGCAGTCGTTGATGACCACCGACAGGAAGGTGGCGGGGGCATAGGTGGCAAACATCCGTTCCAGATAGTTGTTCACCCGGATTTTCGTCTCCACCACGTACCGGAGCTGCTGGGCAAAGGCGGCGTAGAGCTCGTCGAAGGAGGCGAAGTTTTGGGGGTTCCCCGTGGAGATGCTCACCTGCTTGCCCGTGAGGGGATCTACGCCGTCATTCAGGGTCACTTCAAGGATCTTGGGCACGTTGAGGTACCCCGTGAGCACATAGGCTTCCTTGCCGAAGCACCCGGTCTCGATGCAGCCGCTGGTGCCCCCTTCCCGGGCGTCTTCCACGGCCTTGCCCATACCCACCTGCTCCATGACCACCGCATCGGCGTTGAAGACGGAAGGATAGCCGTAGCCCTTGCGGATGACTTGGCAAGCGGCCTTTAGGAGCCGATCGGGGGTCTTGGCGCTGAGCTGGAGGTTCGCCTGGGGCTGGAGGAGGTGCATTTCGTCCAGCACTTCCAGCAGGAGATAGGAGACCTCGCTGGAACCGTCGGTGCCGTCGCGGCGCAGTCCGCCGATGTTGATGTTGGTGAAATCGTTGTACGTGCCGCTTTCCAGGGCCGTGACGCCCACCTTGGGGGGGGCGGTGTGGTTGTTGAACTTGATCCAGAAGCACTCCAGGAGCTCCTTGGCCCCCTCCCGGTCCAGCGTTCCCGCCGCCGTCTCCTTCAGGTAGAAGGGCTCCAGATGCTGATCCAAATGCCCCGGATTCATGGCGTCCCAGCCGTTGAGCTCCATGATGGTGCCCAGATGGACGAACCAGTAGGTCTGGAGGGCCTCCCAGAAGTTCCGGGGGGCGTGGGCAGGGACGTGGCGGCATACCTCTGCGATGCGCTCGAGCTCCGCCCGGCGCTGGGGGTCCCTCTCGCGGGAGGCCCGCTCCTCGGCCAGCTCGGCGTGGCGCTCGGCGAACCGCATGATGGCGTCGCAGGAGATGGCCATGGCCTTGAGCTGCTCGTTTTTTGCCACGGCCTCAGGATCGGTTAGGTAATCGAGCTTTCCCTGGGCCTCGGCGATCTCTTTTTTCAGGTCCCGCATGCCCTTTTGGTAGATGGTGCCGTCCAGCGTGGTGTGCCCCGGGGCGCGCTGCTCCATGAACTCCGTGAAAAGCCCCGCCTCGTAGAGGTCCTTCCACTCCTGGGGGATCTCGGCAAAGGCCTTGTCCCGCATGCTACGCCCCCGCCAGTAGGGGATGACCTTTTCCCGATAGGTGACGATGTCCTCCGCCGCCACGGCGTAGTTCGCCATGCTCCGAGAGTTGAGGATCTCCAAGTCCTCCACGGAATGGCAAGTGAGCTCGGGAAAGGTGGACACGGCCTTGGGCTCGGGACCCCGCTCTCCCACGATGAGCTCCCCATCGCCGATATAGATGGTCTGATGCTCGCAGAGGTGAAGGAAGTTCAGGGCCCTCATCACAGGAACGGAATGTTTCCCCTCGTAGGCCTGGTAAAACTCGGTCTCCAACACCGCCCGCTCGATGGAGATCCGGGGACGGGCCTCCACGCTGGCCTGACGCAGCTTCGTTACGCGTTCGTTCATACCGATCATCCTCCTATCCTCACCGCAAGGCCGAAGGCCTCCAACTGCCCCTTGACCTGCTCCACCATATGGGCCGAGGGGGGTAACGTCTGGGAAAGGCGGTATTCCATCCCCATCTTTTTGTACTTATCTCGGGCGGCGGCGTGGTAGGGCAAGATGCTCACCCACTCCACCCCGGCCAGGGAGGCTCCCAGGGCCCCCAGGGCGTCGACATTTTCCCGGTGGTCGTTGACGCCGGGGATCAGGGGAAAACGCAGGACGATCCGGCTCCCCTCCTCGGAAAGGCGCTTAAGGTTGGCCAAGATAAGGCCATTGTCCACCCCCGTATACCAGCGATGACGATGGGGATCCATGAGCTTCAGGTCGTAGAGGAAAAGATCCGTGACGCGCCTCACCCGATCCAGCACCTCCCAGGGGGCGTGCCCCGACGTATCCACCGCCCGGTGGATGCCCTCGGCGCCGCAGGCCTCCAGGAGCTCCCCGAGAAAGTCCGGCTGGCTCAGGGGCTCGCCCCCCGAAAAGGTCACCCCTCCCCCCGACTCGTCGAAAAAGATCACGTCGGAGCGCACCTCCCGCAGGACCTCCGCCACCGTCATGGAGCGCCCCGCCATCTCCAGGGCCTCGGCGGGACAGACTTCGGCGCACCTACCGCAGGCGTCACAGCGCTCTCTCTGGAGCCACACCCCCGGGGGAGACGGGGCCAAGGCCTCCCGGGGACAGACCCGAACGCAGGTGCCGCAGCCGATGCACCGCTCCGCCCGGTGGATGAGCTCCGGCGGAAAAGCCTTGCTCTCGGGGTTATGGCACCACCAGCAGTCCAGGGGACACCCCTTGAGGAAGACGGTGGTGCGAATCCCCGGGCCATCGTGGAGGGAATAGCGGTGAAGGTCGAAAACCACGCCCGACGTCATGGATCTCCCTCTCTTCCTTCGATGAGTGTATTCTTTGAATACAGTCCGCGAGTCTGAAAAAAAACCTCCCGGCGGCAACTCTGGAACCTTTGCGTGGGGGAGGACGGAGCTCTCTTACGCGGTAAAATATCACGCCCCGGAGGGTTCGTCAAGGCCTTTGGGGGGGAAACTAAAGATCTTTTTTGTTAGAAATCGTGTCATGCCCCGCCCCCTCATGGGGAGATTTCCCCCTAACCGGATCCCTCCGGGAAAGCTAGGAGCCTTCCGGCGATCCCTCCATCATCTCCACGAAGATCCAGGCCATCTCGGGGTCGAACTGCGTCCCCGCCCCTCGTCGAATCTCCTCCAGGGCCACGCTTTTTTTCATGCCTCGGCGGTAGGATCGGTGGCTGGTCATGGCGTCGTAGGCGTCCGCCAGGGCCATCACCCGGGCCAGGGGAGGAATTTCTTCCCCTCGACGCCCTGCGGGATATCCCGTGCCATCCCATCTTTCGTGGTGGCTTCCCACCACCAAACCCAGCCCTGCCAACTCTTCGGAGCGGGATAGGACCCGCTCTCCCCGTTCGGGGTGGGTCTTGACCAGGGCGTACTCTTCCTCCGTCAGAGAGGTGCTCTTATTGAGGACATCGATGGGCACCAGGATCTTGCCGATGTCGTGGACCAACCCCGCCCAATAGGCGTTTTTCACGGCATCCCGCCCCATCCCCAACCGCTCCGCCAGGCGCTGGGCCAGCAGGGCCACGTTCTCCGAATGCCCTCGGGTATAGCTATCGTACTGCTCCAGCATGGAGATCATGGACATGGCGATCTCCCTCTGGAAGCCCTCCTGCACGGCAAAGAGCTGCTTCATGCCGAGGAACGTGGCCGCCAAGTGACCCAGGGCCTCCATGACCCGGAGGGACTCCTGGGAGAAAGGGCTTTTTTGGATGTCGACGATATCCAGGGCCAAATGTCCCCGGGGCTTCCCCCCGGTACGCAGGGGTATCACGAGGGATTCATAAACGGGCAGGGTGGCGAGCTGAAAAAGCTCGAAGGAAGCGTCGGTCATGGCCCGGCGCAGGTGCGACAGGGGCGCCGGAATGAGCACGCTCCCCTCCTGGGCGGGGAGGAATTGTTCGTCCATGGAGGGCAGACGGCGTAGCCGGTCGCGGTCGTGGCCCTCGGCGGCCACGAAGTGCCACCGCCCCCCTTCCACGATCCCCGCCGTACCCGCCCCGGCCTCGGGCACCAGCTCCAGGGCAAAGCGCAGTGTTTGGCCGAGAAACTCCTCCTCGTCCTGATCGGGGGCATCGGCCATGGCCGACGCCAGGGAGAAGACGCGCTCCAGGCTCAACGTCAACCTTTCCTGCTGGCGGTACAGGGCCTTCAGTTCGTCGTTGGCGGCCCGTAACTGCTCCAGCCCCGCCACAATCTCCCGGGCCATGGCCAAAAAGGCCCTCTCCAGGTCTCGGATCTCCTCGATTTTCCACGAGTTTTCCCGAAGTTCCTCCGAAGGGAAGGCGTCTTGATCCCTCATAAAGCGCTCCATCTGATCCCCCAGGGCCCGAAAGGGGACCACCACTTCCCGGCTGGCCCGGGCAATGCTCCCGATGAAAAGCCCCAGGGCCACCGTCAGAAAAAGGGCCCCTCCCAGGAGGGCCCCCTGCCAGATCTTGGTGAAGAAGGAGAGGTCCATCTGAAGGAGCACCCCCACCCGATCTAGCCCAAAAAGGGCGTGTCCCCCTCGTCGGGGGCTCCAGAGAAAGAGCGAGCTCTCCCCCGGGCGCCCCACCCCTCCGACGGGGACCACTTCCCCCATCTTCAACGAAGAGAAGATTCGCCGCGTCTCGGGGGGAAGGGCCGGGGAGTGGCGCCCCACGGGGCGCCCGTCGGCGGGGTCGTAGAGCCCCACGCCGTTCACGAAGGGCACATCCCGAATTTGCCATATCATGGAGAGAATTTTTTCCGGCAGGGCGGGATTGACCTCCAGACAGACCCCCAGGCGGGAATCGTCGGGAAAGGAGGAAAAACCATAAAGATAATACCGTCCCGAAGGGGCGTCCCAGTAAAGGGGCGCCACAGCCCGCCCCCCGGGGGACAGCGTCGCCAACATGTCCCGGGCCCCCGGAGGCAGGGCAGGAAGTCCCGGAGGCAAGGTGGAAGAGATCACCTTTCCTCGAGGGTCCAGAGTCAGCACGAAGACCCGCCCATCGATCGAAGAAGGGTCGCTCCAGAGGCGGGAAAAGAGCTGTCGGGCAAAAAACGTCACTTCCATGGGTTGGACGTCGTGGGCGGAGGTGTCGGCGACGAAGATCCGGGGCAGACTGTCGAGGATGCTGTTCATGGCCAGGGTGTACTGGTTTTCCAGGAGGGAAAGGGTCTCGCCGTACTCCCCCAAAAACTCCGAGACCGACCGCACCGTCTCATCTCGGACTTGGGAGAGGATCTCTCTCCGGAGCCAGAATCCCAAGAACGAAAAGGCCACCGCCAAAGACCCCGCCATCAGGAAAAAGATCGGCAGGATCCGCGTCATCATCCGGCGCTGTAGGGAAACGGCCTTTTCCAACGTCATCGCCCCGACTCTTTCGAACTCTTCTTCTTCTCGGGCCCCCCATCGGCTCACTCCCACGAAGGGGCCCTGGCTTTCGCCCTCACATCCACCGGCGATCCGTCTTCCACCCTCCCGGCCGAAGGGGCCTACTTCTTTCCCCCATCGCCCCGGCTCCATCGGTCGACGATGGCCTTCCCCTCGCCGCTCAGAAAGCCGTTCACCGCCTCCACCAGCGATCGGTCCGCCGAAAGGGGGAGCACCAGGGCGTAGCGCTCCCGGGTGAGGAGCTTTTCCAGTGCGACGATGTCGGAGAAACGGCGCAAAAAGTCCAGAGCCACGGGGCTGTCCACCACCACGGCGTCAATCTCCTTTTGCCTCAGGGGAGTCGCCAGGGCTTCACCTCCGTCGTAGGGTACCAGCGTGGCGTCGGGGAAGGCCTCTTGGGCGGCGGGCACGCTGGAAGTGCCTTGGGCCACTCCGATCCTCCCGAGGCGGAGGTTTTCCGGAGCCCGGGCCCCCCCATTCCGCCGCACCAGGATCATCTGCCCCACCGTGGTATAGGGGAGGGAGAACGTCACCTTCCCCTGGCGCTCCGCCATGATGGCCACCGGAGACACCACCACGTCGAAACGGGACCAATCCTCCGCCTGCCAGGTGCCCGTGATGCTCCCGGGCTCTCCTTCTCCCCAGGGGACCGCCACGATCTCTTCCCTGACGCCGAGGGCCTTCGCCAAGGCCCGGGCCAGGTCGGCACAAAGACCCTCCGGAACCCCCTCCTGCCATCTCACGAAAAATCCCCAGGGCTCGTCCTCTAAACCTATGCGGAGCACCCCCCGGTGGCGCACGTCATCCAAGGAAAGGGCCCATCCCGCGCCGACCCAAAGGACCAAAAGGGCCACCGCCCACGCTCCTCGCGCCCCCCATCGACCCACCATGCCACCCCCCGCATACCGCCTCGCCGTCGCTTCCGCAGACCCGTCCGGGCCGAGGCTCCATCTCTAAGACGTCTTTATCTCTCCCGTCCAGTATAGCGCATCGGAGCCCCCGTGTATGCCCCCCCAAGGGAGAATTTTATCCCCCCTCCCATTCTATAAAAGGCGACCATGGCGTATAATCTTATCGATCCAAGAGACCCGTGGAAAAAAATCTTTCACGACCTACGGAGGTGTTCTCCCCATGGAACGGACCGGCATCGTCACCATGAAAGGCAACCCCCTGACCCTGTGTGGCCCCGAGATCAAAGCAGGCGACAAGGCCCCAGATTTCACCCTTCTGGACGGCAAGCTCCAACCCGTACACTTGGCCCACTTTCCCGGGAAGGTGAAGATCTTGAGCGTCACCCCCTCCCTGGACACCCCCGTGTGCGACCTTCAGGCCCATCGTTTCAACGACGAAGCGGCCCAACTCCCCGGCGACGTGGTGGTGATGAATGTCAGCATGGACCTCCCCTTTGCCATCAACCGGTTCTGCCTGACGGGCAACGTGGACCACATCAAGGTGCTCTCCGATCACCGAGACGGGGCCTTCGGCCTGGCCTATGGCGTCCTGATCAAAGAGCTCCGCCTCCTGGCCCGGGCCATCTTCGTGCTGGATAAAAACGACGTGGTGCGCTACGTGGAGCTCGTCCCCGAGGCCACCACGCCTCCGGACTACGACGCCGCCCTGGGGGCCGCCCGAAAGCTCCTTTAGGCTCCTTTCTTCCTGACGACCTTGACGCCCCCCCGAAAAGCGAAGGGCCCGGGGCGTCGCGCCCGGGGTGATGGATCTGTTATGACCTAAAGACAAATCATGACAACAAAGGAGGCCCGGACGCATGCCCGGCGGCGAAGATCTATCCCCCACTCCCCCCCTCCCTGAAGACGTCCATGCCGACGCCTCCGCCCCGGAGGACACCCTGCGGGATTCCGCCATCGTCGGGGCCTTCTTCGAGGAGCTCTTCGAGGAGGCCTCCGAGGGCATCGTCTTCGTCGACGCCCATCGCCGGGTGATCCGGTCGAACCGCCAATTTCGGGAGATGTTTCAATACTCCGACGAAGAGATCCGGGGGAAGATCATCGATCACCTGGTGACCACCTCCTCCGAGGAGCTAGCCGAGGCGGAAGACCTCTCTCGGCGGGTGGGCGCCGGGGAATACGTCTCCCTTTCCTCCACGTTCCGGAGCCGAAAGGACGGCTCCCGATTGCCCGTGGCCCTGACGGTCTTTCCCATCAAGACGTCCCGGGGGGCCTTTCATTACGCCGCCTACCAGGACATCTCCAGCCTGTGCCTCGCCGAGGACTCCCTCCGGCGGCGCCTGGTCCTGGAGAAGGTCCTTTCGCGCATTTCGGCCCGATTCCTAAAGGACCTCTGTCTGGACCACGCCATCCATCAGGCCCTGGGAGATCTGGGGGCCTTTTTCAGCGCCGACCGGGGGTACGTCTTCCAGGTCGACCCCGAGGGGGCCACCCACAGCAACACCCACGAATGGTGCGCCCCCGGCATATCCCCGGCAAAAGACCAGCTGCAGCGCATTGCCATGGATGCCACTCCGTGGTGGATCGACACCCTCCGGCGCGAGGGAGCCATCATCGTCCCCGACGTCCGCTCCATGCCCCCCGAGGCGGCCCATGAACGGGAAATCCTTCGGGCCCAGGGCATCCAATCCCTCTTCGTGCTGAGCTGGGGATCGGGGGACTCGGTGACGGGGTATGTGGGCTTCGATAACAACCGCCATCCGGGGGCCTGGAGCCAGGACGACGTGGAAGAGCTGAAGTTCTTCCGCGACCTCCTGGAGCACGCCCTGAAGAAGCGCGCCACCGAGCGGGCCCTGCGCCAGAGCGAGAAGCGCTACGAGGCGGTGGTCCAGGACCAGGACGACCTGGTGTGCCGTTTTTCCCCCGATGGCCTTCTTCGCTTCGCCAACCGGGCCTTTTTCTCCTTTTTTGGGCTGGATCGCCACGCCCTCCACGCTTTTTCCGTCTTCCAGTGCGCCCTTCCCTCGGCCCAGGAGCCCCTTCGGGAGGCCATGGCCCGGATCGTCCTGAAAAGCCCCCGGCTCCTCCGCACGGAGCGCATGATCACCCGAGGGGGAGAGACGCGCTGGCTCCAATGGAGTTACGGGGGGATCTTCGACGACCGGGGATCGCTCCTGGAGATCCAGGGCGTGGGGCGGGATATCACCGAGGCCATGAAGACCGAACAGGCCCTCCGGGAGTCCCGGGACCTCCTCGAGCAGAGGGTGGAGCAGCGCACCGCCGAGTTGGAGACGACCAACAGGGAACTACGCCAGGAAAACGCTCGGCGCAAGAAGACCGAAGACGCCTTGAAGGCCCAGATCCGGTACACGGAGGCCATCCTTCGCACCGTACCGGACGCGGTCCTCGTCTTTGACCAAGGCGGCACCGTCACGGACGTGGTGACCCACATGGCGCCGGACCAACTCCCGAGATTTCCTTCGGGGCACAAGCTCGAGGACTTCCTCCCCCCCGAGACGGTCCCCCGGGTCCGGGAGGCCATCGGGCGAACCCTTTCCCACCTGAGCCTCCAGACCGTGGAGTACACCGACGAAGGGGGACGGAGCTTCGAAGCCCGCCTGGCTCCCCTCTGTCGGGGGGATCACCTCTGCGATCGGGTGGTTTGCCTGGCCATAGACATCACCCATCGCAAGGAGATCGAAGAATCTATCCGGGCGGCCCGGGACCAGGCCGAAGGGGCCAATCGGGCCAAGAGCGTCTTCCTGGCGAACATGAGCCACGAAATTCGGACCCCCCTGAATGCGGTCCTGGGCATGGCGCGTCTCCTGAAGGATTCCCTCCTGTCGGAGGACCAACAGGATCTGTTGCAGCACATCCTGTCCTCCGGGGAAAAACTCCTGTCCCTGCTGAATAATCTCCTCACCCTGGCCCGGCTGGAGACCGAGGGAATCTCCCCGACCCCGGGGCCGCTGGATCTCCGGGCCCTGGTGGAGAAAGCGGGGTCTGAGACGGGCCAGCTCTTTCGGCGCAAGGGGCTGACCTTCCGCGTCCTCTGGGATCCGCGCCTGCCGGAAAAAGTCCTAGGGGACGAGGGACTCCTGCGCACCTGCCTGGACGTACTCCTGCACAATGCGGCATCTTTTACCTCCGAAGGGGGGGTCTCCCTGGCGATATCCCCGGAAGATCCCGGCGGAAACCCCTCGCTTTACCGGTTCTCCGTGACCGATTCCGGGATAGGCATCGCCGCCCAGGACCTCAAAAAAATCTTCGAACCCTTCACCCAGCTGGACGATGGCCTGAGCAAGAGGCACCAAGGGGCGGGCACGGGGCTCGCCATCACGAAGAGGATCGTCCAAGCCCTGGGAGGGTCGGTCTCCGTGGAGAGCGTCCCGGGAAAGGGAAGCACCTTCTCCTTCTCCCTGAACCTTCCCCCCGCCTCCGGCCCCGGCCCTTCCGGAGGATTTCCCTTGCCCCCGGGCCTCCGGGTCCTTTTGGTGGAGGACAACCCCGTAGACCGGAAGCTGATCCAGCTCATGCTTCGCAAGGACAAAGCAGAACTTCGCGTGGCGGAGAGCGGGGATCAGGCGACGGAAATGCTGGAACGGGAGCCCTTTGACCTGGTGATTTTGGACATGCCCGAGGGGGAGCTGGGATGCCTGAAAGACGCCCTTTCCCTCCGGGACCAGCGCTACCCCTCCCTATCCCTGGTGGCCCTGGGGGCCTCCGCCCGACCGGAGGACTCCGGGCGCTGGTTTGACGCCGGAGGGGACGGCTTTATCCCTAAGCCCTTCACCGCCGAAACCCTGCACCAGGCCCTGCGGCAGGCCCTGGACCGGCGCGCCCCCCGGCGATCCCCTGAAAAAAAGGCCAAAAAAACTCCAAGAGAAGCCCGCAAGGGGTAAACTTAAAAAATAAAAATAGGAGAGGGAAGGATCCCCTTCCCTCTCCTTCCGAGATTTCCCAGGCAAAAGAGCTCTACCGGCGGCCCTAGCCCTCGTAAACCCGGGGAGCCTCCTGGCCGGAGAGCACCCGCAGGGCCCCCTCCGCCAGCGCCTGGAGCTCGTCCTCACCGGGATAGACCTTCACCGGCGCGATCCACGATACCCGGTCTCCGATGCGGCGTACGAAGCCCTCGCTGTAGGCCAATCCCCCGGTGAGGATGACCGCATCCACCTTCCCCGCGAGCGCCACCGCCCGGGATCCGATTTCTTTGGCCACTCCATAGGCCATGGCGTCCAGCACCAGCGTCGCCTTGGGGTCTCCTCCTTCGGCGGCCCGCTGGGCCTCCCGGAGGTCGTTGGTGCCCAGATGGGCCACCATGCCCCCGCCCCCCACCATCTTCTTTATAACTTCCGTCAGGTCATAGGCGCCGCTGAAGCAGAGCCGCGCCAGGTCCCCTGCGGGCAACCCCCCGGCTCGCTCCGGCGAAAAAGGGCCGTCCCCGTCCAGGGCGTTATTTACGTCGATCACCCGCCCCTGGCAGTGGGCCCCCACGGAAATGCCCCCTCCCAGGTGGGCGATGACGAAGTTGGCCTTCTCGTAGGGTTTTCCCAGGTCCGCCGCCGCCCGTCGCCCCACGGCCTTCTGGTTGAGGGCGTGGAAGATGGACCGGCGCTCGATCTGGGGCATCCCCGAAAGGCGAGCCTCGGGGATCAGCTCGTCCACCACCACCGGGTCCACGATGAAGGCGGGCTTGCCCTGGGCGACCCTCATGGCCAAGGGGGCCCCCAGGTTCGAGGCGTGGGCACCGTACTTTTGGGACCGCAGGGTCTCCACCATGGCATCGGAAACCTCATAGGTACCCCCGGGAATGGGCTTGATCAACCCCCCCCGACCCACCACTGCGTCCAGGTCTTTTTCGGTGACATGGTGACGTTCCATGGCCTTGCGAATCTCTTCCAGGCGGAAGTCCTCCTGGTCGGCAACGGTGGCGAAGGCTCGCAGCGTCTCCACGTCAAAGCGCTGTACGTCGCTCCAAATTTCTTCCGCTCCCCGGAAAAACGCCACCTTGGTACTGGTGGAACCGGGATTGATGGCAAAAATTGCGTAATCCATGGGGGGAACACTCCTCTTCAACGAAGGTCCAGGAGAAAAAAAGGATGAAAAACGTGCAGGAAAGGAGTTCCGGGAGCTCTTTCGGAGCGTGCTCCGAAAGAGCTCCCGCTTTTCCCTTCTCACCATTTTCCATCCTTCGTCCTGAAAATTCCGGGATTTCTCCCTCCGGTTCCGATCTTCGAGGACCGCCGTCCGGCAAGGGAGTGGTCTCAAGCGGCGAGGCGCCCTCGTGCAGAAAGGTCTCCGGAGATTAGTTTCCCTTATATGCCGCCAGGGCCACGGCGGAGGCGATGGACAGGAGCTTGGTCTCGGCGCTGTCCGACCGGCTCGTGAGCACCACGGGGGCCTTGGCTCCCAGCACCAGTCCCGCCGTCTTGTTGTTCGTCATGTAGACGATGGCCTTGGCCATCATGTTTCCCGCGTCGATGTCCGGCACCAGGAGAATGTCGGCCTTGCCCGCCACCTCGGAGACGATGCCCTTGTGCGCCGCCGACTCCTCGCTGATGGCGTTATCCAGGGCAAAGGGGCCATCCACGATGCATCCCTTGATCTGCCCCCTCCGGTTCATCTGGGCAATCGCCGCCGCATCCAGGGTGCAGGGCATGTCGGGGTTCACCACTTCCACCGCCGCCAACACCGCCACCTTGGGTTTTTCCACCCCAAAGGCATGGGCCAGGCGAACGGTGTTCTCCAGAATTTTCACCTTTTCCCCCAGATCGGGGTACATGTTAAAGGCGGGGTCGCAGATGAAAAATATCCGGTCGTACCCCTCCACATGGTGCACGTAGACGTGGGAAATGAGGGATCCCGTGCGGAGCCCCTTTTCCTTATGGAGCACGCCCCGCAGGAAATTGGCGGTCTTGATCATGCCCTTCATGAGGATCTCCGCCTTACCGGAGGACACGAGCTCCACCGCCGCCAGGGCCACGGCGGGCTCGCCGCCCCGCTCATCCACGACCTCGTAGTGGCCCAGGTCGATGCCGAGCTTGCCCGCGATTTCGGCGATCTTGTCCCCGTTACCCACCAGGACGGCGTTGGCCACCCCCGCTTTACGGGCCTCTTCCACCGCCTCCAGGACCTCCGCATCCTCGGCCATGGCCACACTGATCTTCCGGGGTCCCACCTGCTTCGCGTACTCCATCAACGCCGTCAGTGACCGCAACTGCTCCATTTTCTCTTCCCGCCTCCTCAAAAAATTCAGATAGTTTTGAAAATTAGACTCCGGGTCTCGTCCGGCGAACCCCGGGTCCGAAAAACTCCCATGGAAAGTCCCGGAGCTATTTCTGGGACAACACCGCGCCGAGGGCGATGGAATAGAGCTTGGTCTCGGCGGAATCGAAGCGGCTGGTGAGGATCACGGGCTTTTGGGCCCCCAGGATGACCCCCGCCCCCACGCCGCCGGTCATGTAGAGCATGACCTTGCCCAGCAGGTTTCCCGCCTCGATGTTCGGCACCATGAAGATGTCCGCACACCCCGCCACGTCGGAGACGATGCCCTTGTGCTTGGCCGCCTCGAGGCTCACCGCGTTGTCCAGCGCCAGGGGGCCATCCACCAGGCACCCCTTGATCTGCCCCCGCCGGTTCATCTGCACCAGGGCCGCCGCGTCCACCGTGCAGGGCATGTCCGGATTCACCACTTCCACCGCCCCGAGGACCGCCACCTTGGGGCAGGCCACCCCGAGCTTGTGATAGCAGTCCACGGCGTTATTCAGGATGCCCACTTTCGTCTTGAGATCCGGATAGAGGTTGATGCCTCCGTCCGTGTGCCCCACCACCCGATTCAGCTTGGGAATTTCCACCATGAAAAGATGGCTCAGCAGGTCCCCCGACCGGAGGCCCCATTCCTTGTTCAGCACCGCCTTGAGAAGGGTGGCGGTCTTCACCATGCCCTTCATGAGCGTGTCCGCCGCCCCGCTGGATACCAGCCGCACGGCCTGCTCCGACGCCTCGTACTCCGTGGGGGCATCGACGATCTCAAAGGGGGCGAGGCTGATGCCCAGGGCCGAAGCCGCCCCTTCGATCTTCGCCTTGCTCCCCACGAGCACCCCATCCACAATGCCCTCCCGGGAGGCCCGATCCAGGGCGAAGAGGACATCCTCATCCTGGGCGCAGACCGCCACCACCCGCATCTTTCGCCCGTCTCGGCACCGATCCAACAGAAACTGCAACGACGTCCAACTCATGAACCTATTCCTCCTCCATGCCAGCGTAGTCTCCATAGCATTTCGCCCGTTCTTCCCCAGAAAGCACTCGCACCGCCCCTTCCGCCAGGAAGTGCAGCTCATCCCCTCCGGGATAAACCAGCACCGGGGCGATCCACTGGACCCACCCCCGCACGCGCTGCACCAGTAGGGGATCTCTCGCCAGGGGACCCGCGAGTATCACCGCATCCACCCGCCCCGAAAGAGCCACCGCCAGGGCGCCGATCTCCTGCCCCACCTGGTAGGCCATGGCGGAAAAGGCCCGCTCCGCCCCCTCGTCCCCCGCCTTCCTTCGGGCGTGAACTTCTTCCAGGTCCCTAGTGCCCAGGTAGCCCCCCAGCCCCCCCGCCCCCACCAGGGCGGTGCGCACGTCCCGTAGGGTGTAGGCGCCGCTGAAACAGAGCCGCGCCAGGTCCCCCGAGGGGACGCCCCCCGCCTGGTCCAGGGAAAAGGCCCCTCCGTCGTTGGGGTTTATCAGGTCCACCATGCGCCCCTCTCGGTGGGCACAGGACGATATGCCCCTATCCAGGTGCACCACCACTGCGGCGAGCTCCTCCCAGGGCCTTCCCAGATCTCGGGCGGCGGCCCTCACGGCGGCCTTGAGGCTCCAGACATGACCCAGGGCTTGCCAGGGGAGCTCGGGCCATCCGGAGAGACGGGCCTCGGGCTCCCTCTCCTCCGTGGAAAGGGGGTCCCCCATGAGGGCCCGGGCCCCCCGGGGCAACGCCAAGGCCCGGGCCAGAACCCCTCCCAGGTTGGAAACATGACCCCGGGGATGATCCTTCAGGAGGTGTCGCCCCAGCGCCTCGTCCACTTCGTAAAATCCCCCGGGCACAGGGCCCACCACGCCCCCCCGCCCCACCACGGCGTGGAGCCCGCCCCCTCGAAGGGGATGGTCCTCAAGAAAGCGCTCCAGGGCCTCGCATCGCACCTCGGCCTCTTCCCTCAAGCCCCCGGGGGGAGCGGACGAAGGGGGGGCGTGGGGCACTTCTTCTTCCCAGAGCGCCACGTCATCGCAAAACTCCGCCATCCGGGTGCCCTGAGCTCCCGGACACAGGGTAAGCACGGAAAACGCCACGACCACTCCTCCCGCCCTCTGGAAGGTCGGGGGGCTTTCCCCTCGAAGAAAAACGCCCCCATCCACTTCCCTCAATTATAGCCGAAAGAATCCCCCCTGAGGATATACTGCGTGCAGAAAAATTCTCCCCGGGCGCCCCGCCCCGATGAAAGCTCCCGGAGCCCCCTTCCGTGGGGTATAATTTTCCCCGAGGGCCGGGCCACCCCATGGTTTCCGCCCCCCCACTTTCGATCAGGAGGAAAGGACTCCATGACGCTCCCCACCGAAACCCTGCTCCAGCAAGCTTTAGACGCCTGTCGCCCCGCCCCCGGCGAGGGCGAAGTGGCCACCTACATCCCCGAACTCGCCAAGGGAAACCCTCGCCATCTCGGAGTGGCCCTCGCCACCCCCGACGGCGCCGTGGCCTCCGCAGGGGATGGGGCCGTTCCCTTCACGCTGCAATCCGTTTCCAAGGTGATCTCCCTGGCGGGGGCCCTGGAGCTCCTGGGGGAAGAGCGCGTCTTCGACGCCGTGGGGATGGACCCCACGGCGGACCCCTTCAATTCCATCATGCGTCTGGAGATGGTCAAGCCCCACCGCCCCCAAAACCCCCTCATCAACGCCGGAGCCCTGGTGGTGCTCTCCCTGCTCCCCCACCGGGATCCGGAGGAGCGCTTCGCCTTCGTCCGGGATTGGGCTCGACGCCTCTCGGGGAACGACGCCCTGGACTACCACGAAGCCACCTACCTTTCGGAAAAAAGCACCAGCGACCGCAACCGCGCCCTGGCGTACTTCATGCGCAGCGTGGGAACCTTTCGGGGAGACGTGGAAAACGTGCTGGATTCCTACTTCCGCCAGTGCTCCCTCCGGGGCACCGCCCGGGATATGGCGGTGATGGGTATGACCCTGGCCTCGGGGGGCATCAATCCCCTTTCGGGACACCGGGTCCTGTCGGAGCGCCACGCCCTTATGACCCGGGCCCTCATGGCCACCTGTGGCCTTTACGACGGATCGGGGGAGTTCGCCGTACGGGTGGGCATCCCCGCCAAGAGCGGGGTGGGGGGAGGCATTCTGGCCTCGGTCCCCAAGAAGGTGGGCCTGGGGACCTTTGGCCCCGCCCTGGACCCCAAGGGAAACTCCCTCGGGGGGGTGCGCCTGCTGGAGCGCCTGACCCAGCTCTTGGATCTCCGGATCCTCTGACAGGGCCAGAAGCTCTCCGCCCCCCCATCGGTCCTTCGGGGGGCGGAGAGCTTCTGGTCGCTCAGTCGGGCCTCACCTGATCCTCGGGGATCCACCCCCAGGCTCCCTGGGACACCTGGACCCAAAGCCACCCTCCCACGGCGCGATGCACCCACACCCGTTCCCCCTCGTCCAAGGAAAGTTCCCGGGAGGAGTAGTCCTCCCGCAGGATGGCCTCTTCCTCCCCCACAGGATCGAGAAAGTCCTCGTGGATCCACCCCTCCAAACCGTCTTCCGTGGTACAAAGCCGCCACCCCGGCGACCCCTCCGCCCCAACCCCCCGCCGCACCCGATCTCCCCGGCGCAGCTCCAACGTCACATCCGCCGAAGAACGCCAGGGAAGGGACACCACACCCCCGCAGGCCCCTCCCTGGGCCAGCTCTTCATGCCATGAGCTCATAGATTTTTTCGCCTCCTTTTATTTCTTAAAAACACCCCGGATCCCCTTATTTCTTTCGGGGAAAACCCCAATCCCCCCGCCGCGAGGGCCGTTTATGTGATAAAGTACGCAGGCGGAGACGAAAGGCCCCTCTCGCGCCCCCTCAGAAGGGAAGCGTGTGACTCTTAACGAGGGGGGCGAGGTGGCGATAAAATCATATCATGCGGGGAAGGGAGCGAGGTTGCGACAGATCATATCACAAGCTTCGCCCCTGGTGCGGCCCGGGCGACCGTTCCCGTGGCCGCCCCCAAGGGAAATCCGGAGGCAAGGGGGCCGAAAGGTCATCCCATCTCGAATGGTACGGAGGGATAAACATGCTACAGAAAGAGCGCGTGGAGGCGTTGGCCCGGAAACTGAAGCAGGACGGCCTGCGGGCCCTCATCATGGGCCCCTCGTCGGATGTGGAATACCTGGCGGGATTGGAGCTCTTTGACGACGAACGATTCAAGGCTGTGGGCGTCACCGCCGAAGGCCAGATCTTTGCCATCGTGCCCCAGATCTACGAGGCGGAGTTCGCCCGCGCCCTGGGGGAAGACACCCCCCGCTACAGTTGGGTGGACCAAAACTGGTTCTACGGCGCCTTTGCCGCCGCCGTCAAGGATTTCGGCCTGGAAGGGGCCCCTCTGGCCATGAACTCCGGGGTCCGGGCCGTGGACGCCATCGAGATCGCCGAACGCCACCGGGTCCGACTGGTCAACGGGTGGCACTGCCTGGACGACCTGCGGATCTGCAAGGCCCCCGACGAACTGGCCCTCATGAGAAAGGCGGGACGGCTGGCGGACGAGGTCTTCGCCGATCTGGTCCGTTTCATAAAGCCGGGCATGAAAGAACGGGATGTCCGCCGGGAGATCTCCCGGCTCTTCGACGAAAAGGGCGCCGACGAAGAGGCCTTCTCCTCCATCGTCGCCACAGGCCCCAACGCCGCCATGCCCCACTACAACTCCGACGACAGCACCATCGAGCGGGGTCACTTCGTGGTCCTCGACTTCGGCTGTCGTTGCGGCGGCTACTGTTCGGATACCTCCCGCACGGTCTTCGTGGGGGAACCCACCGCCGAGGACCGGCGAATCTACGAAGTCGTCCAAAAATCCCAAGAGGCCGGGGAGGCGGCGGTGCGCCCGGGGGTCCTTTCCCAGGACGTGGACCGAGCCGCTCGGCAGATCATCCACGACGCGGGGTACGGGGCCCACTTCGACAACCGCCTGGGACACGGCATCGGCATCGCGGTCCACGAGGCCCCCAATATCATGGCGGGAAACACCACCCCCTTGCGCCCCGGCATGACCTTCAGCATCGAGCCGGGGATCTACATCCCGGGAAAGCTCGGTATCCGCATCGAAAACATCGTGGCGGTGACGGAGACGGGCTGTGAATCCATGAACCTCTCCCCCCGGGAGCTGGTGACGATCGGGGATTAAAAAACCTTCTTTGGAAGTCCCGGGGTGGGGCGATGGACCTCGCCCCCCCCGCCCCTACGGGACAGGGCCCTCCATGGGCCCCACGCCGACGGCCTCGAAAACGAAAACACTCTAATGTGTTGAAAGCATACAACATGCTAGGAGTGATCTGACATGATGGCTCTCTTCAGAAACATGACCATCCGCCTGCGCCTTCTCTCCCTCACCGCGCTGCTTTGCGCCCTCACCGCCCTCGCCTCGTGGGTGGGATACACCCGGCTCACTGCGGCGGAGGAGAACCTGAACACGATGTATGACAAAAGCCTGATGACCATCCAGTGGGTCAACGATGCCCGGAGCCACGTCCAGGCCATCCGGGGGAACATGCTGGAAGCGGCGCTCGCGAAGGATGCCCGCCAGAGCGGGGCCCTTTTGGAAGACATCCAGAGGCGCCGGCTCCTGAACAACGAGAACCTGGAAAACCTTGCCAAGGCCCCTTTGGACGACTTTGAGAAAAAAACCCTGGCGGAAGCCCAGACCCACCTCGTCGAGTACCGCCACGCCACCGACTATGTGATAAAGCTCCTCGGGGAGAACCGCCACGAAGAGGCCCTCGCCCTCTACGGGGCCAAGGCCAAAAAACCGCTAGAGGCCTTTAACGATAACCTCAAGAGCATCGCCGCCCACGCCGCCAAGGCCGCCGCCGAGGCCAACGCCGAAAACGAAAAACATATCGCCGCCGCCCTGCGCTTCCTGCTGGCCGTGGCCGCCGGGGCGGTGCTCTTGGGCCTGGCCCTGGGGCTTTTGTCCGAACGGGCCATCACCCGCCCCCTGGGGGCGGTCATGGAGGTGCTGCGAAAAATCGCCGCCCTGGACTTGAGGTTCGACGCGTCGAAGGGGTGGTTGCTGAATTACCAGGGAAACGAGATCGCCGCGATGGTGGAAAGCACCAGTGCCCTCGAGACGGGATTAAAAGAATTCCTGGTGAAGGTGGTGAGCAGCTCCGGCAAGCTCGGCGAGACCTCCGAGGAGTTCTCCGCCCTGGCGGAGAAATCCAACGCCGGGGTCGAGGAGTCCCGCGCGGGGGCGGACGATGTATCCTCCCAGATGGAAAGCCTCGCCGCCGCCACCCAGGAGATCACCGCCTCGGTGGAAGAGGTGGCCAGCGGCGCCCAGGCCACCGCCCAAAAGAGCACCGAAATGGCCCAGGAGGTGGAGCACGCCCGCCTCGCGGGCGAAGAAGGCGTCGCCGCCGTGGGCAAGGCGGTGACCAGCATAAAGAAGGTGGCCGTCGACGCGGAAAGATCCTCCCGGGAGGTCCGGGAGCTCGGGAGCCGGGCCCGGGAGATTCAGAACTTCGTGACCCAGATCGGGGGCATCGCCGACCAGACCAACCTGCTGGCCCTCAACGCCGCCATCGAGGCGGCCCGGGCGGGAGATGCGGGGCGGGGCTTTGCCGTGGTGGCCGAGGAGGTCCGAAAGCTGGCCGAGGAAAGCAACGAGGCCGCCAAAAAGATCGCCGAACTCGCCTCGATCATCACCAAGGATCTGGACAAGGTGGTGGCGTCGTCCGAGGCCAACGCCAAGGACTCGCACAGCTCCAGCAAGCTGGCCGAGGAGACGGGGGCGACCATCGACCGGATGATGGCGGCCCTGTCCAAGATCGCCTCCGCGACCCAGGACCTGGCGGCCGTCTCCGAGGAGCAGGCGGCCTCCAGCGAGGAGATCGCCAGCGCGGTACAAAACATCGCGTCGCGGGTGAACGCCTCGGCTTCTTCGGCCGACAACGTGCGGAATCAGATGGCGGAAGTGGGGGCTTCGGCCGAGCGAGTGGCCCAAGGGTCAGAGGAGCTCGCCAGCCTCGCCGTCGACCTGCGCCAGGTGGTGGCGGCATTCAAATACGATGCCGCCGAGGCCCCGGGGGGAGCCCACCTCGTGCCCCTCGGCGGAGGCAAGGGCGATCCCCGGGGGGCGAAAAAGCCCCTCCGGCGGGGGTAGGTCGAGGAGCGCCCTGCCCACACATCGGCCCCTTGATCCGCAGGTTCATGGCGAGAGTCGCTGTATACAGCAAAAAAAGGCAGCTCTGGCTTTGCGAAGCCTGCTGGCGTCGTCTCTGTGGGGATTGAGGCGGCGAAGTGGGCAAAAAAGGCTTTCAATGTCCACGCGAACCAATCTCCCTCCCTGCGAGAAGAAGGCAGTTTCTGCACATCTTTGGGCAAAGCCGAATCAACCACTGGTGTGAGGTTTTTGGTCTGCGCCTTAACCTTACTTCCGCTGTTCAAGCGGCACCAGAGGGGTTTTGCGTGTCTTCTCTTCCTGTTACCTGCGGATCAAGGCGGCCCTTACCCTGTTGACAGCATCGGGAAGGCCCTGTATAATCCTTTCCGTCGTTGAAGCTCCCCTGCGGGTCCGTCCACCGGCAGGGGGGTTTTTTTTGGAAAGACTCCGGAAGGTCACCCCCCAAACCTTTTTTAAGAAGACCGTCCCCTTTGACGACAGAAGTCCCCCGAGGGGGGACCGCAAAATTATCAATTTCCGCTCCGAGCGGAAAGAAAGGAAGTTTCATGTACAGCAACAAACTCGTGTATATCGGTACCACCCCGTACTGGAAGACCCCGGAGGGGCGCTTTGAGCCGGTGGAATGCCGCGAAGGCCGCATGATTGACCGGGTATTCCTGCGCACCCCCCAGGGGCTCCGCCCCATGGAAAACGGCTGTTCCCCCGTCTAACAAGGAACACATGTCCCGGAGGCCCCTCGCCTCCGGGTTTTTTCTTTTCCCCCACCAGATCCCTCGGGAGGAGAGAAGTACGACCGGCCACCACCGGGACTCTGCGCCCGTCGCCCTGAGCGGCACAGCGGACGTGGCACGGATGTGAGGAGGCCCCCTTCGCGCTCTCCGCACCAAGGGTCTTTTCTCCGTCCCCCAGGGGCCTCCAGGGAGCAGGACGCCGCAAGAGCCGCGTTGCCCGCCATGAGCCCCTTCTCCCAGCGTTCATGCCCGACACCGGGGACGTCTTCTGGATCATGCCTCCTCCCGCCACAGCCGGGGCAGGGCCTCCTGTAGCACCGCCACGGCGGCCCGGAACTCCTCCAGCGGGAGGCGCTCCTCCGCCGTGTGGTCCAGACGGCTGTCTCCCGGACCGTAGGCCGCCAGAGGACATCCCCAGGACGCCGCCAGGTTGAAATCCGCCGTGCCTCCCTTGGCCAGCAGGCGGGGCGCTCTTCCAAAAACCTGGCGGATGGCCCCCCGCAGGGCCCGGACCGCGAGGTCATCCCGAGGGACCAGGTGAGCCCTCACTTTTTCCGAAAAATATACCGTCACGCCCCAGCGCTCCGCCACCTCCCGCACTTCCTGGACCACCCTTTCGGGCTCCGCTCCCAGGGGAAGGCGCAGATCCAGCTCCACTCGCCCCCGGCGCTCTCCCTCTTCTCTCCCCTCCATGAAGGCCACCGCCCCGGAGGGGCGCTCGATCACCGGCCGGGTGGGGTCGTCCCCCCGCTCCCAGGAATCCAGCACCGCCGCCGCCCCCCGGAGGCACGCCGTGTGGGGCCCCGCATCGCCGCTGCGGTGCGCCCCCCCATCCCGGGCCTCCAGGGTGCAGAAAATTCGCCCCCGGTACCCCAGGGTCACCCCGTCGCTTCCCGAAGGCTCCCCCACGAGACAGGCCTCGGGGGCGTGCCGCATCAGGCGATACCGGGCCCCCCGGGAATCCCGCTCCTCTCCCACCGCCCCCACCAGGGTGGTACGTCCCCCCTCCGGCACGGCACAGGCTCCCCCCGCCAGGGCGAAGGCCCCGAAGGCCCCCTTGGCGTCCACGGCCCCCCTTCCCCAGAGGACCTCCCCTTCCCACCGCACGGGGGGCCCCCCCGGCACGGTGTCCACGTGCCCCAGAAGGAGCACTTCCCGAGGTCCCTTGCCCCGGGAGGCCACCACGTTGCCCACGTCGTCGAGCTCCACCCGTTCCCACCCCAGGGCCGGAAGACGGGAGACCAGGAGCGCGCCGATTTCCTGCTCCGCCCCGCTGGGGCTCGCACAGCGCACCAACTCTTCCAGAAAGATCCGGTCACGATCCACGAGAAAGCTCCCGCAACGCCTCTCCCAGGGCCGTCGCCGCCCGCAGAAAACTTTCCGGAGACGCACCGAAGGGCGGAAGAAAGCGCACCACCCGGGGGCCCGCCGGCAGGGCCAGCACCCCCCGGCGCTGGAGTTCCCGCACCACCGCCCCCGATTCTCCTTCGATCTCCACCCCCACCAAAAGCCCCCGCCCCCGCACCTCGCCCCGCCCCGGGGCATCCACCCGACTCAACTCTTCCCGGAACGCCCGGCCCCGCTCCTCGGCCCACCGGAAAAGGTCGTGGCGGTGCAGTAGCTCCCACGTGGCCTCTCCCAGGGCGCAGGCCAGGGGGTTAGCCCCATAGGTGGAGCCGTGCCCCTGGACGGGAAAGTCCCCCAGATTTTTCCGCCACACCGTGACCCCCACAGGGAACCCCCCCGCCACCCCCTTGGCCAGACAGACCACGTCGGGGTCGAGCCCCGCCCCGGAGCTCGCGAGCACCGCGCCACACCGCCCCCAGCCGCTCTGGATCTCGTCCGCCACGAGCAGGGCCCCTGTCTCCCGGCACCGGGCGGAAAGGGCCCCTCCGAAGGCCGGATCCAGGGGGTGAACTCCCCCCTCCCCCTGCACCGGTTCCACGAAGACCGCCGCCACGTCGTCCTCCACCGCTTCAAGGAGCGCTTCGGAAGTGTGGTGTTCCACGGCACAGAGCTGTTCCTGCCAGGGCTTCCGATATTTCGGGTTAAAGGTGAGGGCCAGGGCTCCCAGCGTCCGCCCGTGAAAAGAGCGCCGCAGGGCCAGAAGTCGCTTTTTCCCGGGGCGCAGGGCGATGACGAGCTTGAGGGCGGCCTCCACCGCCTCGGCGCCGCTGTTGGAAAGAAAGGAGCACCCCTCGGGGATCAGGCCGTCCAGCAGGGAGAGAAATCGGGAGCGCGCCGGATGGGAAAGCCCCGCCCCCAGGGTCCAGCACGACGCCGCCGATTCCCGGAGCACCGAAACCAGCTCCGGATGGGCATGGCCAAAGAGCGCCGCCCCGTGCCCCGCGAGAAAATCCACGTATTCGCGCCCTTGGGCGTCCCAGAGCCGATCTCCGGCTCCCCGGACCGCCGTCAGACCGCGAGAGCCGTAGCCCGCGCTCGGCATAGCTCCGTTCCCCTCCCCGCCAACACCTCTTCCAGCGGACGACGTCCCCGACTGTCCCCCAGAAGGACCCGGGGCACTCCTCCCTCCAGGGCCTCCCGACAGGCCTGGAGCTTCCGCTTCATGTTCCCCCGGGCCATCTCTTCCAGTTCCCCCCAATCCTCCAGATCCCCCGAAGCCACCAGAGAATCGGGGTCCTGGGGATCCCGCAACAGTCCGGGCACGTTGGAAAGAATCACCAGGGCCTCCGCGCCGAGGGCCACCGCCACGGCGGCGGCGAGGCGATCGCCGTCCACGTTCAGATTTCGCCCGGACACGCCGTCCTGGGCCAGCGGCGGCAACACGGGAATTTCTCCCCGGCTCCAGGCGCGCCGCAACGGCGCGGGGTCCACGTGGCGGACGGTGCCGCTCCAGTTCCCCCGCACAAGGCGGCACCGCCCCGATTCCACCGCCCGGAGCACCTCCTTGCGTTCCCCCGTCACCGATCCCTCCCGGGGCCACAGGGAAACCCCCCGGACGCCCAACTCTCCCAGGCTCTGCACGTGCTCCAGGGAGACCCGGGCCGCCGCCGCCTCGAAGAGCTCCCGTTCCCCCTCCCCCACGAAGCGGCTCCGGAAGCCCGAAGGACTCACCACATGGCGCACCTCGACTCCCGCCGAGCGGCACAGGCCGTCCATCACGCCGCTGGCGCCGTGCACCAGAACCCAGCGCTCTCCCCGGCCCACCCGCTCCGCCAGATCCCGCAGCACGTTCTCCGCCCCGTTTCCCGGCGCACCGCCGATCTTCACCACACCGAACATGGCCACTCCTCCTCCCGCCCCGTCAGGCCGGATAGACCGCCAGGGCGTCGAGCCCCGCCGTTTCTTCAAATCCCAGCATGAGATTGGCGCACTGCACCGCGCTCCCTGCGGCGCCTTTCATGAGGTTGTCGATGGCACACCCCACCAAGAGCCGCGTTCCCCCCTCGTCCAGGGCAAAGCCCACCAAGGCTCGGTTGGAGCCGAGCACCCGCCGAGGATCGGGAAAGCGCAGATGGGCGGGGCGGGCGGGACAGAGCTCCACGAAGGGCTCCCCGCCGTAGGCCTCTCGGTAGAGGCGCCACAGAGCCTTTTCTTCCATCGCCTCCGTCAGGGTCACGTGGGCGAGCATCTGGGCGCCGCGCACCATTTCCGCCGCCGTCAGCGTGAAGGAAAAGGCCGAAAGGGGCATCCCCGTCTCCTGGGCCACCTCCGCCGCGTGGCGGTGCCTGAAGGGTTCCACCACGCGCAGCGCCCCCCGGCGGTAGGGGTGGTGCGACCCCACGGTGGGCGTGCCTCCCCCTTCGGAGGACCCCGCTCGCACCTCGATGCGGGCCTCCCGGATCAACCCCCGGGCCGCCAAAGGACGTAGTCCCAGGTTCGTGCAGGTGGCGTTGCACCCCACTCCGCTGGCCACCGGGGTTTCCCGGAGGGCTTCCCGATGGAACTCCGGCAGGCCGTAGACCGCCCGGGCCAGAAGATCGGGGCAGGGATGGGGAGTGCCGTACCAGCGACGGTGGTCCTCCGGATCCCTCAGGCGAAAATCCGCCGACATGTCGGCCACCCGCACTCCTCGGGCAACGTGGAACGCGGCGATATCGGCCCCCGCGCCGTGGGGCACCGCCAGAAAGACCAGGTCAACCTCCTCGGCCCTCCGCCGGGCCTCCTCCGGGGAGGAAAAGACCATGTCGCCCAAGGCGTGTCGCAGGTGGGGGTGCTGGTGCCACACCGGTTCCCCCGCGTGCCTCGCCGACACCGCCCGCACCGTCTCCATTTCCGGATGTCGGGCCAAAAGCCTGAGCACCTCGCCCCCCGCCATCCCCGAAGCTCCCCAGATCCCCACTCGCCTCATATCGCCCGCTCCTCCTTCAACCCTTCGATGGTCCCCCGACGACCCTTGGTCGCCCCTCGCCAAAAGCCTGAGAAGGCCTCCCTAGGAACGCTCCCCCTGGGGCTCCCGATGGCGCCTTATCTCCCTCGCCTCGCGCCTTCCGGAGACCCTAAAGCCCCCCCCGGGGGCGCGCCCCAACCCTTCCCGAAGGGGAGAGGACTCCTCCCCCACCTCCCGGAGGGCATATCGGCGAAAGGACCCTCCGGAGGTCTCCCGCAGGATGTGGGCCGTGAGCCCCGGCAGCCTTCCCGCCAGAAAGAACGCCCGCCCCGCCTGGAAGGGAAAGCCCAGGTCGGAAAGGACGGCGCCGCAGATCCCATCCACGTTCCCCCCGATGCCCTTTCGCTCCCCCAGGAGATCCTCCATCCGGGAAAAAAACGCCAGGTGGTCCCGCCGAAGGGAGCGCTCCTCCGCCAGGCACCGCAGGGGGGCCACCCGGGGGTCCCGGCGATGCAGCCGGTGGCCGAAACCGGGAACCCGGCGCCCCGACGCCAGGGCCTCGTCCACCAGCGCCTCGGGGTCGAGACCCCGGGCCACTCCGCTCTGGAGGATTTCCATGACCCCCTCCAGAGCCCCCGCGTGGTGATTCCCGAAGGCCAAAAGCCCCGCCGCCAGGCTCGCCTGAAGAGGAACTCCCGTGGAAGCCACCAGGCGCGCCGCCTGGGTGCTCGGAGGAGTGTCCCCATGGTCCGCCAGGGTGGCGAGGACCGCATCCCACAGCCGCCGTTCCCCCTCTCCGGGGAGCCTCCCCTGGATCAGGCGAAACCACACCTCCGCCGGAGAAACCTCGGCGATCCATCGCTCCACCGCCGTGCCGTCAAAGGCCAGATATCCTTCTCCCACCTCCGTGGGACGCCCCCTCACCACCATTCCCCATCCCTCCCCAGGTGCTCTTCCGGCAAAAGCGGAAGTTCCCTTCTCCCGCCGCACTCTTCTCGGCCGACCTCTTCGTTTCGTCGCGCTCGGACGGTGATGTCGATCTCCAGATCCCCCGACGCCTCTCCGGCAAACAGCCGCACGATACCCATGTCCCTTCCTCCCCTTCTTTCCGGCGCGCCCCACCGTTTCCCGGGGCGACAAGAAAAAAACCCGCTTTCCGAAGACGGAATGCGGGCCGTGGGTTTCCTCCGATAAACTTATGCGAAG
>CALMLW010000174.1 GCA_937868015.1 uncultured Synergistaceae bacterium | reverse complement strand
CCCGCCTCGGGGCGGCCCTGCTCTCGGTCCCCGGCATCAAGGGGGTGGAGATCGGAGAGGCCTTCGCGGCGGCGGCCCTCACCGGGAGCGCTGTGCACGACCCCATCGACGGCCGAGGAGGCGAGTGGCGGCGGCCGAGCAACCGCGCCGGAGGGATCGAAGGAGGGATGAGCAACGGGGAAGAGGTCGTGATCCGGGGAGCCATGAAGCCCATCCCCACCCTAAGGAAGCCCCTGCCCTCCTTCGACGTGGCCACGGGAAGGAGCGGCGCCGCCCACGCCGAACGGAGCGACGTGTGCGCCGTGGCGGCGGCCTGCGTCGTGGGAGAGGCCATGGTGGCCTGGGTGCTTGGGGGCGAGCTGGTGGAGCAGTTCGGCGGCGACACCGTAGAGGATCTCCGGGATCGCCTGGAGGCCCATCGACGCCGGGTGAAGGGGTGGATGCTATGACGACGCCCCTGGGATCGCCCCCTCTCTCCTTCAACCGCCCCCTCTTCATCGGGGGGTTCATGGCCTCCGGCAAGAGCACGGTGGGGCGCCTGGCGGCCCGCCTTCTGGGGGTGCCCTTCCTCGACACGGACCGCATGATCGAAGAACGGGCCCGGAAATCCGTGGGGGAGATCTTCGCCCAGGAAGGGGAGGGGGCCTTTCGCTCGCAGGAGGCGGCCGTGGTGCGCGAAATTCTTTCCCTGCGAAGCGTCGTGGTGGCCCTGGGAGGGGGGACCCTGGAAGACCCGGGGCTCCGGGACGAGATCGCCGAAAAGGGGATCTTGGTGACCCTCGCCGTCTCCGCCGAAACGGCCCGGCGCCGAGGGTCTTTCGGGCCGGATCGCCCCCTGCTCCGGAGCGACATCGCCGCCCTCTTGGCCTCCCGGGCCCCGGGGTACGCCGCAGGGCGTTTTTCCCTGGACACGGAGCACTTCTCCCCCGAGGCCACGGCAAAAGAGCTGGTGACACGACTTTTTGGCGACCTCCCACCGGCCCTCCCCCCTCGGGGGCCGACACGTCTGGCCCCTTTCCCCGGCGGAGGATCGGAGGTGTTCATAGGCCCGGGGATCCTCCGGGAAATCCCGGCCCTGGTCCCCGGAGGAGATCGAGCCCGCATCGTGGGAGATGGGATCACCGCTCCCCTTTTTGCTCCCCTCATCGCCCTTGCGGGAGAGGCGTACCTCCTGCCCCGGGGCGAGGGGGCCAAGACCCTGTACCAGGTTCAGGCGCTCTACGATCACTTCGCCCGATCTTCCGTGGACCGCACCACTCCGGTGGCGGCCCTCGGCGGGGGCACGGTGGGGGACTGCGCGGGGTTTGCCGCCGCCACCTGGATGCGCGGCGTCCCTCTGATTCAGTGCCCCACCACCCTCCTGGCCATGGTGGACAGCGCCATCGGGGGAAAGACCGGGGTGAACATCCCCCAGGGAAAAAACCTGGTGGGGGCCTTTCATCACCCCATCGCCGTGGTGGCAGACGCAGAGTGTCTCCAAACTCTTCCCGCCGAGGAGTTCCGTCAAGGGTTGGCCGAGGCGGTGAAGTACGCCGTGGGAGAAGACCAGGGCCTCCTGGAGGAGCTGGAAAAGTCCCGAGGATCCATCCTGGCGCGGCACCCCGCCGCCCTCACCCACCTGGTGGAGCGCTGCGTCCGACTGAAGCTCGCCGTCGTCGCCGAAGATGGGGACGAGACGCGGGGAATCCGGGATCGCCTCAACCTCGGCCACACCGTGGGACACGCCATGGAGGCGGCGTCGGACTTTCGGTGGAAACACGGCGATGCCGTGGCCGCTGGCCTTGCCGTCGCCCTGACCCTGGGAGGACGGCTCGGAAGTTGTTCTTCAGCTTTTGTTGCCCGGGGACGGGAGCTCCTCGAGGCCCTGGGGCTCCCCTGGCGCCCCGACCTCCCCTGGGG
>CALMLW010000173.1 GCA_937868015.1 uncultured Synergistaceae bacterium | reverse complement strand
CCGTGGGGGCCTCTTTGGCCCTTTTGCGATCGTGGCCCGGGGTCTGGGAGGCTCGCACCACAGTGATCCCCGGCCTCGTGTCCCCCGAGGACGTGGAGCTCATCGCCCGGGAGATCACCCCGGTGCCTCGGTACGTCCTCCAGCCCTTCCGGCCCCAAACCACCTGGGATCCCACCCTGGGGGCCACGCCGCCCCCGGCGGAAGAGGACCTGGAACGGGCGGCGACCTGGGCCTCAGCCCTTCTGCCCCAAGTCTTTCTTCGATCCAATTCCGGGGAGGTCCGCCCCTTTAAGGCCCCATGAGGCTCTCCCGGGGTTGATTTTTGAAAATATTTCTGATAGTCTTCCGGGGATGGGGGCCTTTTAGCGACGGGCCCCGGGATGCCGGGGCCCGTCCCTTTCTCCGAGGGAATGCCACCCCGAAGAATACGGTACCAGCTTGGCCCTGACCCCGGACGGGACCCGTCGGGGCATCGCACGCCGAAAGGAGCGAAAATGAAGATGGCAGAGCAGACCGAAAGGACCCGGTGTGAGATCTACTCCCGGGTGGTGGGTTTTTTATCTCCCGTGTCTCAGTGGAATAAGGGAAAGAAGGCGGAGTTCGGTGACCGTCACACCTTCGGGGCCTCATCGCTTTCCGGGGAGGAGGATCCTTCCCCGAGGTAGCGTCCCTTTCGGAGTCCTTCGATCCCGGAGGTCCCCGGAGGTTTTCCCCTTTCCCCTCGTGCCCCCCACGGGGCGGATCGGGGAGGACAAATACGCCATTTGACGGTCCTCGGACGCCGTTTCTAGGGGATGATCTCCTTGAGCCCGCCGAACCTTGCTCCCCTCTCCGGGGCCTGCGGTGCGGCGAAAGGAGCGATGAATATGATAGATACCCCTTGGTTTCGCGGCCTTGCCCTGGGCCTCTTTCTGCTGGGAGGAGCTTCGGCGGAGGGGCTCACCCTGCACCCCCACAACGAAACGCTTCCCTTGGCCCCCTTTCGTCCGGACCTGTCCTCCCCCTGGAGCGGCGCCGCCCGTCCGGGGGACCAGGTCCTTTTGCCCCGGGATGACCTGCCGGAAAGTCCGGGGGGCCTCCAGGTTCGCCTTCAGGGAGAGCGCCACCAGCGGGTCATCACTCCTGAGGAGACCCCCGAGGGGATGTGCTTCGCCTGGCCCGGCGCCTTCACCTCCGGGGAGTGGGTGACTGTCTCGTTGGAGCGGAGCCCTTCCTGGGAGGAGCTCTACCGCCAGGGGCGCCGGTGGGTCCAAAAACACCTTTCCGAGGGCGCCTCTTTCGATGAGGACGGGACCCCGCCTCCCTTGCCCGAGGCCGCCCGGATGGTGGCCCTGGACGAGGGAGACCCCGTGATACAGCGGGTCACGACGGACCCCGGAGAGAAGACCCTTCTGCTTCGGGGGAGAAATCTCCGGGGGGGCTTCACCGTCCACTACCCCGACGGCTCGTCGCGCCATGTCAATAACGATGCCAACGCCACCCTGCGCCTGCCCTACGGAGCATCGGCGGCCCCAGGACCTCTCTCGGTGACCCGGGACGATGGACGCCCATCGAACCCCGTCTTGGTGCGCTTCCCTCGCAAGGTAACGGGACTTTTGGTCCTTCCCGAGGGGGCCTCCGTCGACCTAGGACGGGTGGAGATCTTTCCCCCATCGCGCCTGGCCCAGGAGAGA
>CALMLW010000172.1 GCA_937868015.1 uncultured Synergistaceae bacterium | reverse complement strand
CAGCGTCCCCCCCCGGGGATCGATCTCCCCGACGAGGCGGCCATTTTTAGCGAACCAGCCCTGGAGCAGGATCACGAGGTCCCGACGGTCCCCTGACCACCGCCCCGTCCTCTCGGCGCGCTCCGTCCAGGTCAAGGACGCCCCCAGACGCCCTCCCCACTTTCCCCCCAGGTTCGCCCCCATCCTTCCCGGGGAGGCGCTAATCCCCGCCACGGAAGAAAGAAGAGATCCCCACCGGGCCCCCTTCTTGGCAATTTCGGCCAGCTCTTCCTCCAGGAGGCGCTCCACCGCTTCGTCCCTTTCGTCCGCCACCCCTTTCCCCCCCTTTCGTGCTCCCCTAAGCCCCCGGGCGTCCCCCCGGGGCCCCCTCTCACTTCAGGGCGCAGGAGGGGGCGAGGGCGTCTTCGGCCAGCCCGATGACCCGATCTCCCGAAAGGAGAAGGAGCCGGAAGGCGATCTGGGGGCCCTCTTTCCCTTTCCGCACGTCCTTTTCCTCAAAACCCGCCAAGAGCACCCTCCCCCCCGGGGCCCAGCAGGCGCCGCTCACCGCCACCCCCGGAGGGGAGATCCGGCGCACTTCTTTCGTGCCCTCGGCGTATACGAAGGCCGCGCTCACCGCGTCCCCCACCCGGGCGGCCAGGGCCCGGTCCCGGGAGGTGGTGGCCAGGGCGTCAAAGAGCCACGTCTTCCCGTCGGGGGCCACCGAAAAGCGCGTGGCGCTCGAGATGCCCCGGTCTCCCACCACCTCTTCCACGGGGCGCCGGTCCAGGAGGCGCCCCTCTAGGTCGAAACGGTAGAGAAAGGTCAGGTCCTGGGCGAAAACTTCGGTGCCTCCGCCCCCCCAGAAGGGGGAAAAGAGGTCCTCCGACCCCACCCCGGAGAAGATCCGCCCTTCGGTGCCTTCGGGGCGGATCGTGGCGATGACCCACCGGGAGCCCTCTTCCCACCAGTGGTTAAAAAGTAGCGCGGTGCCATCGGGGGACCACCGAGGACCGTAGCTATTTTCCCCCTCTATCCCCGGCACCCGCCAGACCTCCCGGCTCTTCAGATCCCGCACGGCGATGTACCGGCGGCCTTCTTCGTCGTACTCCGTGAAAGCCACCCGATCTCCTCCGGGAGAAATTTCCCCGTCGTACCCCGGCCCCACCGGCTCCGGGGAGCTCCCCCGAAGATCCGTCCGCCAGAGGGTATCCCCCCGGGAAAAGATCACCGTCGCCCCCCAGTCCTGGGCCCCCGCCCCGGAGGCCCCCCAGCAGAGCCCCGCCCACAGCAAGAGCGCCACCACTATTTTTACTCCTCCCATGGCCCACGCCTCCTTGACTCCACGACCGCCGGTCTCGGGCATCGAAAGGCCCGCGCCTTGCTCACCCTCCCGCCCGCCGGGAGCCTTCGCCCCGCTTCTGCGGGCCTCAAGAAAGGCTCCCCTTGAACTCCGGCTCCGCCTCCCCGAAAATTTTTGTCGCCGCCCCTTCGCTCCGGCGTCTTCTACCGCCCCCCCCGCTCCATGGAGGCGAAGTAGCTTCCCAGGGCTTCGAGCCCCTTGGTCAGGGTCTCTCCCTCGTCGAAGCTGTACCCCAGGCGGAAGGTGCGGGGTTCGTCGAAACAATCTCCGTGGCAGAGCAGCACCCCCGTGGCGTCGAGGATGGATCGACAAAGGGTTTCCGAGGGCACGTCGAAGGTGTAACGGACCAGACAGGTGGATCCCAGGCTCACCCCCCGGGTGCTCAGGGAGGGCTGGGTTTTGAGCCACTCGTCGAGGATCGCCCGGTTCTTCCGGACGATCCGACGGCTCCGGGCGAGGATTTTTTCGTGGTGCTCCAACGCCAGGGCCGCAAGAAGTTCGTCCAGCACGCCGCAGCAGATCGTGTCGTAGGAGCGGCGGTTTTCCAGAATTTCCAGAGCTTCCCGGTCTGGGGTGACGATCCAGCCGATCCGGGTTCCCGCCATGGAAAAGACCTTGGAGAGACTCCCGGTGCTGATGCCCCGCTCGTAGAGATCCACCACGGAGGGCATGTAGGCATCGTCCAGTCCCCGGTAGATTTCGTCGCACAGCACATGGGCTCCGTGGGCCCTCGCGATCCGCACCACCCCTTGCAGGGCTTCCTCCCCCAAAAACACCCCCGTGGGGTTGTTTGGATTGGAAAGGGCTATCACCTTGGTGCGATGGTCCACGAGGCGCTCCAGGGCTTCCAGATCAAGGACATAGTCGTCTTCCTCCCGAAGGCGGAGCACGCGCACCTCCGCACCGATGGAGGCGGGGATCTCGTAGTGCTGCTGGTAGTTGGGCTTCACGGCCACCATGGCGTCCCCCGGATTCAGCAGCCCCATGAGCACCATGTGGTTGGCCCCCGTGCCCCCGTGAACGGTGAGGACCTCTTCGGGGGACGAGCTTCTGAAAAGCCCTCCGATGGCCCGGCGCAACCGGGGCAATCCCTCGAAGGAGCCGTAGTGCAGCGACATGGTCCTTACCTGCTCCAAGAATTCCTGGGAGTCGTGCCCGATGAGATCCAGCAGCTCCTGTACCGTGAAGGCCTTGACGCAGCTGGCCCCCAGATTGTAGGTGCAGATGGGATCCAGGGGGTTCAGCCACTTCTCTACTTTAAAATCCTGCAAAAGCATGATTTCCCCTCCGTTTCCGCGCGGCGAGGCGCGCCCGTCTCCGACCGATCTTCCCGGGACGACCCAAACCCCGGGGCCGGGGGACGCCCTATTCCCCCTCGCGCCCCCGGGGTTCTTTAAAAAACATCGCCACGTCATGGTAGCAAATAACCGGGGACCCCGTCCACGTCTTTTTCGGATTTTCCCGGATTCCAAAAAAGCCATGGCAAAACGTGGCAAAGTGTCTATAATGGGGCCGTTTTGTCCAAGGGGGGAAGCACATGGAAGAAAGCCCGTTCGTCTATCTGGTCTTTGGACTGGTCTACGCGGGGATGATCCTGGGAGAGTTTCCCCGCCTCGCGGTGGACCGCACGGGGATCGTGCTCCTGGGGGCCATCGCCCTGGTGGCCTCGGAGCACGGGGACTTCTCCGGCGTGGACGCCCCACGCTCCTCCTGCTCTTCAGCTTCATGGTGATCTCCGCCCAGTTTCGCCTGAGCGGGTTCTACACCCGGGTCTCGGAGCGCATCGCCGCCCTGCCCCTCTCTCCCCAGGGGCTCCTGGGGGCGGTGATTCTGGTGGCCGGAGGGCTTTCCGCCCTCCTCACCAACGACGTGGTGTGTCTTGCCATGACCGGGGTGCTGGGCGAGGGATGTCTGCGCCGGGACCTTTCCCCCCTGCCCTACGCCCTCGCCTTGGCCTGCGCGGCGAACATCGGCTCCGCCGCCACCCTCATCGGCAACCCCCAGAACATGCTCGTGGGGCAGGTGCTCCACCTCTCCTTCGGGGGGTATTTTCTGGTGGCCCTGGTTCCCACCCTGCTCTCCCTGGGAGCCCTCCACCTGATCCTCGTGCGGATCTTCCGGGGGCGCTGGCAAAAGGCCGCCCCCCCCCTGGAGCCCCTGGAGAGCACCCCCTACCATCCCTGGCAGGCCCAAAAGGGGATGCTGGTGCTGGCCCTCACGGTGGCCCTCTTTCTGGGGGCTCCCTTTCCCCGGGAGTTGGTGGCCCTGGCGGCGGCGGGGGCGCTGCTCACCAGCCGAACCCTGGCGTCCCGGGCCACCCTGGGATTGGTGGACTGGCAGCTACTGGTGCTCTTTCTGGGGCTCTTCGTGGTGAACGACGCCTTCGCCCGGGCGGGGGGGCTGGAGGCCATCGAAGAAGGTCTCATGGCCTCGGGACTCTCGTTGCGCTCCCTCCCCTCCCTCGCCGCCGTGGTCACCGCGCTCTCCAACGTGGTGTCCAACGTCCCCGCCACCATGCTCCTCCTGCCTCTGATGCGGGACATCCCCCTGGCGGGCAGCACCCTGGCCCTGGTGAGCACCTTCGCGGGGAACCTCCTGCTGGTGGGAAGCATCGCCAACATCATCGTGGCGGGGGAGGCGGCTCGGCTCGGAGTGCGCCTGGACTGGAAGGTTCACGCCCGGGTGGGCGTTCCCGTGACGCTGGTCAGTCTCGTCATCGCCCTGGGATGGCTCCTGGGGCTATCCCTCGGGGACCTTCCCCCGGGGATCCGCCTCTAGCTCCTACCGAAAGGCCCGGCGGGCGTTGAGCACCGCCCCCAGGGCCATGCCCACATCGGCCCCCACGGCACCCCACATGGTGGCGTACCCCAGGGCCCCCAGGACGAGGAACACCCCCTTCACCGCCAGCACCAGCACGATGTTCTCCCGGACGATGCGCCGGGTGCGGCGGGCGGTGCGAAGGGCCTCGGCCACCCGGGAGAGGTCGTCGGTCATGAGCACCACGTCGGCGCTCTCCACGGCGGCGTCCGCCCCCGACCCTCCCATGGCGATCCCCACGTCCGCCCGGGCCAATACGGGGGCGTCGTTTACCCCGTCCCCCACGAAGACCACGCTCCCCCGCTCCCGCCCCCCCTCCATGAGGCGTTCCAGGTGGGCCAGCTTGTCCTCGGGGCGGAGCTCGGCGTGGATTTCGTCGATCCCTCCCTGGGCCCCGGCGCGCCGGGCGGGGGACCACCCATCCCCCGTGAGCAGGACCAGCCGCTCCACCCCCAGGCGCCGCAGCTCTTCCAGGGCCTCGGGGGCGCCCGGTTTCATCCCGTCCCCCGCTTCGATGACCCCGGCATAGACCCCATCCACCGCCACGTGGACCGCCGTGGCCTCGCTTTCTCCCGGGCCCTCGGGGACCCCGGAAATCTCCTTGAGGCGCAACAGGGCGAGGCTTCCCGCCAAGACCTTCCTCCCCCCCACCCGAGCTCCGGTGCCGTGGCCGGGGATCTCCTCGTACTCCTCCCCGTCCTCCCGGACCTCGCCTCCGACCTCCTCCCAGGCCCGCCGCACCGCCCGGGCCAAGGGATGGTTCGAGTGGGCCCCCGCCGCCGCCGCCCACATCAGGAGATCCTCCCCGGCGAATCCCTCGGCGGGAACCTGGCGTCGCACCCGGAAGACCCCGTCGGTGAGGGTGCCGGTCTTGTCGAAGACCACCACCCGGGCCTCCGCCAAGGCCTCGAGGGCGGCGGCCCCCTTCACGAGGATCCCCCGGTGGGCCGCCCCCCCCAGCCCCGCGAAATACCCCAGGGGCACGCTCACCACGAGGGCGCAGGGGCAGGATATGACCAAAAGGACCAATCCCCGGTAGGCCCAGGCGCCGAAGGATTCCCCCGCCATCACCAAGGGAGGGAGGAGGGCCACCAGGAGCGCCGCCCCCACCACGGCCGGGGTATACCATCGGGCGAAGCGCGACAGGAAGCGCTCCGTCCGGGCCTTGGAGGCCGCCGCCTTTTCCACCAGCTCCAGGATTCGGGCCGCCGACGACGAAGAAGCGGGCCTTTCGGCCCGGCACACCAGGGCCCCATCCCAGACCACCGTGCCGCTGTGGATGGGATCCCCGGGCTCCAAGGGGCGGGGCAAGCTCTCCCCCGTGAGGGAGGAGGTATCGCCGCTTCCCCGCCCCTCGGTCACCCGACCATCCACGGGGACCCGTTCCCCCGGCCGCACCAGGAAAAGATCTCCCGGGACCACGTCCTCGGGGCCGATTTCCACCCAGATCCCCCTCCGGCGGACCCGGGCTCGGTCGGGGCGAAGGGCCAAGAGGGCCCGGATGGAGCGG
>CALMLW010000171.1 GCA_937868015.1 uncultured Synergistaceae bacterium | reverse complement strand
TAACGACAATTCCTGGTACGACTACGCTCCGGTGGTGAAAAAACTTCTCGGAGGGGCCCTCCCCTTGGAGGACGAGGGGCGGGTGGAAGAGCTCCGCCAGGCCTTGATGAAGGCGAGCCGCCCCCCGCTGATCCTGGGGAGCCCGGCCCCCCGGTTGGGGGCTTCCCAGGAGGAGCAAGAGGATCAGGCCCTGGGATTTCGCCTTTTGGGGCGGCGCTTCACCTTTGATGCCCTGGTGTTCCAAGCCCTGACGTCGCCTCGTACGGGCACCAACGACCACCCCCGAAACTTGCCCGATCCCTTGGACGCCCTGGCGGTGCTGGGATCTCCGGTGGCCCTTCGGGAGACGAAGGCTTTCGAGGTCTTCCGGGGGTACGCCGAAAACCGGGAGGCCCTCCGGGGGCGGTGGAAAACCTTCCACCAGGATCCCCTGGGGGACACGATCTATTCCGATGTGCTACGGCTCTACGCCACGTACTTCGAGCCCACCGAGGGGGGGCAGTTTTTCGCCGCCTCCCCGGCGTGGGAGTATCGCAAATTGGTGTCCGCCGCCGCCTCCTGGGCGGAGCTTAAGCACGACACGATCCTCTACGGCGAGCAGTCCGGGGCGGAGATGGGAGACGGAGGAGATGTCTGGTACGCCCCGGACTTCCTCTGTCCCGACCCCCGGGGCTACGTGGAGCCCGAGCCCCGACTTTTCCGGGGGTTGGCCGCCGCCGCAGGGCGGATACGACAGTTCCTGGATCAGGCGGAGCTGCCCGATGGGGAGTACGCCGAAAAGTTCTCCACCTTCGCCGCCCTCATGGAGCGCCTGGCCCACTTGGCGGAGCTGGAAGTGACGGGGGCTCCCCTGGGAGATGAGGAGTACCGCATCATCCGGGAGTTCCCGGCGGAGCTGACCCGGGAGCTGCTCCTCCCGGCGGACCAGCTGGGCCTCTACCCTCCCCTGCTTCCCGAGGTGCAGGATCGCCTTCGCATGGCGTTGGTGGCGGACGTGGCCTCGGATTTCGCGGCGGGAAGGGCGCTGGAGGTGGGCGTCGGGGCCCCCCGGTATATGTATGTTTTCGTTAACGATCGCTGGGGGGGACCCCGGGTGACCCGGGGGGCGGTGTTTTCCTTCTATGCCTTCGACCGTTCCCTGGCGGAGGGGCGCCTCACCGACGAGGAGTGGAAAAAGATGGTCTACCAGGGAGACCCCGCCGCTCTGGACCGCCTGCGCCCCGATTGGACCCGGGTGCCGGAGCAGTGAGATCCATCGCCTTGGTGGCGGGGGTCCTGGTGGGGGTCTTTTTGTTCCCTTCCGGGGCCCAGGCCCTGGGGTGTCCTCCGCTTCCCCCCAGGGTCCATCGGGCCCTCGAGGGCCCCAGGGATCCCCGAGATTCCGGAGTGGAGGGAAGGGTCCTGGGGGGGCTCACTCCCCACCATGACCTGGCGGGGGAGCTCATGGTACGGTTTTACGAAGAACTGCGGCGGGGGGCGCCCCACCCTCGCCGAATCCTCCTCATCGCCCCCGACCACCACCGGGCGGGGCGGGGAGCCGTGACGTTTTGTGGGGCCCCCTGGGAGACCGATCGAGGAAGGGTGTCCGCCGACGAAGAAGGGGTGGCGATGCTGGGAGAGCACGGCGTCGCGAGGCGAGACGACGCCCTTTTCCCGCGAGAGCACGGCATCACGGTGCACCTGCCCCTTTTGGCGGCGTTTTTCCCCGGCGTGCCGGTGCTTCCCCTGGTGGTGCGGAGCTCCGTCTCCGATCTGGAGCTCCTGGCACTGCG
>CALMLW010000170.1 GCA_937868015.1 uncultured Synergistaceae bacterium | reverse complement strand
GGAGGCCCTTCGGCGAAGGATTCGAAAAAGAAGCCGACGAGGCGCAAAAAAGGGGAGGGGATCTCGGGGGCCCCCGAGGTGCCCCGGG
Source organism: uncultured Synergistaceae bacterium (assembly GCA_937868015.1). Lineage (GTDB taxonomy): Bacteria > Synergistota > Synergistia > Synergistales > Aminiphilaceae > CALMLW01. The sequence goes on along the minus strand of CALMLW010000170.1, from coordinate 3,109 downwards.
CTCCGGAGAGTCCCCCGGAAGTCCCCCCGGCGGTCGTCGGGGCGGAGCGGGGGTCCGTCGAACCGTCGGAGGAGGGCTTGGGCGCCCCGAGGGAAGGGGAGACGACCGGGGCTCCCGGGACCGAGGGGATCCCGAGCGGGGAGAAGCTCCTCCGCAAGGGGAAAAAAGTCTCCTCCAGCTCCTCTGGGGGGAAAAAGGCGAAAGGGCCCTCCGCCAGCGAGGGCCTGGAAGGGGAGCGTAAAACTCCGGAGCCTTCCAGGGAAGTGGAGGGGAAGAAGAGCCCAGAAAAGGGCCCTTCGGGCGACGTCTCTGAAGGCCTCGACGGGGCGTCTTCCGTTGCCCCTTTGCCGCAGGCCCTCGAGGGCGAGGGAGCCGGAGACGACCTGGGGTCCAAAGAAGACCTTTTATCCTACATTGACAAGGTGCGAGGTCTCCTACAAGAAGGGCAAAAAAAGGGATATATTTCTTACGAAGACATTGAAAAATACCTTCCGGCGGAGTATCTAAACAACCCCGAGGCCCTGGATAACCTGCATTCGAACCTTCTGGAGCTTGGCATCGAGGTTCAGGAGGACGGAAAAAAGGGCAAGTTGGAAGACGACGATCTCATCCCTGTGGCGGCGGAGGACATGGGAGCTTTGGAAGACCTTCCCCTGTCGGATCCCGTCCGCATGTATCTCCGGGAGATCGGCAAGGTCTATCTTTTGACCCCGGAAGAAGAAGTGGACCTGGCCAAACGGGTGGAGGCCGGAGACCCCGGGGCCAAAAATGATCTGGTGGCGGCGAACCTGCGCCTGGTGGTGAGCATCGCCAAAAAGTACATCGGAAGGGGGATGCTCTTTCTGGACCTCATCCAGGAGGGGAACTTGGGGCTCATCCGGGCGGTGGAGAAGTTCGACTACCGCAAGGGGTACAAGTTCAGCACCTATGCCACTTGGTGGATCCGTCAGGCCATCACCCGGGCCATTGCAGACCAGGCTCGCACCATCCGCATCCCGGTCCACATGGTGGAGACCATAAATAAGCTCATTAGGGTCTCGCGCCAGTTGGTCCAACGTCTGGGGCGAGAGCCCACAGCGGAGGAAATTGCCCGGGAGATGGAGATCATGCCGGACAAGGTAGAAGAGATCCAGCGCATCGCCCAGGAACCCGTATCCCTGGAAACTCCCATTGGCGAGGAAGAAGACAGCCAGTTGGGGGACTTTTTGGAGGACAAAGACATCCCGAGCCCCGAAGAGGCGGCGGCGAGCCAACTTTTGCGGGAGCAGCTCGAAGAGATGTTGGACGACCTGTCGGATCGGGAACGGGAGGTGCTGCGCCTCCGCTTCGGCCTGGAGGATGGCCATCCCTACACGCTGGAAGAAGTGGGGAGGCGTTTCGGCGTCACCCGGGAGCGCATTCGCCAGATTGAGGCCAAGGCCCTGAGGAAAATGCGCCACCCCAGCCGGAGCAAAAAGCTGCGGGACTTCCTCGAATAGGAATATAAGGTTAAAAAAAGAACGTCTCCGTTGTATGGAACGGGGACGATGGGTATACTTAGGGACGTGAGGACGGATGAGGCTGGATCTCTATCTCAAGCTGGTGCGACTGGTGAAGCGGCGGACGTTGGCCCAAGAGATGGTAACGGCGGGGGCGGTACGCCTGGGAGGGCGCAGGGTGAAGCCTGCGGCGGAGGTGAAAGAAGGGGATCGGGTGGAGGTGGGTTATCCTCGGCGCCTTCTGGTGGTGGAGGTCCTTCTGGCGGATGAAGCTGCCCTGCGACGGGGGAAAGAGGGATACCGCGTGCTGGAAGATCGTCCGTTAGCTCCTTCCACCTCCCCCTGGGGGACCTCATCCGAGGGCTAGCCCTGAGGAGAGCGCGAAGGAAAGGTGGTTTTGTCATGGCGTACATAGTTGGTGTGCACGCCCGGGAGATCCTGGACTCCCGGGGAAACCCCACGGTGGAGGCCGAAGTTTGGCTAGATAATGGCGTGGTGGGGCAGGCGGGGGTCCCTTCGGGAGCATCGACGGGGACCTTTGAAGCCCTGGAGCTCCGAGATGGGGATAGGCGATACGGGGGCAAGGGCGTCCTCCGGGCGGTGGAAAACATCAACGACCGCATCGCCTCCGCCCTGGTGGGAGTGGATCCCGCAGATCAGGCAGAGCTCGACGATATCATGATCCGCTTGGACGGGACTCCGAACAAGGGCAACCTGGGGGCCAATGCCATCCTGGGGGTGTCCATGGCCGCTGCCCGGGCCGCCGCCACCGATCACGACCTGCCCCTCTGGGCCTACCTGGGAGGGAAGGGGCCCTTTCTCCTCCCCACTCCCTTGATGAACGTCCTAAATGGGGGGGCCCATGCGGACAACAACCTGGATATTCAGGAATTCATGGTCGTCCCCCACGGGGCCCCCTCCTTCCCCGAGGCCCTGCGCATGGGCACCGAAGTTTACCACTCGCTCCGGAAGATCCTGAAGGGGAAAAATTACAGCGTGGCCCTGGGGGACGAGGGAGGCTTTGCCCCCCGCCTGGCGGGCAATAAGGAGGCCCTGGAGCTCTTGATGGAAGCCATCCGGGGGGCGGGGTACGCACCGGGGAAAGACATATCCCTGGCTCTGGACTGCGCCGTGACGGACCTTTTCCGAGATGGGGTCTACCGCTTCGATGGAGAGGGGAAGACCTTCACCCCCGAGGAGCTCGTGGCGTACTATGCCGACCTTTGTCAGGCCTTCCCCGTGGTATCCATCGAGGATGGCATGGCGGAGGAGGATTGGGACGGCTGGAAGCTCCTCACGGAGGCCCTGGGGAAATCCGTTCAGATCGTGGGAGACGACCTCTTTGTCACGAATCCCGAACGCCTCCGTCAGGGCATGGAGCGAGGAGTGGCCAACGCCGTGCTGGTCAAACTTAACCAGATCGGGTCGGTGACGGAGACGCTCCAGGTGGTGGATATGGCCCGGTGGAACGGTTATGGTGCCATCATTTCCCACCGATCGGGGGAGACGGACGACACCTTCATCAGCGACTTGGCGGTGGCCACCGGCGCGGGGCAGATCAAGACGGGGGCCCCCGCCCGGGTGGATCGGGTGGCCAAGTACAATCAACTCCTTCGCATATCGGAAGACCT
>CALMLW010000169.1 GCA_937868015.1 uncultured Synergistaceae bacterium | reverse complement strand
TTTCCGTGTCGTATTTCATCGTGGTGAGCCGTCACAACGGCTGGATGAAGGTGGATGATGCTCCCGGAGGGGGAGCGGTCTTTCAGGTCTTTTTGCCCCTGGAAAGGGGGGATTAGCGTGGCCGAACCCTGGCGCGTGTTGGTGGTGGAAGATGACGGAACTGTGGGAGACACCTTGGCGGCCTTTCTGGAGGACGAAGGCTTCGACGTGCGCTTGGTCCGCAGCGGAGAAGAGGCCCTGGCGATCCTGAGAAGCGGGTGGATCCCCCGGGTGGGGGTCGTGGATCTGCGCCTCCCCGGCATGGACGGAAGGGCGGTGGTGGAGTGCGCCCGGGTGCTGGCCCCGTCGATGCATTTTCTGGTGCACACGGGATCCCCCGGGGGCGTGGTGGAAGACGTGGCCTCGTCCATGGGAGTCGACGCAAAAGATATTTTCATCAAACCCGTGCGGGACTTGGGACTCCTGGTGGAACGACTGCGCCGCAGCGGCGAAGGGGTAGATGAGCATGGGGCATGACCCCGGAGGCCCAAAGCACATTCTGGTGATAGAAGACGACGGCGCGGTGCGACGGCACCTGGCGGCGTACTTGGAGGATTGCGGCTATCGGGTGACGGCGGCGGCGGAGGGGGAGGGGGGGCTGGAGATGGCCCGGACCCAGCACCCCGACTTGGTCATCACCGACCTGCACATGCCCGGGATCTCGGGCTTTCAGGTCCTCTCGGCCCTGGCGGAAGAGTTTCCCGCCCTCCCTGTGTTGGTGGTCTCCGGCACGGACCTCCTGACGGAAGTGGTGGAGGCCCTGCGGCGAGGGGCCTGGGACTACCTGATCAAGCCTCTGGGAGAGATGGGGGTGTTGGAGCATGCCGTGGAGCGAGCCCTGGAGCGCGCCTGGCTCCTGGAAGAGAACCGACGTTCCCGGGAGGAGCTGGAAGAGGCCGTGGCTCGGAGGACCCAGGAGCTCCAGACCCTCCTCACGGAAAGGACGGTCCTCCTGCGGGAGGTACACCACCGGGTGAAAAACAACTTTCAGGTAATATCGAGCCTCCTCCAGATCCGGGCCCGAAGCTCAAGACATCCGGAGGTGCGGAACTTTTCCTCCGACTTTGCCCAGCGCATCCGGTCCATGGCCCTGGTGCACGACGCC
>CALMLW010000168.1 GCA_937868015.1 uncultured Synergistaceae bacterium | reverse complement strand
ATGGATGAAGGGGGTCCCCGGGATTTCGGCATGCGGGAAGAGCTTTGGCGCCTCTTGGCCCTACCGGCCCCGGGGCGATGAGGAGGATGGCCCTCTGGCGAAGGGGGCCCCGTCGATGCTTTAGCGAGACAAAACTCAAGGAGGTCATGTCATGCCGGCGGAGCACGTATGGAAGCGGGTGGAGGGCGTGCGGGAAGCCCTCGGGAAGAGCGACGCGGAGGCGCTGGTTCTTTTCGTCTTCGAAGGAGCCAATTGGGAAAGCATGTACTACCTCACGGGATTCCGGGGGACCAGCTCGGCGGCGGTGGTGACGAAAAAGGACGCCTTTCTCATCACCGACGGGCGCTACCTCTCCCAGGCCCAGCTGCAGAGCCCCTTTACCATCGTTCCCCAGGGACAGCGCCATATCCACGAGACCGTGGGAGAGGTGCTGGCGGGGGCCGGGGTGACCCAGGCGGGGTTCGAAGGGGAGAGGATCTCCTTCGCCTTCCACAAGAAGCTTTCGGACATGCCGGTGCGCTGGCACGACCTGTCGGAGGTCTTGCCGAAACTCCGCCGGTGCAAGGACCTGCTGGAGCGTCAGTTCGTGGAAAAGGCCGCCTCCATCGCGGGGGAGGCCTTCCTGCGGACCCTGGCCCAGGTGACTCCGGGCATGACGGAGCGCCGGGTGGCGGCCCTTCTGGAGTTTGCCATGAAGGATCTGGGCGCCGAGGGGGGATGGGAGGACGAGTTCATCGTGGCCTCCGGCCCTCGGAACGCCCTGCCCCACGGCCGGGCCTCGGACCGCATCCTCCAGGCGGGGGAGTGGGTCACGGTGGATTTTGGGGCGCAGTACGGGGGGTATGTCTGCGATCTTACCCGGAACTTCTCCCTGGGGGCCCCCGACCCCTGGGCCCGGGACCTGCATGCCCTGTTGCTGGAGGCCCAGCGAGCGGGGGTCCGGGCCCTGCGCCACGGCGCCTCCGGCCGGGACGTGGATGCGGCGGCCCGGCGCGTCATCGAGGACGCGGGCTTCGGTGGGGCCTTTTCCCACGGCCTGGGACACGGCTTCGGGCTCCACATCCATGAGGCGCCCCGGCTCTCCTACATGTCCGAGGATACCCTGGCCTCGGGGGACCTGGTGACGGTGGAACCGGGGGTCTACTTCGAGGGGCGGGGAGGCATGCGGGTGGAGGATGACTACTGGGTGACGGATCTGGGGGCCGTTTGCCTCTCCCCCAACCTTTCCCAGGAGTTCTTCGTGGTGTCCTAAAGGCGAGGTCGGGGATGACTTCGGCCAAGAGCCCTTCCTGGGAGGGCTTCGAAGGAATCGCCGCAGCCCTGCGACGGGAGGGGTACGTGGTACTCCTCTGCGTCGCCCCGGAGGATCGGGAAAGCGGCACGCCGCCGCGCATCGCCGGGGCGGTGACCTTTCGGGGGAGCCCCGAGGCCCCGGA
>CALMLW010000167.1 GCA_937868015.1 uncultured Synergistaceae bacterium | reverse complement strand
CGGGGGGATCGCCTGGAGCGGGGAGAGCGTTACGGCATGATCAAGCTGGGATCCCGGGTGGACCTGTACCTCCCTCCGGCGGTGGAGTGCGTGGTCGCCGTGGGCCAGAGGGTTAGGGCCGGCGAGACGACGATAGGAGTGGTGAGAGATGGCCCTGAGACGCAAGGAGCGTGAAGTGCCCTTCAGGAAGATTATCCCCAACATGATCACGTGCGGCAACGTGCTCTGCGGCATGCTCTCCGTGGTGTTGAGCTTTCACGAGCATTACGCCCTGGCGGGGTGGCTCATCCTGGCGGCGGTTTTCTTCGATTTCATGGACGGCAAGGTGGCCCGAAGTCTGGGGGGGAGCAGCGCCTTCGGCATGGAGCTGGATAGCCTGGCGGATGTGGTGAGCTTTGGCGTGGCCCCCGCCATGGTGGTCTATGGCGCGGCCCTCCGGGGATTCCTCGGGGTCACGGGAGCCCTGGCGGCGGCGTTTTTTGCCCTCTGCGGCGCTCTTCGCCTGGCGAGGTTCAACGTTACCCACGCCCCGGCGGGATCGTTCCAGGGATTGCCCATCCCCGCCGGGGGGCTCTTTCTCGTCTCCTTCGTCATGGGGGGAGTGACCCTTCCGCCGGCGATCTTCGCGGCCGTGGTGGTGGGCACGGGGGTGCTCATGGTATCCAACATCCCCTACGGGAACTTAAAAAAACTCCGCAAGGGAAACATGAACCGTGGCAAGGGGCTCTTTCTGTCCCTCTTCCTCCTGGGGCTGGGGGCGATTTTCCGGGAGAAGGCCCCCCTTATGGCCATGGGCATTTACGTGGTGAGCGGCTTCTTCCGCTTTGACTGGGGCGGATGGCTGTCCAAGAAGGAGGGGGAGTGCCCCGCTCCCGGGGAAAAGCCCTAGGGTTTTTATGTTTTTGGTCGAGCGCCGGGGAAAGAAAAAAGGAGCCCTTCGAGGGCTCCTTTTCGTCGTGACCGTCCCGCGTGACCGTCCCGCCCCTGGGGGGATCTCCTAGCGCCGGAAGAGCAGCACCAGGTAGATGGCCCGATCGGGGTCGTTTTCCACCAGGAAGGGCAACGTGAAGGTGTAGCCCGTATCCTCCGGCAGGCGAAGGGTCTTGATGTTGCTCCCCGTGAGGATCTGGGGGGGGGTGATGTCGAGCCCCGAGTAACCCCTCTCGAAAAGGGAGGTCAGGGCATTGCCGCTCACCATGTTGGACACCTCGCCCGCCACCGAAAGGGCCACGGGATCCTCCGGATCGGGGGCGATCATCCCCCCGGTCATGGTGTGCACGAAGAATGCGAAACACTTTTCGCTCATGAAGATGGACAGCGTGCCGTGGGCCCCTTCGCCGTAGAGCGATATGAGGGTGGCCACCCGGCTTCCCGGGGCATTGACCCCCACGCACACCTTCCCCTTGTTGAAAGATATGCCGACGCCCAGCTTTTCGCACACGGCGATCATGCTCAGGCCGAAGGAATTGACGAGGGTCGTCAACCGCTTAAGGACTTCCTTTTCCAAGGGCAAGGGGCGTTCGCTCCTTCCAAGAGTGATACGTCTTTTCCCCGGGGCCGCGATCAGGACGTGGAGGGGGACAGGGCTCGAAGCTTGGGCCACAGCAAAGCGGCCAGGGCGAGGTTTAGCAGCAGCGACGGGACCGTAAAGCTGGCGTTATACAAGGCGGAATAGACCCACACGGAACTCCCCTCGGGGGCGAAGCTTCCAAAGAAAATGGCCCCCGACACCACGTGGCAACAGAACCGGCCCAGGGTGCCCAAGCAAAACCCTCCCCACCACGGGCGAGAGAGGAACCCCGCGACGCCCAACATCGCAAAGGCCCCGGGGTAGTCTAGCACGCCCTGGACCGGGTGCACCACATACCCCCCCAGGGCGAGCTGCAAGAGCCCCGACACCGCCCCCGCCGCCATACCTACCCGGGGGCCGCGCCACAGGGCCAAAAGCAGGAGAGGCAAGGATTCCAACGTGATGGATCCCCCCTGGGGCATCTGCCACAGCCGCAGATAGGAAAGGACCACCGACAGGGCCGCCACCACGGCGCCTTCCACCAACCACCGCAACCGCACTCTTTCCATGTTGCCTCCGCCTCCAAATTCCGGTGGTACGAGGGGAGGTCGGATAGAAAGATCCGAGGACCGCGCCATGCCCATCCCTCCGCCGGTACGAACCGGATCAGGTTCCAGGGGTCGGGATGTTAAGATCCCCTCTCAGCCGCCTTCGCGGCTCCCCCAGGGCCACCCCCGCTTATACTCCCTCGAGGGTGGATGTGTCAAGCTACGCGGCCCATCTCAAATCCTCGATGTGGGCGCTTGCCTATGATCTCGTTCGCCAACTCCGACAAGTTCGACCTATGCCAAAGCTCGACAGCCGGAAGCAAGCCCCCTCGACTTGTCAGGTTTGCCCGCTGATTCCGCTCTATTTCGTAGTGACAGTTCCCTTGTTTTGCCCCCATAATATACGCACCCCTTTGGTGTGAGGTTTTGGGTCTGCGCCTTAACCTTACTTCCGCTGTTCAAGCGGCACCAGAGGGGTTTGCGGATCAAGGCCCATCCCCCCTCCGGCCCCGATCCCAATCGTCCTGATCGAAGGGGCCCGGAGAGCTTTACCCTCGGCTCCCGAAATCTCTGCCCCCCGCCCCGCCGGAGGGGATAGGCCGATGGATTCTTTCCCCCTTCGACCCCCCTTGACATGGAGAGAAAGAGGGGTATAGTGGGGCCATAAGTGGTCTAGACCACATGTCAACATAAGGACTCTATCTCCTTCGGAGGTGTGCGGTGAGACCCCTTTCTCGGACGAGCCCCCTGCCACTCTACCACCAACTGAAAGAAGAGCTTCGAAGCCTGGTGGACGACGGCGCCTTGAAGCCCGGCGACGCCGTGCCTTCGGAGCGGGAGCTTTGTGCGAGGCATCACATCAGCCGCATGACGGTGAGCAAGGCCATCTCCACGCTGGTGGACGAAGGGGTGCTCTACCGAGAGCAGGGCAAGGGGACCTTTGTGGCGTCCCCCAAGCCCTCGTGCGGTTTTTCCCAGCTTTCGGGGTTCACGGAAAATATGGAGAAGGCGGGGCTATCCCACGAGACGCGACTGCTCTCCTTCGATATAGAAGAGCCCTCTCGTCAGCTCCAGGAGACCCTCCAGCTCTCTCCTGGAAATAAGGTCTTCAATATCCTTCGGCGGCGCTTCGTGGCCGGGGAGCCCTTTTCCCTGGAACAGGTCTGGCTCCCCGTGGATCGGGCTCCGGATCTCAGCGCGACGCTGCTGGATGGTCAGTCGCTTTATGCCTTGCTCCGGGGCAGGTACGACGTGCGGCTCTCCTATGCCCGCCAGACCGTGGAGCCCGTGTTGAGCTCGGCCTTCGAGAGCGGCATGTTGGAACTCAAGGCGGAAACGCCGGTGCTCCTCTTTTGCCGGGTGGCCTACGACGCCCGGGGGGAGCCGGTGGAGTACAGTAAATGCGTCTATCGGGGGGTGCGCTTCAAGTACGAGATGGCTTTTTATGTCTAGCGTGGCGGGGCGCCGGGGGGCGCCGGCGGGCCGGGGGGGAGATCCCTTCCGAAGGGTGCGATGCGTAAGGAGGAATGGGCTGTGAGCAACGTGTTCGGTAAGGTGCAGAAATTGGGGCGGGCCCTGATGTTGCCCGTGGCGGTGCTGCCGGCGGCGGCGCTGCTGTTGCGGCTCGGAGCCGGGGACGTGTTGGATATCCCCTTCATCATGAAGGCCGGTGGTGCGGTGTTTGATAACCTGGCGCTGCTTTTCGCCATCGGTGTGGCCATTGGGTTGGCCTTCGACAACGGCGGCGCGGCGGGGCTCGCCGGAGCGGTGGGATATCTCACCCTCACCAGCGCTGTGGTGACCATCAACAAAGACATCAACATGGGAGTGTTGGCGGGGATGATTTCGGGCATCACCGCCGGAGTCCTCTATAACAAGTACCACGACATCCGCCTGCCGGAGTGGCTCGGATTCTTCGCGGGAAAGCGCTTTGTCCCCATCGCCTCATCCCTGGCGTCCATCGTGCTGGCGCTCCTGTTCGGCTACGCCTGGCCCCCCATCCAGAACGCCATCCACAACGTGGGAGAATGGATCGTGGGAGCGGGGGCCCTGGGGGCCTTTGCCTTCGGCACCCTGAACCGCCTCCTGATCCCCGTGGGGCTGCATCATGTCATCAACAGCCTGGTATGGTTCGTCTTCGGAAACTTCACCGATGCGGCGGGGAAGGTAGTCACGGGAGATCTCTCGCGCTTTTTTGCCGGAGATCCCACGGCGGGGACGTTCATGACCGGGTTTTTCCCCATTATGATGTTTGCCCTCCCGGCGGCGGCCTTTGCCATGTACCGCACCGCCCGGCCGGAAAACCGCAAGGCCGTGGCGGGGTTCCTCTTCAGCGTGGCCTTTACCTCCTTCCTCACGGGCATCACGGAACCCATTGAGTTCATGTTCATGTTTTTGGCGCCGGTGCTCTACGTCACCCACGCCGTGCTCTCCGGAGCGGCCATGGCGGTGAGCAACGTCCTGGGGGTGCACTGCGGCTTCGGCTTCTCGGCGGGGGCCATCGACTACCTGCTGAACTGGAACCTGGCCACCAAGCCCTTCATGGTCATCCCCATCGGCCTGGCCTTCGCGGCGCTGTACTACTTCCTCTTCGTGGCCATCATCAAGGTTCTGAACCTCCCCACCCCCGGGCGCATCGAGCAGGAGATGGTGGAGGCCCCTCTGGAGGAGTTCGGCGGCATGGCGGGGTTGGCGCTGGCCTACATCGAGCACCTGGGAGGCAAGGGAAACATCCAGGGAGTGGACGGGTGCATCACCCGGCTGCGGATCACCGTGCGGGATATTTCCATCATCGACGACGGGAGCTTCAAGAAGCTGGGGGCCTCCGGGGTCTTGCGCCCCGGCAAAAACGCCATCCAAGTGGTGGTGGGTACCAAGGCGGAAAACCTGGCGGACACCATCCGCAAGCACATGAAGTAGCGGTCGATCCCTTGCCCCGGGACCCCCCTCGCCCTTCGAGGGATCCCGGGGCTTTTTGCTGTGATCCCGGGATCTCGGGGCTTGTGTTTATGGAGGACCTTTCGGACAATGGAGGCGGTGCCGCAGAGCTTTCCGGAAAAGCCGAAGGCGAAAAGGAGGGAGAGAGAGGCCATGTGGGCGTTGACGGGGGGAAAGATCCTGACTCCGGAGGGTTTTCGGGAGGGGTGGGCCCTGATTTACGACCACCGGATCCGGGCCGTGGGGCGAGAACAAGACCTTCCGGGGGGCGTGGAGCGTCTGGAGGTCCGGGGTCTTTGGGTCTGCCCCGGGTTCATCGACCTTCACGTCCACGGCGCTCGGGGGGTGGACGTCATGGACGCCACTCCCGAAGCGATCAAGGCCATGGCCCGGTCCCTGGGGGCCTCGGGGGTGACGTCTTTTCTCGCCACCACCATGACCATGCCCCTGCCCCGGATCGTCGCCGCCCTAGGGGCGATTCGCGAGGCCCTGGGGGCGGCCCCCGGGGGGGCACGCATCCTGGGGGCGCACCTGGAGGGCCCCTTCATCGACCCCGGGCACAAGGGGGCCCAAGACGCCGCCCACGTGCTTCCCCCCGACGGAGAGTTCATAAAGGCCCATCGGGACGTGATCCGCATCGTGACCCTGGCCCCCGAGCGGGATCCGGGCTTCCGGTGCCTCGACGCACTCCGGGCCTCGGGGGTGGTGTTCTCCCTGGGGCACTCCGGCGCCACCTTCGAAGAGGCCCTGGAGGGAGTGGCCCACGGCATTCGCCACGCCACACACCTTTTCAACGCCATGCCTCCCTTTCACCACCGTCGCCCGGGGCCCGTGGGGGCCGCCTTGGTGAGCGACGATGTCACCTGCGAGCTCATCGCCGACGGCGTGCACGTCCATCCGGGGCTCTACCCCCTGATCTACCGCCTCAAGGGCCCCCACCGCCTCGTGCTAGTTTCCGACGCCATGCGGGGCGGGGGCCTGGGGGAAGGGGTCTGGGATCTGGGAGGACAGCAGGTGACGGTGCGAGGCGGGGAGGCGCGGCTGGCCGATGGCACCATCGCCGGAAGCGTGCTCACCCTGGATAGGGCCCTCCGAAACTTCCGGGAGGGGACGGGGCTTTCTTTGGAAGAGATGATGCCCCTGACCTCGGGGAACGCCGCCCGGGTGCTGGGGATGGATCATCGTTTGGGGCGGGTGGCCCCGGGATACGATGCAGACCTGGTGTTGCTGGACGACGAAGGGGTCGTGAGGCGTACCGTGGTGGGAGGGGAGACGATCTACGACGCAGTCGACGGATCGTGAGCCCCCTTTTAGCGCGAGGAGGGATCCTTCCTCCTCCGACGTGATCCGAAGGGTGAGGAGACTTTATGCGAGTGCTGGCGTCAAAAGACTACGATCAAATGAGTCGTCGGGCCGCCTACATCGTGGCGGGACAGGTGCTTTTGAACCCCCGATCCGTGCTAGGGCTGCCCACGGGGAGCACCCCCCAGGGGCTCTACCGGGAGCTGGTGCGCCTGTTTCAGGAGGGAGACCTGGACTTTTCCGAAGTCACCGCCTTCAATCTCGATGAATATCTGGGACTTTCCCGCACCGATCCCCAGAGCTACGCCTGGTTCATGGAAGAAAATCTTTTTAAATTCGTGAACGTCCCTCCGGAGCGCCGCCACATCCCCGACGGCATGGCGACGGATCCGGAAGGGGAGTGCGCGCGGTACGAGCGGAAGATCGAGGCCGCTGGGGGAATCGATCTCCAGATTCTCGGCCTGGGGCGAGAGGGACACATCGGTTTTAACGAACCCGGCGTGAAATTTGAGAAACACACCCATCTGATCCGGCTCACCGAGGGGACCATCCAGGCCAATGCCCGCTTTTTCTCCTCGCCGGAGCAGGTCCCCACCCGGGCCTTGACCATGGGCATCAAAAGCATCATGGGGGCGAAGCGCATCATCCTGCTGGCCTCGGGCCAGGAAAAGGCCGATGCGGTGGCCGCCGCCGTCCGGGGCCCCGTGAGCCCGGAGCTCCCGGCGTCGATCCTGCAGCTCCACCCCGACGTCACCTTTGTGGTGGATGGGGCGGCGTCGTCGAAACTATGACATATCGGAGGGGCCCCTATCCCCAGGGGGCGCCTTTGATGCCCCCGATCCGCGCCAGGGGTGAAAGGCCATGGGGGAACAAAGAAGGAGTGAGGAGCGTGCGACGAATGTTGGATCTCCAGGCCTCCGACCTGGAAAAAATTACCGGGCGTGAGCTGTTGGCGAGCGTGCGGGCCGCCGAGGGGCGGACCCTCATGGCGGAAACCATCTGCACCCTACCCCCCCTTCTGGGGGACGTGAGCAATCCCGAGGCGGTCCGGGCCTTTGGCGCCGACCTCGTGCTCCTCAACATGTTCGACGTGGACGCCCCCCGCATCGAAGGCCTCCCCTCGGGGGGAAGGTCGGGGTACTGGACCGACCGGTACAACGCGGCGGTGGCCCCGGCTCTCCAGGGGAGCGATCCGGTGCGGGAGGCGAAGACCCTCATCGGGCGCCCCGTGGGCATCAACCTCGAGCCCCTTCCCGAAGACCCCGCCGTGCTGGGGGTGCGGGCCGTGCTGTCCCCCGGACGTACCGCCACGGCCTCCAGCGCCCTGAAGGCCCGGGATCTGGGGGTGGACTTCCTGGTGCTCACGGGAAATCCCGCCACCGGGGTCACCTGCGGGGCCATCACCACGGCCCTCCGAGAGCTGCGGCGCGCCCTGGGGGAGGACTACCCCCTCATGGCGGGCAAGATGCATGCCGCCGGGAGCGTGGAAGAATCGGGGGAAGGCATCGTCACCCCCGCCCTGGTGGACGAATGGATCGACGCCGGAGCCGACGTGGTGCTTCTTCCGGCCCCGGGCACCGTGCCAGGGGTGGATGTCCCCTTTGTTCAAGAGCTGGTACGCCGGATCCACCGCCGGGGGGCCCTGGCCCTCACGGCGGTGGGGACCTCCCAGGAGGGATCCGACGAGGGCACGATCCGATCTCTGGCGCTGGCGTGCAAGATGGCCGGAGCCGATCTCCACCACCTGGGGGATTCGGGGTACAGCGGCATGGCGCTCCCCGAAAACATCATGGCCTATTCCGTGGCCCTCCGGGGGCGCCGTCACGCCTATCGGCGCATGGCGACCTCCCCTCGGCGGTGAGCGGCGCGGTGATCGACGACGGACGAACGGAGGGAAAGAGATGGGACTCTTTGACGTGTTCAAGAAAAAAAGCGCCTTGGAGCTTCGGGCCCCCCTCTCCGGGAGGGTGGTGTCCCTGGACCAGGTGCCCGACCCGGTGTTTGCGGGACGCATGGTGGGGGATGGGGTGGCCATAGATCCCACGGAGAGCGTGGTCTGTGCCCCCTGTGATGGGGTGGTGGCCGCCCTTTTTTCCACCTTTCACGCCGTGGGCCTTCGCACCGACGAGGGGTTGGAGATCCTGATCCACGTGGGCATCGACACCGTGGCCATGAAGGGCGAGGGCTTTTCCAGCGCGGTGAAGATGGGAGACCGGGTCGTCCGGGGTCAGGAGTTGTTGCGCTTTGACCTAGACCTGGTGCGAGCCCAGGCTCCTTCGACTTTTAGCCCCGTGGTGCTCACCTCCATGCCCCTGGTGGAGCGCTTCCAGGCGGCGGAAGGGCATGTGGCGGCGGGAAAAGACGTTCTATTTTCCGTGATGTTGAAGACCTAGGGCCTCCATCTTGGCCCGGAGCGCGGGGCACTTTCTTCGAAGCAGGGCCGTTGGAGCTCCCCGAGAACTCCAACGGCGTTTTTTGTTCCCGCTTCCCTAGGGGAAGTCGGAAGGGTCCCGGGGAAGAATAGTTTTAATTTAATAATGTTTTACAAAAAAAGTCAAAATAGGCACAACGGGCGAAGGCTTGCGGGAAGCCGCTCCCTTGCTCTAAAATCTCCAGTGAACCGTTTTGGCTCTCTTCATACGGAATTTTATTTTTCATGGTAATCCCTCTTCTGCTTCTATAATTTTTTTCATAAATTTATTCCTGCGGAATTCCACAAAAAGCTTAGGAGCCCTTCGGCGGCGGGGGCAACCTTGACAACCTACCCAAATAACATGTCGTGGTGTTTTGCTATGATTGATGACACGAAGGGGTCCCTCGAAGGGGAAGAGCTGGGGACCCGGTCGCCGGAGGGGACGATCCCCTCGGATTCCGCCTCCCGCCTGCTAAACTCGCCCCTCCGGGGGTCTTGGCCGGGAATTCTTGCGGGGGGTGAGTTCCGGGTCGGATCTGGTGCGGGAACGTTTGGGCCGGCCGCACGGCGCAAAGGACCTCCGCTCCTCGGGGGGATCGGGAGCCCGGCTCACGGGCCGAAAGGAAGGATGACCGTGCCTAGAGATATTTCTTCCGTCCGATTGAACCGCCTCAACGACTTGTTGCGCTTTTTTCGGGAAAAGGAGTCCGTGCCCCGGGCCGATCTCTTTAGCCAATTGCCCTACACCCAACCTCGCACGCTGGAGCGGGATCTGGCCTATCTCCGGGAGCAGTTTCACGTGCAGATTTCCTATGACTTTCGTCGCAAGGCCTATGTGCTGAAAAACCCCGGGACCTTTGTCCTGAGGATGGCCCTGGAGGAGCGCGAGGCCTTGGCCCTGGCCTCGGGGCTCGAGATGGTGCGGCACTTTTTGCCGCACCTGGGAGAACCCTGTCATCAGGTGTGGGAGAAGCTCCGCACCATGGTCCCCAGCCCCCTGGCCCGGAGCGCGGAGCATCTCGCTCGCTCGGCGGTGGTCTCCCTTCCCGTGTCGACCATGGATCCGGGACACTTTGACGCCATCCTGGAGGCGATGCGCCGTCGCCGAGTCCTGGAGGCCCGCTATGCCTCGCCCTACAGCCACCCCGTCGAGGAGCGCTCCTACGTCCTATCGCCTTGGGGGGTCTACTTCCGGGCCCATGCCTGGTATCTGTGGGCCTGGTCCCACGGGGCGGAGGAGGAGCGGACCTTTAGAGTCTCCCGTTTCAGAAAGGTGGAGCCGTCGTCGACACCCTATGTGCCTCCCCCGGAGGACTCCGGTGTGGGGGATTTCGCCGACGGAGCCTGGTATGCCCAGGGGGGGCGAGAGGGAAGGGATGTGGCGGTGCGCATCGCCCCTCCCCTTTCCCTGGTGGTGGCGGAAACCCGGTGGCACACCACCCAGAGCCTGGAGGCGGCCGAAGATGGCTCGGTGACGCTCCGGGCGTGCGTCCCCTCCTTGGACGAGGTGGCCCACTGGATCTTGGCCAGCGCCCCTTTTGCCGAAGCTCGAGAACCCCGAGAGCTCCGGGAGATGGTGCGAGGGCTGGCCGAGACGGCGGGGGCCTTGCATCGAGACCCGGTGGACGGAAAGGATGCGACAAAGACCGACGGAGGGGATGGGCCCCGGAGAAGGGGCTTCCCGCCGGGTGACGGAGGGGCCTCCGGGGAGGCCTTCGGGCCGGAGGAGGGTTCCGGGGCATAAAAACCCCCCGCGAGACCCGACTTTCGCTTTCTTTTGCCGGGAACGCCCATCTCGCTCGCCGGTTTTTCTGCGGAATGGGGGCTACGATGACGATCTTTCTCCCGGAGGAGAAGGGCATCTCGTGGTACCTAATTTTTTGTAGAAAGCTAGTGATGGCAAAGGATCAGGGCTTTTTTGCGCGAAAGTCGGGAAAAACCTCCGCGAGAATCCTCGGGGAGCCTCCTCGCAAGGGTTTTTGTTTTAGTCCTCGGGGCCGCCTGGGGGGAGGCTGGGGGGCTAGAGCCGGGCTCCCCCCCGGCGGCTCTTGTACCTCCGGAGGATTACGTGGGTCCGCACTCGGATGATGCCGCGCTTGGAGTAGATCCGGTCCAGCACGAAGCGCTCCAGGTGTCCCATGTCTTCCAACAGGGCGTGCATGTGGAGGGTGCTGGCTCCGGTCATGAGATAGAGATTTTCCACCACGTCTTCCTGGGATAACTCCTCGGCTAACTGGTCCAACGAGAAGGGCTCCACGTCGATTTCAAAAAAGGCAGAGACGTTTTTCCCGATCTTTTCGGGGTTTATCACCACGGTGAAGCGTTCTATGATCCCTTCGTCTCGGAGCTTTTCCACCCGAGCCTTGATGCCCACCCGGGTGAGGCCGTATTTCCTTCCCAGCTCGGCATAGCTTATGCGCCCGTCCGCCGCGAGGTCCGCCAGCAGGTTTCGGTCCAGCGCGTCCATGGCCATGAGATCCTCTCCTTTCGTGACGGTCCCGCCGCCCGCTCATTTTTTTCCCCCAGGTCGTTCCCATCGCCGGTCCGGCGACGGGGCGGTCCCGGCCGTTTTTTCGGGGAGGTCCTCACCCGGCGGGAAACCCCCCCGGGATTAGTTCCTTCCGGAGCAGGGCTTCCAGGGCTTCCAGGGATCTTTTTGCCGATAGGATCGCCGGCGACACGGCGGACGGGTTCCGCGTGACGCAGGCTTCTTCCAGGGCCCGGAGGCGCTCCGTCGCCCCCCCCTCCACGAGGTAGGAGACAGATCCCCGGAGCCTATGGGCAACCTTTTCCGCCTCCTCCAGGGTCATGGGGAGGCTCAGCTCCTCTTGGGCCCGGATGACACAGGCCAGGAATTCTTCCATCATGCCCCTAAAGATTTCTTGGTTTCCGTGGCAGATGGCCAGGAGTTGGGTTTTTCGAAGCGCCGCCCCTTCGTCGGGCGATTCGGGATCTGCAGGGGGTTGTCCGAGAGACACCTTCTTTTGAGCCTCCTTTCGAAGGGCTAGGGCCCCCCGGGGGGATTTCTCCCGGGAGCGGGTCTTTAGGGGGCCTTGCGCCGGAAGAGCAACGAGGGCCTCCCGGGGCCGGAGGGGCACGAAGACACTTCCAGGAATTCCCGGTGCAGGAGAAAATCCAGGTATCGGGAGGCCGTGGTACGGGCCAGACCAAGGCGGTGGGCCACTTCTTGGGCGGTAAAGGTTTCTTCGTGCCGCCGGAAAAAGTCCATGAAAAGCTCCACAGTGGGACGCTGGAGATTTTTTGGCAACAACATCATGGATGAAGCGGAGGATCGGGGGCGCAGGGCGTCAATGGTGTCCTGGTCCGGCACGTCGCCCACCTCTCGGACCAAGCGGCGGTAGTGGCGGTAGGCCCGCAGGGTCTCCTGAAAGCGGCCGAAGGTCACGGGCTTCAGGAGGTAATCGAAGGCCCCCAGGCGCCACGCCTCGGCGATGGCCTCCGTGGCGTGGTCTGCGGAGACGCATATCGCGTCTATGGCGTGAAAGTCCCTCCTTAAAAGCCTCAGCAGATCCAATCCGTGGGCGTCTCCCAGGCGAAGATCCAGGAGAAGAAGGTCCACCGGCCGCTCTTGGACGATGGAAATTAGTTCCTCCCCCCCGTGGGCCCGACCCACCAAGACGAACCCTTCCACACTCTCAAGAAAGCGCTGGTGGGTCAGGGCCGAAAGTTCTTCGTCATCGGCCACCAGCGTTCGAATGGGATCCACGTCACCGCCCCCTCCCACCGTTCGGCCTGAGCGCCTGGAAGATCCCCTTTATTCGGCAGGGGTTTCGCCGGAAGGAGGAGCCGCCAGCGCCCGGGCCGGAGGTCATCTTCGGCGGCCGCCCCGCCATGGGCTTTTTGAAGGACCAACGATCGTCGGGAAAGACGCGTCCTCCACCGACGAAAGGAGACTGAGACGACGACAGAGACCCCCCAAAACACTTTTTTTCAAGTATACTTTCCGTTAGACCATTTGTCTCGATATTTTGATGAAAATAAAGGAGATGGAAAAATTTGTTCCATGGCGATCGAGCTCGGCAGATCTGGTGGTCGGACGTGGGCCTGATCGGTATCGCCGTCTTTTGGGGCTCCGGCTTTGCCCTCAGCGACGTGTTGATCCAGACCATATCGCCCCTGTGGCTCCTGGCGGCCCGATTTTCCCTCAGCTCCCTCCTGATGGGGCCCCTTTTATGGCGGCGCCTCCGGGGGCAAGACCTTCGCCTTCTGGGGGCCGCCTCCCTGGTGGGGGTCCTACTGGGGTTGACCTACGTGGTGCATATCTACGGCCTGGTGCTCTCCACTCCGGGAAAACAGGCCTTTATCCAGAGCTCCAGCGTGGCCATGGTCCCTCTGCTTTACGGCCTGTGGTATGGCCGGTGGCCATCGCGGCCCGCCACCCTGGGGGCCATCGTCACCACGGTGGGGCTCTTTGTCCTGGGATTTACTCCGGGGATGCTCTTCAACGCCGGGGACGCCCTATCGGTGCTTTTGGCCTTCCTGGTGGCCCTGAACGTCATGATGGTGGGGTACCTGAGCCGCCGCATGGATCCCCTGGCGCTGGCCCTGGCTCAAATTCTTTCCTGTACGGCGCTGCTCGTCGTCGGAGCTTGGGGGTGTGAACCCTGGCCCCGGTGGGGAGAGCTTGGGACCTGGCAGTGGCAGGCCCTGGGATTTCTGGCGGTCTTTGTCACCGTGATCCCCTTTTTGGTGCAGAACGTGGCCCAGAAGTACGCCCCCGAGGTTCACGCCGCCATCCTCCTCTCCCTGGAGAGCCCCTTCGGCTACCTCATAGCGGTGTTCCTGGGGCGCGACGCGTGGCATATCCAGGCCGCCCTGGGAGGAGCCCTCATCTTGGCGGGGGTGATGGTGGCGGAATCCGAAAGATGGCTCCCCGGGAGGAAAGATGGGACAAAAGAGAAGACCTCCGGGGGCGGGGCGTGATAAAATGCCACCATCGGGGTGCCCCTTCTCCGCCGGGGGCGAGAGAAGGGCAATGGCGCCGCGCTTTTTAAGGGAAATTTCCGGGGGGAAGCCCCGCCCGGGGTAGGAGGGGGTGAGACCATGGAGGAGAGCAAAATCCGGGAGAATTTTGTCGCGGAGGTCCATCGGGCGGAAGAACGGGTGGAGCGCCAAAAGGAAGAGCTCGCCCGGGCCGACGACGAGGTCCGGCGCCGGGCGGCGGAGATCGTCCAGGCAAACCGAAAGCCCGTGGTGGACCTGGGCATCGACCTGGACTCCTGACCGGCGCCTCCCGAGGGGCGTCCTCACACCACCTCGACCCGCAGGGGGCCGATCTGGGCCGTGTCCCCCACCGCCAAGAGTCGGGTGCCTCCGGTGAGGTGGTTTTCCAACACCACATCGCCTCCCCGCAGGGATATCGTGGCAGACAGGGGCTTGAGTCCCCCTTGGGGTCGCAGGTAGACCGTGGCGTCGGGGGAAGTGCCGAAGGTCACCGGTGCGGGGCCAAGCTTCACCAGGGCCCGCTCCCGGGGGGTGTGGTGGATCACGAGCCCCGTGGGCCGGGGGGGGCGGGGGCGGGTCCCTTCGCCCCCCCGGGCCCCTTTTTCGCCCTCCCGGACCCCTTCCCGGAGGGCGCGCCGTTCCCGGGCCAAGTCGGCCCGTTCCGCCACGGTGAGGGCCAGGCCGATTCCCGCCCCCAGGATGGCGGCGCCCACGATGCGGGTTCCACCGCTGGGCATGACGAACGACGACAGGACGAATCCCACTCCCCCCAAAAGCCCCCCGGCAAAGCCCCCCAGGGCGCCGTAGAGGCGTCGCAGGTTGGGCACGGCTTCCGCCAGGAGTCTTCCCAGGAGGAGGCCCAAAAGGCCCCAGCAAAAGACCCGCCACCCCTCCACGAACCACTGGAAGGACTCTCCGGGGGTGGGGGGAGATACCAGAAGGACGTAGGCCCCCTGGGCCACCACTCCGGCCAGGGCCCCCGCGCCCAGGGCCCAGGGGACGACGCGCCGCAGGTCCCGGCCGGATAAAAGGGGCCTTCGCAGGTAGCGGTGCTGTCCCCCCAAAAGGCCCAGGGCCACGCCCCCTCCCACGCCCGCCGTCCAGGCCGCCACGTAGATCATCCCGGGCATGAACCCCGGCGCCGGGGAGGGAAACGCCTCCAGGAGGACGCCGGCCATCCCCCCGCCCCCCCCTCCACACAAGAAAAAGAGCAAAGCTTTCCAAAGATCGGGCCTCATGGTCCCTTCCTCCCTCCGGGGGTTTCTTCGAGGCCCGTGAAGGCCCGTGGCCTTGGACAGGCCAGCGCGGCGCCGGGCCCCGGTTTCGGTCGATCGGCCTGCGTCATCTCGGCTCGGGCCTCCGGCCAGGGGCTTCCGGGCCCGGGCGGTGAGGGCGAAGGATTACCCGACGGGCCAGGCCTCCTGGAACAAAAGGGCCACGGTGACATCGTCCCCGCTCCCTTGGGTGGACGCCTCGTGGAGCCAGGAGGGCAGCGCCTGCTCCACGGCGATAGGTCCCGCCTCCCCAGGGCGTTCCCTCAGCAAGGCGTAAAAGTCCATCCCCGCCTGCAGGAAATCTTCGCGACGGGCAAAGGAGTTGCCGTAACCATCTGTGGCCAAAAGGAGCAGAGAGGGCCACCCTCCGGAGCGGGGGAGGAGGGCCGTGCGAAAGTCCAGGGGGGCGTCGGGGAGGCAGAGGGACGTGGTGATGTTGGCGAAGCACCGGGGATCGGGGGGAAGGGGCGAAAAGGTTCCATCGTCCCGGACGGCGATGATGTCCCCGTCCCCCAGGTGGAAGATCAGCAGGTATTCCGCCGTCCCCAGGGCTCCCATCACCGTGGCGCCATAGGGGCGGAGGTTCGTCGACCCCGCAGGGTCCGAGGCATCCCCCGGGGGATCGGCTTCCTGGTCCATCTCCACCCGGTGCCGCCAGCGCCACACCAGATCTCGGGAGAAATCTTCTTCCACGGCCCGCTTCAGTGGAGCAAAGGGAAGGCCTCCCGCCCGGCGGGCCACGTCCTCCAGGGCATCCAGGGCCTCTTCCACGGCGAAGGCAGCCCCCCGATCGCTGCGAAAGCTCGCCGGGTCCCCATGGCCGTCGGAGAGGGCCACCGCCACGCCCCGGTCCAGGATCCGGAGGCCCAGGGCATCCTGATTGGGCCGTCCCGTGCGCCGGTGCGAGGCCCCTTGGACGCTAGCCCCCAGGGCGCGCCAGGGGCCGATCCCGCCGTCGTGCCGGTTTCTCATGGAGCTCCACCGGGGACTTCCGGGGCCCCCCGCACGATGCCCTCCACCTCTCCGAAGTTGATCCGCACCTCGGGCCCCAGCCTCACGCTCCGGTCGGGGGGGACGTCGCGCAGGGTGCCGTCGGGGAAGGTGGCCACCCAGGGGGTCTCCGAGCAGTTTCGGAGGCCCCAGATCCGGGGGTTTTGGGGATTTTGCCCCACGGCGCCCACGGGGCGGGAGAAGTCGAACTCCGGGTCGAGGCGCACGTGCCAGGGGTACAGGCGGGTGTCGGAGTTCAGGTACACCGTCTTGCGCCCCAGCTCCAGACGAAGGGGGAGGGGCACCGGTCGGCGGCAGTTCCAGCATGTCAGGGGGTGATCGGGATGGTCGGGGGCGTTTTCCGCGCCGCAGGAGGCGCAGTATACCAGGCTGTCCCGGAGGGCCAGGGTGGCGGCGCGCCACTCGCTTTCCCGTACTCGGCCGTGGAGGGGGTCTCCCATCCCATCGGTGAAGGACTTCTCGAAAAGCCCGCGAAACCACGAGGGGTAGAGGGGCCAGAAGACCAGGGCGTTCTGGTGGTACCGGGGATCGGGGCGGTTGCGGTCGTCTCTGGGGTCGAAGATGAAGAGGGGGTCCTGGCCGTAGAGCTGGTTCATGGCGGGAAGGTCCAGGCATCGGATGGCGGACTCCCGCTGCCCCTCCAGGGGATGATGCATCATGAATAGATAGAACAGAAGCACCGCCAAGGAGAAGAGGTCGGTGGCCGTGCTGGGGGAGGCCTCCCCTCGGACGATTTCCGGAGCCATGAATCGCGGCGTGCCCAGGACGCCGGTGGTGGTGGTGCCGTTTACCGCCACGTTGTCGTTGTCGCAGATGGCCACATGGCCGCTATCGGGGTCCAAAAAGACGTTGCCGAAGGAGATGTCCCGATAGCACAGCCCCCGGGCATGCAGGTTCAGAAAGCTGTCCGCCAGCTCGAAGCCCGCCGTGGCCAGGGCTCGAAAGGAGGGTTCCGCCCGGCGCTTCATGATGTCGTTGATGCCCCTCAGGGCGGGGTCCCTCAGGGGCATGAGGTAGCCAAAGCCCTCCACCCCTCGGTGGCGCACCAGATCCAGGGGCCAGAGAAAGCGTCCATCGGGGGCTCCTCGGGCCACCAGGAGCTCCAGGGCTGCCGCCTGTTCGCCGGTGGCCTGGGCCCGGAAGTACCACTTCAGGGCCACCTCTTGATCCCCCCAGGAGCTTCGGTACACCTCCCCCTGGCCGCCCCCGCCGAGGAACTCCCGCACGATGCAGGGCAGGCCCAGCGATGACCGGAGTTGTTGTCCCGTTTTAAGCAACGATCCTTCCATGGGAATTTTCCCCTACCAGACGTCGGTGGCGTCCTGGGGCCCGAGGTCCGAGTCCGGCGGGGGGATGGGCACGTTTCCCCGGGGGGCGCTTCCCGGACTCTGGCTGGCGGGGGCCGAGGCGGAGCGCACCACCGC